>JBGPNZ010000114.1:0-7210 GCA_041487795.1 Nitrospiraceae bacterium
AAAAGTCGGGGATGCGAATAAGATCGAAGGCAGGAATGCGCTGCGCGATGGGCGCAGGGTCCGGAGAAGGACCGGCACAACCCGTTTACTCCCGCTTTTCCCGAAGGCGCCAGCCGATTTTATTCATGCAGCGATCGATGTGTTCCTGTAAGATCAGCTTCATGCCGCCTTGAAATTTAGGATTGTTGTAACCCTCTTCCTCGCACTTCCGATAGTCAGTCGCAAAGTCAGCCCGAGGGCTGTTCACATTGACCCATTCGGTCGAAGAACAGCCGGCGGCGAACGTCAATCCCAGACACAACACGACGCGAGATAAGCGCATACGGTTCTCCATGATGAGGTTCGTTGGACGATTGCTACGGGCGGAGCATAGACTGCCCTGCGAATGTCGTCAAGCCTGCCCGCTTGCGGGAATGCACGAAATGTGTGAATATTTTGCCGGGCTGGCGTAGCTCAATGGCAGAGCAGCGGTTTTGTAAACCGCTGGTTGGAGGTTCGATTCCTCTCGCCAGCTCCACACCAAGCTTCGCTTGATCCGCTCGCTTCGATCAAATGCGGGCGGATAGTTACTTTGCCTCCAGTAGGCTTAGATTCCCCTCCATACCAACCTTCGGTTGAGCCGGCGGCTCATCGGGCGAAGCCCCTCCCAATTGCCGCCGCCGGAGAATACCTTTTAATTAATATGTTCTCCGCTCCCCTATCGCACTTCGTGTGAACCGGCGGTTATTCCAATTGACTTCCCCTCAAGGATGCTTATGTCCTCATTCCACGTACGAGTAAACGATTGATTCACAAGGACTAGGAACGACACATGGATCTCAATCGGATGACCCTCAAGCTTCAGGATGCCCTGCAAGCTGCGTCCGCCCAGGCGATGCGGCGCAGCCATCAGGGCATTGACGCAGAGCATCTGCTGCTCGCATTACTGGATCAGCCCGACGGAATGACTGCCCCCCTCTTTGAGCGGGCAGGCATAGCTGCAACGGCTGTTCAGAATGCCGCGGAACAGGCCCTAGCCAAGCTGCCGCAGGTTCAAGGCGCCGGCGCTGCCCCCGGCCAGCTCCATGTGACCAACCGACTGTCCCGTATCCTCACGCAAGCCGAACAGGAAATGCAGGGGCTCAAAGACGAGTACCTCAGCGTCGAGCATGTTCTCCTGGCCATGGTTGAAGAAGGAGGCATCTTTCGAAAACTGGGCCTCACACGTAACAAGCTGCTTCCCGCGCTGCAGCAAGTTCGCGGGAATCAACGCGTCACCAGCCAGGATCCCGAAGGCACCTACCAGTCTCTTGAAAAATACGGCCGTGACCTGACGAAACTCGCTTCTCAAGGCAAGCTGGACCCTGTCATCGGGCGCGACGACGAAATCCGCCGAACGATCCAGATCTTGTCCCGCCGCACCAAGAACAACCCGGTCCTGATCGGCGAACCCGGTGTTGGGAAAACGGCCATCGTCGAAGGACTGGCGCAGCGCATCGTCAAGGGAGACGTTCCCGAAGGACTGAAACAGAAACGGGTCGTCGCGCTCGACATGGGTGCGCTGGTGGCCGGCGCGAAGTTTCGCGGCGAGTTTGAAGAGCGGCTCAAGGCCGTCCTCAAAGAGATTCAAGCCGCGCAAGGCCAGGTGCTGCTCTTCATTGACGAGCTGCACACGGTCGTGGGAGCGGGCGCAGCCGAGGGCGCCATGGATGCGGCCAATCTCCTGAAGCCGATGCTGGCCCGGGGTGAACTACACATGATCGGCGCCACGACCCTGGATGAATACCGGAAACATATCGAGAAGGACGCCGCGCTGGAGCGTCGCTTTCAGCCCATCGTGGTAGACCAGCCGTCCGTGGAGAACACCGTCTCGATCCTCCGCGGACTCAAGGAGCGTTACGAGGGGCACCATGGCGTCCGCATCAAAGACGCAGCTCTGGTCGCAGCCGCCAAGCTCTCGCACCGCTATATCGGCGATCGGTTCCTGCCCGACAAGGCGATCGATTTGATGGATGAAGCCGCCGCCCGCCTGCGCACGGAGATTGACAGTCTGCCGGCCGAGCTCGATGAGGTGTCCCGCAAGGTGATGCAGTTGGAGATCGAGCGCGAAGCGCTGCGAAAGGAGACCGACCCAGCCAGCCGCGCACGACTGGAAACGCTGGAGACGGAATTGGCTGAAAAAATCAGCGCTCGTGACACACTCAAGGCACGCTGGGAGACTGAAAAAGCTTCTGTCGGTCGCCTCCGAAAGATTCGTCAGCAGATCGAGCAGGCCAAACAGCAGATCGAGCAGGCGGAGCGGGCCTACGATCTTACCCGCGTTGCTGAGCTCCGTTATGGGGAACTGCCTCGCTTGGAGCGGGAACTGGCCGCTGAGGAGCAGCACCTGGTCAAGAAACAAGGCGAAAGCCGGCTCCTGAAAGAGGAAGTGGACGAAGAGGACATCGCCTTGGTGGTAAGCCGGTGGACGGGCATTCCGGTCACACGTTTATTGGAAGGCGAACTGGAAAAGCTGCTGCGCCTAGAAGAATTGCTCCATCGCCGCGTCGTGGGGCAGGACGAGGCTGTGAAAGCCGTTGCCGACGCGGTTCTTCGCGCGCGCTCCGGCATCAAGGACCCCAACCGTCCGATCGGCTCCTTTCTCTTCCTGGGCCCCACCGGTGTCGGCAAAACTGAGCTGGCGCGGGCACTGGCCGCCACGCTCTTCGATGACGAGAGCAACCTTATCCGGATTGACATGTCGGAATACATGGAGAAGCACACGGTCGCCCGGCTGATCGGCGCCCCGCCCGGCTATATCGGCTACGAAGAAGGCGGGCAGTTGACGGAAGCCGTGCGCCGGCGTCCATTCTCAGTCATCTTGTTCGATGAGATTGAAAAGGCGCAACACGACGTCTTCAACGTTCTGCTGCAAGTGCTCGATGACGGCCGCCTGACCGATTCGCAGGGGCGGACGGTGGATTTCAAGAATACGGCGCTGATTATGACGTCAAACATCGGCAGCCAGGAGATTCTGGAGGCGCAAAATCGACATGCGACTTACGATGAGATGCGGGCCCTGGTCATCGACGAACTGCGGCGGCACTTCCGGCCGGAGTTTCTGAACCGGATCGACGAAACCATCGTGTTCCATCCGCTAACGACCGAGCACCTGAGCAAAATCGTGGATATTCAACTGACTCAGCTGCGAGCGCGTCTCGCCGAGCGGCGCATCCCGCTGGCCCTTACCTCGGCTGCCGTCGCCAATTTGGCCACACGCGGACACGACGCTGTCTACGGCGCGCGGCCGCTCAAACGGCTGATTCAGCAGGAAGTGGAAACGCCGATCGCGCGGCTGCTCGTGAAAGGCGAGCTGCGGGATGGGGACACGGTCTCGGTGGATACGAAAAACGAGCAGCTTGTGGTGGTTCCAACCGCCGAAGCCGGCCGCGTCTGATTGCGGCCGGATGGTGTAATGGCTACCCGATCGCGACGGCTCCCCCTTGCGCGTCGGCATTACCCCCGCTCATCCGGCGTTTCTCGACCTTCCATTCGGTCGTCGCAATCTCCATCGTGTGGCCCTTGACCGTGATGAAATGTCCCTGCTTCACGACGACGGCATTGGGCGCCTTGACCTCGAGGTGAAGAATCACTTTACCGGATTCGGAATGCGTCAGCTTGAGGCTGGTCGGCGTCTTCACCAGTTCGAAGGCCCGCCGCTCATTAAACGCCATCGCGCTTTCAACCATCTTCGACGTCACTCGTCCCACCTCATCGAACGTCACGAAGTTGACCAGCAGCGGGCCTTCCGGTTTTCGGAGTGTCACTGTCAGTTGAGGAACACCCTCGACCTCGACCGTTCCGTCGGTGTTGCGGTAGACGTTCGAACCGATTTCCATGTCCATAAATAGTGTCTAGCCTCCAGAGCGTCCGACTACGGTTTCTTGATGCGATTCAGAATCAGCGCGATGCATCCGGACAGCAATCCTCCGCCGGCAATGGCCGTGAGCAATTCCGCCAGTTTGACTTCCCACAGCGGCCCCTGTGCTTGCAGCACTTCGCGGATGCCCCCCTGGAGCATGACGACAGATAACGCCATCGTCGATCCGACGATGAACCACCAGGCAAAGATTCTAAACGATTCCATCTGCCTGTCCCTTCATGGCAGGCCGCCCTGCCGATCGAGACTCCGGTATTGAATCGCCTCCGCGACGTGCGTGGGCTCTATGGAGCCAGAGTCTGCCAGATCAGCGATGGTGCGTGCAACCCGCAGGATACGCCCGTAGGCCCGGGCCGATAATCCCAGACGGGTCATGGCCTGTTCCAGCAGATCCTTCGCAGACGCGCCGACGGCACAATACTTCTTGATGTGGCGCGGTTTCAATTGGGCATTGCAATAGAGCCGTTCATGCCGATAGCGGGCGGTTTGGCGCTCTCGCGCAGCGATCACCCTGGCCCGGATGGCGGCGGACGATTCCTGCCTGCTTTCCCCGCCCAACTCGCGCACAGGAACGGGAGGCACGTCGAGGTGGATGTCCAGACGGTCCAGCAGCGGCCCGGACAGGCGCGCGCGATAGCGGCGCACTTGATGAGGTGTACATCGGCATTCCCTGGTACGGTCTCCATAATATCCGCAGGGACATGGATTCATCGCAGCGACGAGCATGAACCGGGCCGGATAACGGATCGACGCGCTGGCACGGGTGACGGTCACTGTGCCATCTTCCAACGGCTGGCGCAGACCTTCCAGCACATGGCGTTTGAACTCCAGGATTTCATCCAGAAACAGGACCCCGTGATGCGCCAGCGACACTTCGCCTGGACGGGGGACTGCCCCGCCACCCACCAGGCCGGCATCCGAAATCCCGTGGTGCGGTGCGCGGAAGGGACGAGTCGTGAGCACGGGTGTGCCGTTCACCAGCAACCCGGCAACACTGTGCACGCGGGTGGCATCAATCGCCTCCTCTGGTTCCATCGGGGGAAGAATGCCGGGCAGGCGCCGTGCCAGCATGGTTTTCCCGGCTCCCGGCGGACCGATCATCAGCACATTGTGCCCTCCCGCCGCTGCAACCTCGATGGCGCGCTTGGCGTGCTCCTGACCTTTGACATCGTTGAAATCTTCGTCATCTGCCACGGGCGCCGTAAATGCGCGCTGCCGATCCACCGTGAAAGCCTGAATGAGGCCGGCCCCGCGCAAAAACTCCACCGCTTCCGTCAAGGTACGCACTGGATAGGCTTGGACGCCTTCGACGATCGCTGCCTCCGCCACGTTCTCAGCCGGCACAAGC
This sequence comes from Nitrospiraceae bacterium, assembly GCA_041487795.1. Lineage (GTDB taxonomy): Bacteria > Nitrospirota > Nitrospiria > Nitrospirales > Nitrospiraceae > 2-02-FULL-62-14. The sequence continues at coordinate 5,247 of JBGPNZ010000114.1, forward strand.
AGCGGATGAGCCTTCTGGCAGGCCACCCCGATCGACAAGGTCCCGGCGATTGGTTTGATTCTGCCATCCAGCGACAATTCTCCCACCATCACATAATCCTTCACCGACTCGGCCGGCAGCACATCCTGGGCGACAAGGATGCCGATGGCAATGGCCAAATCCAGTCCGGAGCCTTCCTTTTTGAGATCGGCAGGTGCGAGATTCACTGTAATTTTCTTGATCGGGAAGCCAAAACCGGTGTTCTTCAGCGCGGCACGGACGCGATCCCGGCTTTCTCGCACCGTAGCATCCGGCAGGCCAACGATGGAAAACTGCGGCAGGCCTCCGCCGATATCCACTTCCACCTCGACCAGATGGGCATCGAGGCCGACGACTGCCGCACTCAGCACTTTTGCAAGCACAAAGGACTCCTTAATTATTAGCGGAATGGATTATAGTGGGACGACCGAGAACTTTCAAGACGATAGGACAAATAAAAAGGCCTCCCGATTGACTCAACAATCGGGAGGCCTGCGGGTGATATAAGTCAGTTACCGCTTTTTGTTGACGAAGTCTCCTTCGTTCCTGAACTGCCGTTCAGCCAGCCTGTGCCTCCTATGCTCACCTTCCCGAGAGACATTCTGCTGGCGTTCGGTCAACCTGTGCAGCTTGAACTGTCCGAGTTTAGCGATAATTTCGCGATCAACACGGAGACCGGCCGTTTTGCGCGCAATATCGTCCTGGACGGCAGCCTGTTGCGCCAATTTCACTCTCGCCTCAGCCTCGGCAATCTTGTCGTTAACCTGCTTACGGGCTTCAGCTAATTGAGCCTCCGTGGCACCGGCATTCTTCAGATTGGCGAGGTACTGATCGCCAGCCTTCGAGACCTTCTGGACTAACTTATCTCCCGATCGGTCAACTTTCGCAAGTTCAAACGCCTGCGCCCGGGCAATTCGGGCCCGTTCAATCGCTGCTGCCTTGGCAATCTTTGCAGCCTCGATCGCCTTGGCGCGCACCTCTTTCGCATCTTCGAGCGCCGCAGCCCGCTTGAGATCGGCCTGAAGTTTCTTCTCAATATTCGCCAGATCCTGCTTCAACTGTGTCTTGGCGGCGTCCAACTGAGCTTGCGCTGCCGTGGCATCCTGCTGCAGTTTCAACTTGGCGGCGTCCAACTGAGCTTGCGCTGCCGTGACATCCTGCTGCAGTTTCAACTTGGCGGCGTCCAACTGAGCTTGCGCCGTTGTGACACTCTGCTGTAACTGCTGCAGCTTCAAGTTTGCAGCAGCTAAATCAGCATTGAGCTTGTTGAGCTGCCCCAAGTGCAGCCCTTCATTGGAATCGCCTTTCTCATTCCTATGTTCCCCGCCTTCGCCACCGCTGGGATTTTTATTTAAATCGGCAATTTGTTGTTGCAAACTGGCAATCTGCTGCTGCGTTGCAGTAATTTGCGCGCCGTTCCCCGCCGTAACATTCGTCAGGTTCGTCTGCGCTGACGCAATCGCCGCGTTGTCGATACTTTGGACATTCGTCAGGTTCTGCTGTGCTGATGTGATCAGCGCGGTATCGGTAGTTTGGACATTCGTCAGGTTCTGCTGTGCAGATGCGATCAGCGTATTGTCGGTCGTCGTTGTCGTTACAACCGTCTTTTGATTTTCCGCGTTGGCATCCGCAATAGCGTTCTGCTCCTGTGTAAGCGCTTTGTTAATCTTGTCGGTTTCCTGGGCTTCTGCGTTGCGAATAGTCTTCTCAAACGCAGATTCAGCCCTGACAACGGCTTGCGCTTCGAGTTTATCGGCCTTCTGGACAACCTCGCTGAAATGCTCGAACAGGCGAGCAAGGATTTTCTTAAACAAATCCCCCAGATCACCACTTGGCGGTGGTGGTGGTGGTGGTGGCGGTGTTGGCCCCGGCGGGGGCGGCGGGGGTGGCGGTGTCGGCCCCGGTGGGGGCGGAGGCGGAGGTGGTTCAGCTGGGGGCGGAGGCGG
>JBGPNZ010000115.1:0-7177 GCA_041487795.1 Nitrospiraceae bacterium
ACGGCCTCCGGCGCATGGAGCATGGTTTTGACGGCCGGCTTGTCGTCGCCGTCATACCCGTAGCGGCAGACACCGGCCACCGTGGACATCGCCCCCGTGGACCGGTCGATTTTTCTGACACGGTGGCTGCCCTTGTCCACGACATAGATATGGCCCCGACTGTCCACCGCAATGCCCACGATATCGTAGAGCCTGGCCTCCTTGGCGGGACGCCCGTCATCCAGATACATCGAGAGATCGAGCCCGTCCGAGCAGACGGGCATCAGCCACCCGTTGTCGTCGCTGAAGTCAATCCCGATGGCATCCCCAGACAGCACCACCAGATTCCTGGCGACAAGCGGCTGCTCCCGGGCATCGTCCTCGGCCGACCAGGCCCCGGCGATCGTCGTCACCTGCCCCGTCCTCGGATCGTACCGGCGAACCCGATGCGCCTGGGTATCGGCAATGTACAGGACATCATCGGCATCAAACGCGATGGCGGCGGGCCAAGTGAGATTGACCTCGAGGGCCGGACCGTCCCCGTTGAAGCCATGCTGCCCGGTTCCGACGACGGTGGTAATCACGCCGGTTTCACGATCGATCCGTCTGATCCGATTGCTGCCGGAATCGCAAATATAGAGATGGTTGTGGGAATCGAAGGCGACATCGAGCGGCAAATAGAGACCGGCCTCACCGCAGGGCCCGCTATCGCCGCTGTAACACGTCTCGCCGATGCCGGCGAAGTTATGCAGGGTGCCGGCCTGAAAATCCACGCGCCGTACCCGGTCGGATCCGGATTCGGCAAAATACAGATACCGTCTCTCCCGATCCAGCGCGACGTGGTGCGGGAGCGGAATGCCGGCCTTCACAGCCAGCTTGCCGTCTCCGGTGCTTCGCGCTTTTCCATTCCCGGCGAAGGTTTCAATGAACCCGACGCCGAGCTCGACTTGCGTTTCCATCAGCTGCCTCTTGTTAGGCTTGGGGGGGCGGTGGCGCGGCCTGCTGCTCCGCAGGCGCCGCCGCGGCCTGCGGTGGCACCGGGGCCGGCTGCGCTTGCGGCGCGGTCGCCAACTGCGCCTGAGCCTGGGCCTCGGCTTCAATCGCATCCGCTTCGTGCACGGACTTTTTAAACCCCTTGATCGCCTTGCCCAGCCCTTCGCCCAACTGCGGGAGCTTGCCCGCCCCGAAAATGATGAGGACGATGACCAGGATCAGCACCAATTCCGTAATACCAATGCTTCCAAACATGGCGACGTGTTCTCCTTGCGCTAAAAATCAGTCTAGGCCGTGCCGGACTCCTTCGGGCGCTTCGCAAACCGGTCTTTCAACCGCTGCCGCGTCTGCTCAGCCTGCTCGAACATCTTGCATTTGTCGTAGGCACTAATCAAGTTGTAATAGGCGAGCGGCTCGTCCGGGTTATGCTCGACGGCGTCTTCCAGCACCTGGATGGCCAGATCCGACTTCTTGTGGTTGAAGGCGATTTCCATCAACTTGAAACTGGCTTCGAGGTGCTTGGGGTCGAGCTCCAGGGTCCGGTGATAGCACTGCATCGCCATGTCCATCGTGTTGTAATCGGACACCTCAGGATTATCCAGCTCGACGTAGACGCCCGCCAGATTGTACCATGCAATCGGATCATCGGGCGTCACTTCGACCAGCCGCTCGTAATACTTCTGAGACTCCCGGAACTGCCGCTTGTCGGAATGCACGCGTCCCATATTGAAGAGCGCCAACACGTCGTCGGCATGCAGCTCCAGCGCGCGCTTGAACTGCGTCTCCGCCTCTTCCGCCATGCCTTTGGTGGCATAAATGGTCCCGAAGTTGGAATAGTACATGGCCAGGGACCGGTTCATCTCCTGGCGCAGTCCTTCCGCCATTTCGATGGATTTCTTGACCTCGGCCAGGGCGTCGTCCAAACGGCCCTTGCTGAAATACAGCTCGCCGAGACGACAGCGGGCCTGAAAATCCTCCCCGTCCGTCGCCAGCAATTTCTCGATCTCGGTGATTTCTTCATCGGGCGTCAGGTGTTGGTCCGGCTGGTCGACGGCAGCCCCGCCCGCATCCGCCTGTGGTGTCGTCTGTTGTTCATCCATGGTTCTGATCCCTCTGAATCACGCCTGCTGGCCGAGCATGGGACGAGAGTCCCCGGCCAGCACAGATTCTTCCGTTCGTGTACCCGCCTGCGGCATGGCACGCCGACGATCCAACGTCAGCAGCATGACCCCCAGCAACACCATCAAGGTCAAATGCGAGAGTTGCAGGGCATAGCCGGCAAGAAACATCAGCCCGATGCCGATGCCTTCATACCGTCCCATCATATACAGCTTGACGACCGTGTAGGACCAAGCCAGCAGTCCCACCATGTACAGCGCAAAAGGCAGGTAGAAGGTGTATCCCATGCCCATTTGGAAAATCCACCCGATCCCCTCGCCCGCTTTGCGCAGGGTTTCCGCCAACGCCGGATCGTACGAGCCGGCCAGAGAATCGACGAACAGCAACAGCAGAAACGCGGCGACCGCCGTCAGCGTGAATGCAATCGTCCGACGCTGCTGACGTTTGTTCTTGGTTGTGAGCGAGAATCCGCCGTAGGCCCAGAACACGAGTATGCTGGCCAGCACCATCAGCGCCTCACCAAGCCGATTGATCTCGTGTACGAGCGGCGGAGCCTGTGCCGAACCCATCAATCCATAGGATGTCGACACGATTTGATAGTACAGCCAGCCCGAAATGCCCAGCAGATACACCACAATCATGATCCGCTGGCTCCACGGACGGGGAACGGACAGGTAGTCCACGACGAGGAGGAGCAAGATCGCCCAGAAGACCACGTTATAGACGACGGACCCCAGCATGGCCGGAGGAAAAATGAGAAACCCCACGGTCAGCAACAGTAAAAAAGACGCAGCCGGGACCAGCCACGCATCGTAGCGCCCACTTCCGATGGCGCGGACTTTGTTCAGCAGCGCGAGGGACAAGACGAGAAAGACCAGTATGGAAACCACATTGAGCAATGTAAAGCCGAGGGAGGACAAGACCTTGAACGTGATCCGAACCGACTCATACTTGGCGGCCAGCTTGCTCAGATGCATGCCCAATCGCGAGACGAGCCGATACAGCAGGAGTTCGAAAAACGCCGCCCACAGGAGGAATTTGGCAGCCGTATCAAAGAGCAGCCCTTGCTCGTCCGCCCACCCTGCCGCCTTGTCCATGACGTGAGACACTCTCATGACCGCCTCAACGCTCCCTGATCCTACTACGCATTTCTCGCGCGGCGCCCCGCGCGCCCCGACACTCTGCCTTCTCTCTGATGCTGGTTACCGGATTCGACGCAATGCCTTCGGCTATGGGCCGGCTGGAAGAGGAACTCGTTGCGCCTGCGCCTTCGCGCGCGCAATGTAAAGCAGCCCGTCCGCCATCGAATAGTTGAACGGCAGTTCACAGACGACTTCGCTGACCTTCCCGTAGACGTGCTGGTAGACCCGCTCCGCCTGTTCCGGCGTCATCCCGGATGACACCTCGTAGAAAAATCCAAGACTGAGATCCTCCGAGGCGGGCCGCATGATGCGCAGGATGCCGTGCCCGCCCGGGTCGCTCATGATCGGGGCTTCTTTCTCTAAATCAAAGAGGCAGGGCTGGCAGGAAAAACCGTATGAGGAGTTCAGCCGCTTGTTCTCCACGATGAAGTTCATCGTCTCCAGCGATTCCTCCTCCGTCTCCGTGGGGAATCCGACGATGATGTAGCAATGGATGGCGATCCCGAGATCGAGACAATCTTCGGTGATGCGGCGGACGCTTTCCTGCTTGATCCCCTTTTTCATGAAATCCATGACGCGCTGATTGAACGATTCCAGCCCGAAGACGATTTTTAAGCAGCCGGCCTCGCGCATGCCCATCAACAGCTCGCGCGAGAGGTTTTTTTCAAATCGCATCTCCGCCGTCCACTGTATATTCAAATTCCGATCCTGGATCTGCTGGCACAGTCGCTTGGTCGGCGAGAGCGCGAGACATTCATCGGTAAAGAAGAAAAACGGCGTGTCGTATTTTTCGGACAGCATCTGCAGCTCATCCACCGTCTTGCCCGGATCCTTCTGGCGGAAATTCTGGTGGTCGAGCGTCAAGGCGCAGAAGGCGCAATCCTTGTAGTAACAGCCGCGCGAGAACTGCACCGGCAGGACCGTCTCGGGCGCCAGATAACGGCCGAACGGGAATCCGTCGTAATTGGGCGCCGGCAACTCGTTGATGTTTTCAGAATAAAAGGGCTGGTTGACGGTGATCTTCCCGTTCTGCCGGTAGATCAGGTTCGGCACCTTGCTGAAATCCCGTTTGCCCGCCAGTTGATTGACCAACTCGAGCAGCGCCGTCTCGCCCTCGAAGACGATGATGTCATCGGTCAGATCGAACAGGTCGGGACACCGCCGAAGATTGTCCACCAGCCGGGTGAAAATGCTTCCCCCGATCGTCAGATGCACCGCGGGGTTCGCCTCTTTGATCAGCCGGCAGAGTGTGAGGCCGGGAATGATCTGGGAGGTGGCGGTGATGGACACCCCGACCATGTCCGGCTGGTCGGCGAGGATCGAAGCAAGGAACCGCTCGCGGAACAGCGACAGGTAGGGATTCTGCTCCTCATCTTTAATGACCTTCAGTAGATCCTTGGACGAATAAATGGAATATCCGCTGACCTGGTTATCCACCACGGTCATCCGCGTCGGGAAATAGAGCGTGGACACCATCTCCATCCATTTATCGATCAGAAAGAGAGCATCCCGGTACCGCTCCAGGTCGTAAAACTCTTCCCCGCGAAGAATCTCCTTGGCAACCTCGACCCGATCGATGAGATAGGGAAACCGCTCGAGGGCTTCGACGGCCCTGGCATAATGCTCCTCGCTGGACGGCCCTGTTTCCCCCTGCCGTACACGTTCCAGTTGTTTCACCTTATCCTGCAGCTTGGCATAGATTTCCTTGCCATAGGATTCCGTCAACACGGTATCCAGAACCTCGATGTTCAGATCCCGTTGCCTGACGTTCTTCACGCCGGCCTGGACAAGAAACCCTGTCAGGGACGGCAGGCTCAAATAGGGCTGCGATGGGTGCCAACTGGGAGGAAAGATCAGGGAAACTTTCACAACAATCCTTCTTGAATCGCTAAAATAGGGGCTCGATGAACGCGCCTAAAGAAGGCCATCAGTCCAGAATGATTTAGCTGTTTTATACACTGTCCTCTCCTGCAAATGCAACCGCTCGTACAGTTCTCGAGTCCGAAAAGGCCCTGTAACCACAACGGGTTATGCCGATTAGTGCAACGACAAACTCGCGCGAGCAATAAAAAGCCCCGAGTCAGTTTCCGCACCATGTGCGGGTGACTCGGGGCTTTTTGACTGACTCGTTAGCTCGGGAAGGGTTCCCGCCTAACGCCCCTTACCGGGGTGCATGCTCAGGGCAGTTTCAGCGTGAACCAGGTGGAGATACCCTTCATCCCGTTCCGCTCGACGTTGCTGCCATCCCAGACGGCAAAGGCCACGGGGACCGACGCACCAGCCTTAAACTGCACATCGTTCTGATCGCTGGTCGACATCTCGCGCTTGACCACCACCCGCCACGTCGGACCGTTGCAGCAGCCGCCCTTGACCGATCCATAGGGCTCCCACACGCCGTTTCCGATGACGTCCTGATGCGCCTGCGTGGTCAGTGTGCTGAACCCATTGGCGTTCAGGTCTTCGACTGAGCTTTTCCGGAGCGTCGGATCCGACAGGATGTTGCCGGACCAGATGCCGGGGTTGAACGGCCCAAGGCTGCGGCCGATCCGGTCGGGATAGGTCACGCCGCCCGCCGGTTCTTCAAAGTAGTAGTCCCAGGCGATGGACGGATATTGATCGTCCACGTCCCAGATGCCCGCGCTGTCCTTGCCGATGTCCTTCTGCCACTCGGCATTCCACCGCCAGATGTTCACGGTCCCTCCGGACTGCCCCATGCACTGGAACGGCGGCGCGCCCGACGTATTGACCGGGAACTGAATGGCAGCCTGATCACGGAAGTCCTGTGGTCCGATGGTGGTGTTGTTCAGAGTCTGATCGGACCAGTCCAGCCGGAAGCCAAGCTCCTTCCCGTTGGACACCGCCTTCACGAACACAGCCTTCACAGAAATATTCGGGTGCATTGGCGTGGTGATCGTCTGCCCGCTCAACGGCACGACCACCCCCGGCACACTCTCCCAGATGGGGTTTGCACCATCCATCGGGATCGGCCCCTTGATCTGCTTCACCGGAATGGTTACCGGCTGGCTGACCGCCAGGGGGACCTGCCCGATCGTCAGCATGATGCCGACAACCAAGGCAGAGAGCAGAATGCCAAACACCACTTTTTTGTTGCGTGTCTGCATCACTCTCATATAAAAGTACCCTCCTCTAGATTAAAGATTACGACTGCACGCACACCTAATATATACGAACCGAAAAATCTGCGCTCCTCAGGCTGTTCCCACTGGCCCTGAGTCAGCTTTCTCCTTGCCCTTCTCATCTATGAACGATTGCGCGCCGACTTCGTTGAGTAGAACGCTCAACTCGTTCCCCTGATCCTGCGCCCCACACTCGTAAACCTGCCCCTCCGGTGCGCTGAAGGTCGCCGGCCGATAATCCGTCTCCGAATAGGGCTGCGGGACGACGCCCAGGTAGACGGCATCGAAATCAATGCAATCGGCCGTGCACTCCGCCAAGTATCGGAAAAAGCCCGTGTCGGCCTTCTTCACCAGCATCCGCGAGAAGAGCGGCACCCACCGCCCGATGTGATTTTTCAAGAATTTCTTCTGGGCGTCCACCACAATTTGCGTCTTGTCGGCGCTGTCGTGGCATAGCGCATACGACTCTTTGTAGGCCAGGAAATGCATGAATTCGAGTTCCACGCTCAAATGGTCCAGCCGCTCGTGAATATCTCGCGAGAGTTCCAAGCCAAACGCTTTGTAAAATCCGGCAATGTCGCCCATCACATGGGCCTGACCGAAGACATGGTCGTTGCCGAAGAGGGTTTCGTAGGGAGGGCAATCGAGCGTGATCACGTTACTGAACACTCGCCGATGCTCCGCTTGCAGATCGGTGAGAGTCCAATGCGTACATTCCGTCGCCACCCACTGTTCGATCGTATCCAGATGCTTGAGCAGCGCGGCCACCTTCAGCCTGGCTTTCTCTCCACCCTGCCCGGCCAGTGC
>JBGPNZ010000116.1:0-7164 GCA_041487795.1 Nitrospiraceae bacterium
CCGTCCACTTCCACCGATGCGCGCGTCACGCGCTGGATGACTGCTTTCATGCCTTAGTCATAAAGTCGTAATGTCTTAAAGTCCAAACGTCTTGGAGTAGAAGTCAGAGACTTGATGACTTTCGGACTTTTCGACTTTACGACTCTCCCATCAGACTTTATGACTGAGTTGCTTCAGCGTGCCTTCAAGATGAAGCAGTTTTCGTTTGACCGCGAGCCCGCAGGAGAACCCGCCCAGCGAGGCGTCATGGGCGACAACGCGATGGCACGGCACGATCAGTGGAACGGGATTGGCCCCGAGCGCGTTGCCTACGGCCCGTGCATGCCGCGTTCCACCGACCTTCGACGCAATCCACTGATAGGATCGCGCGCGACCGTAGGGAATCCGCAACGCGATCTGCCAGACTCTTCTTTGAAACGACGTGCCGCCGCTCAGATCAATGGGGAAATCAAGCGTACGCTGTTTGCCCGCAAGATAGGTAAGCACTTGCCGTTGGGCGTCCCGCAGCATCGCGCGGGTCCCGGACGCCGGATGACCGTCGGGCAACGTGCCGGACTGCAACGCCCGCTCGACAGCGCGCCGGGAGGGCTTCGCCAATACAATCGCTCGCACGCCCTTCGCCGACGCGGCCAGGCCCATCCAGCCGAGTGGCGTATGGAAAACCACAGCCGCCAGGCGAGGGGCAAGGGGCGAGGGGCGAGAGGTTGCAGAGAGCTTCCGTTTCATAGCCCCCTAGCCTCTAGCCCCTTGCCTCGCGCCCAATTCTACGTCTGACCAGATTCCAGCACACGTCCAGTTCCTCCGATCGCAGCAGCGCATGGACGCCCACATAACCCGTGACGCTCAGGCCGATGCCGACCGCCAGCATGACGGTTTTGCCGACCCACTCGCCCTCATGCTCCCACACCTCTGCGCCGGCAACCCAGACACAAGCCACGATGAGCGGCGCGGTGGCCAGCACCGTGCGCATTGCGGATCGCCCGACGGAGCGCCAATCCATGCCCCCCAACCGCCGGTTCAGCACCACGACCAGAATGCTGACATTCATCATCGACGCGAGCGCGGTGGCGAGTGCCAAGCCGGCGGACTCGAGCCGGTCCATCAACACGATCGAGAAGGCAAGGTTGGCCAGCACGGCCATCGCCGCCACCAGCGCCGGAGTAACGGTATCTTGTAACGAGTAAAACGCCGCCACAATGATCCGCACGCCTGCGAAGGCCCAGAGACCGACCGCGTAGCAGAGGACGGCCGTGGCGGTCGCCACCGTATCCGCCGCGGTGAACGAGCCGTGTTCGAAAAACAGGTGCACGATCGGCTGACGAAGAAGAATCAGCCCCAGCATTGCGGGCAGGATGATGAACAGAATCATCCGCAGACCGAAGGCCAGCGTGCCGCGCAATTCGTCCAGCGCGCCGCGGGCCGCCTGCTCGGAGAGCGTCGGCAGGATGGCGGTCGCCAGTGCCACGCCGAAGATGCCGAGAGGAAATTGAATGAGCCGCATCCCGTAAAACAGATAGGTCGGCCCGCCGGCGAAAAACGAGGCCAGGATGGTGCTGACCGTGATGTTGATCTGCGTCACCGAGAGGCCGAGCAGCGACGGCACCATCAGCGCGCCGATGCGTTTCACGCCGGGATGCCACGGTTGGAACCGCCAGCCGAAGACCATGCCGCGAAGGGCCAGCCCCGGTAACTGCATTGCAAACTGCGCCGCGCCGCCGGCGACGACCCCGATCGCCACGCCGAGGATCGGCTCCGGAAAAACCGGCGAGAGGAACAGCGCACACCCGATGATGAAAATATTGAAGAAGACCGGCGAGAACGCCGGCGCGGCGAACGCGCGCAGCGAGTTCAGAATTCCCATCGCGAGCGCCGCCAGGCTGATGAAGAGCAGATACGGGAACATGATCCGCGTCAGCAGCGTCGTCATCAGCAGCTTGTCGGGATTGCCGTGGAAGCCGGGCGCCAGGAGCCAGACGATGGAAGGCGCGGCCAGAATGCCGAGCAGCGTGATCGCCGTGACGATCGTGAGCAGCGTCGTGAAGACTGCGCTCGCCAGTTCCCAAGCGTCCTGTTTGGCGCGGAGCATGTGGTATTCGGTAAAGACGGGAATGAACGCCGAGGACATGGAGCCTTCGGCGAACAGTTCGCGCAGGAGGTTCGGAATGCGGTACGCGACGAAGAAAGCATCGGCCGCGGCCGTCGCGCCGAACAACCGCGCGAGCACCATGTCGCGGATGAAGCCGAGAATGCGGCTGGCAAAAGTCGCCAGGCCGATCACGCCGGCGGATTTGACGACGCGGTGATTCTCGTTCGGCTGCGGACGGGGCGACTCGGGCGGGAGACTGGAATCGGGCATCGGATGAATTGTAGCTGAACCGGGGAAGACCGTCTACATAACCGGGCCGGGCATGGTAGCATCGACCACTCTGTCGTCGCACGCGCCGTCGTGATGCCGGAGTCAGCGTGGAGCGGGCTTCCGGTTTGGCGAAGACGCTGTGGTGCGGATGCCCTGGGACCGGATCTCGAGTGGCGCGGCTTCTTTTTCCCGTCCCATCTGGCGGAGCAGCATGGCGTGCTCATCGAGGCTGTTCGCCACGTCCTGGTGCGTGGGACCCTGGGCATTTTCACGGATGACCACGATCCGCCTCATGAGCGGCTCGGCTTTGGCAAACTGTCCCTGACTGGCGTAGAGCTGAGCGAGGTTCTTCAACGTGAGCGCCAGCTCCAAATGCTCCGGACCAAATACCTTCTCCTTGATCGCCACCGCCCGCTGGAGCAGCGGTTCCGCATCGGCGTACTGGCCGTGCCGGCGGTACAATACACCGAGATTGTTGAGCGTGGCCGCCACGTCCGGATGCGTCTCGCCGTGGACCGCCTGGTAGATTTTCAGGGCTCGGAGATAGGCCGGCTCCGCTTCGGCATGTTTGTTCTGGGACGCGCAGGCCTGCGCCAGGCCGCTGAGCGCCTGCGCAACGCGCCGGTCCTCGGACCCGAATTGCTCCGCCTTCACCACCGCGGCGGAAAAAATACGTTCGGCGTCGCCGTAGCGGCCCTGCGCCACGGCCTGCTGTCCGGCCGCCATTGCGTCTTCCCACGAGGGTTGCGAGCAGCCCCAGATCGCGGCAAGACCGAGTACCAGGACGCAGGCACCCACTCGGCTCTTTCTCCTGGTTTCTTGCATCAGCTTCGCCTACGATATCGCCCCATGCCCGACGAGCCAATCCCTGCGCCACCCCTGACCGTTCGACAGCAACTGATGCATCTTCTGACCGGCACGCAGCGCTCGGCGAGCGAGCTGGCGGGAATGATCGGCGCACCGGAGCGCCAGATCGAGGAGCACCTGGCCCACGTGGTCCGGTCGCTGGCGCGGGATACAACCAGACGGTTCCTGCTCGATCCGTCGCGATGCCACGACTGCGGCTTCGTCTTTCGCGAACGCGCCCGCCTGACCACGCCCGGCCGCTGCCCGACCTGCCGCAGCGAGGCCATCGTCCCGCCCCGCTTCGGGATCGAGCTGCGCGCCTCCAAACGTTGACGGTGGAAGTCGAGCGCCAGCGTGCAACTGGCGCGGGCTTACGTGCGCGCCGATCCCCGGAATGCCAGCAGGAACTGGCGCAGGATCGCCTGTTCCAGACGCGAGGTGCGGTGCGCCGGAGTGGGAATGCGCAACAGTAGATTCACTCGTCCCGGTTCGGGAATCTGGATCGAAATCCTCGGCTTGACCGACGGCACGTCCATCCAGTTTCTTCCTTCCAGCTCCTTCATATGCCGGGCGGCCTTATCAAGGAACGGCTGGCATGCTTCATCGGCGATGCTCAGCAGGATTTTTTCCGCCGCCTGCCAATCGTCCATTGCCGCCAACGGGATCGTCATGGTATGGACAATGTACTCCTTCATGTACGTTTCGTTGATGAGCGGATGGACCAGCAGCAGGCTGTTGGGGAACACGATCGCGCGGCCGGAGTACTGGGAGGTCACATGGCCGGGGCCGATCTCCAGGATCGTCGTGGCCAGGAAGGTTTGATCGATGACGTTGCCGCGCACGCCGTTGATCTCGATCCGGTCGCCGATCGTATACGCGTTGGCGCCGATGCGCAGGGCCGTGCCGCTGAGACAGAGGATCAGTTCTTTCGTCGCCAGCACGACGGCGACGGCAATCGCCACCAACGACACCGCAAAAGCCCGCAGTTCGTTCGCCAGGATAAAAAACAGCCCGAGGACAAAAACGAAGCCCAGGACGTTGCGAATTTGCACGACGAGCCGTCGCCGCACATCCAGCGGCACGCTCTCCCGCTCGACGATCGCGCGCAGCAGGATGAACCGCAGGACCACCACAACGGCCAGCAGTGCCAGCACGGCCAGCACATTCGGCGTCATCGCCTGGAACAAGGGCCGCCACTCGTCGATCAGGGTATGAGTCACGGTTCTTTCCTCTCGCGTTTATTCTGATCGTCACCATTCTCCCGCTCGCGCTTCCACCGGACCGTGCACCAGAGCGCGTAGCCCTGGGCGAGCAGGCCGGTGACGATGAGGCCCTGCGCGGTCTGGAGCCATCCCGACTCCGGATTATCCAGCCCCTGCATCCCCAGGATGAATCCGAGCGCGATTGCCACGACTCCGACCGACCTGGCGATCGTCGCGCTCTGCCTGAGTTGTACCGCCCGTTCCGTCATATGCGTCGCTATTCGATGCCTTGCGACCGGAGATACGCGACCAGCCGCCGGTCCTCGCGGGCCGAGCGAAGAAACTTCATGCCGACCCCCTTGGCGCCGATCGAGCGGACCATCACGGCCACCTCGATGGCCGGTTCCTGCTCATTCACAAATAATTTCAAGTGGAAGATGTCGTCCACTTTCACCGGTGTCGATGTCTCGATCAGGCACCCTCCCAGCGAAATATTGATGAGCGCCCCCTCGCCTTTGATCCGACCGCCCGAGAAGGCCAGGGACAGCCGGACCGGAACCCGTTCGTGCGTCCGGCGTTCCGAAACCGGAGGGTAGTGCCGCCCGAGCCGGAAGGCCAGGAACCGGTGGCCGCACGCCTGACAGCGGAAGGGCGATACGAACAGCAGGCCTTGGAGCTGTTCGCTCAACGAAAGGCACGGCACCCGGTGCACCGATTCCTTCCTGCACTCGGGACACCGTACTGTCGAACTTCCTGACAAGTCCTCGGCGGCCATATGGGGCGCCATTCTACCTAAGAGACCTGTCGAAACGCGAGCGAGACAGACATTTTTCTGCTTGCTATAATCATCCCGGCGGGATGGACTGAACAGGAGCCGCGTCGTGAGACTGAAAGTCGCCACCTATAACGTCAACTCGATCCGCAAACGGATCGACACCGTCCTCAGATGGCTCGAGTCGCACAAGCCCGATGTGCTCTGCGTGCAGGAGACGAAGGTTCAGGACGAGGACTTTCCCCTGTTGGCGTTGCAGCCGTCCGGATACCACATCGCGTTCCGCGGCATGAAGGCGTACAACGGCGTGGCGATTTTCAGCCGCGAGAAACCCGAGTCCATCGCGTATGGGCTGGATGTCGGCGGCGGCGAGCCGGACGAGCCGCGGTTGATCCGCGCCGTGATCCGCGGCATTCCGATCGTCAACACGTACATCCCGCAAGGCTTCGAGATCGATTCGCCGAAATACCAGTACAAACTGCAATGGTATAAACGGCTCCATAAATATTTCGACAAGCATCTCTCGCCGAAGAAGCCGGCCATCTGGTGCGGGGATATGAACGTGGCGCCGGAGCCGATCGACGTGCACAGCCCGGACAAACACCTGAACCACGTCTGTTTTCACGCAGACGCGCGCCGGGTCTACCAGGAAGCCGTCGCGTGGGGCTTCGTGGACGTGTTTCGCAAACTCTACCCCACCCGCCAGCAATATACGTTTTGGGATTACCGCGCGCCCAGCTCGCTGGAAGCCAACAAGGGCTGGCGCATCGACCACATTATGGCGACGCCACCGTTGGCGGAGCAATGCGTCGCATCCGACGTGGACATCGAACCACGCAAGCAGCCGAATTCGTCGGATCACACATTTCTCTGGGCGGAATTTTCGGTGTAGCGCCTGCTTTCCTTTTCTATCGCGAATGCTATAATCCCCGCCAGCCGCGTTCTTCCACCGAGAGAGGACCCCCATGCACAGAATGACAATGATGGCCCTGTTCGTTGCATTGTCCGGAGCCGCGTTCGGCCTTGGACCTGGCGCCGCGCTGGGCGCCGAGACGGCGCCCACACAGACGGGCGGCCGTGATGCCGCGCACCTGCACTATTCACAAGGCGTCGGCTTGCTGTCGGCGGGCGATCTGCTCGGCGCGAGGGCGGAATTGCGCGAGGCGCTGCGGCTTCAACCGGATCTGGTCCAGGCCCGCTTCAGCCTCGGGACGGCCCTCTATCTCAGCGGCGACGTGGACAGTGCGATCGACGCCTACCGGACTGTGATCCGCCAGCAGCCGGACCTTGCCCACGCCCATCTGCATCTGGGAATCGCGTTGATGGTCACGCACGCGTGGGCCGACGCGCAAGCCGCCCTCAAAACGGCGGTGAGTCTGCAGCCGGACTCGGTGACGGCACACTATAATCTCGGCCTCGTTCGGGATCGGCTGGGCGAGCGGCACGGCGCGATCGAATCCTACCGGGAAGCGCTGCGGCTCAGGCCGGACCACTCGGAAGCGCATTATCACCTGGGTCTGGCCCTCAAGCAGAACAAGCAGGAGGTCGAGGCCACGAAGGAATTTTTGGCCGCCGCGCAAGCCGGCGTGCCTCAGGCGCAATACTACGCGGGGGTCGCCTATGCCTCAGGCACAGGCGTGGAGCGGAATCTGGCCTCCGCCATCTCCTGGTGGTTCCTTGCGGCCGATCAGGAAGTGCCGCAGGCCAAGGAGGCGCTCGCCCACTTGCGAAAGATGACCTTGCCGACGGACAAGCGGTCGTCCGGTGAGGCGCGTGTCGTGCAGGACGCGTTCGGAGCGTTCCGCCGCGCGCTCTGGCAGCAGGTGTCCGACCTCAAGGGACGGGCCCCGGACGAAAGCGTCGGCGTAGGCCTCCTGCAGGCAGGGCGCGTCCACGAGGCCGTGCCGGTGCTTCTCCACGAAGCAGCCGCCTTGAGCGAGCAGGCGCAGGCGCAGTTGGAGACCCTCTATGCCAACGGAGTGGAAGGC
>JBGPNZ010000117.1:0-7091 GCA_041487795.1 Nitrospiraceae bacterium
ACCACGACATCGGCTTTCGCGACCACGTCCTTCGGGGAACGGATCTCGTTCTCCCAGAAGACCCTGGCCGTCTTCATGCCGACCTGGTCGAGCATGATGAGCGGGAGGAAGCGGCGAGGAGCACCCATCTGGATCCGGATGCCCAGGACGCTCCAGAACTTGGCCGGCAGGTTGTAGGCGGAGGTCAGCTGCCCGATCGTCTTGATGGTGCCTATAGTCCGCTGGATGTCCTTCCGCAGGTTAAAGACGATCGGCCGGCAGGGCGGAGGGATGTCCTCGCCTTTCAGCAGGTTGAAGACGCCGATCACCGAAGCGACCGCACTACGGGCCATCGGGTAGCTGCGCGTGAAGGCCTCGTCCTCGATGGCGCGTTTCACCCCTGAGAACTCGTCGGAGAGCCAGCCGCCTTCCACCGACTCGATGTTCCCGAGCGCCCAGGCCAGGTCGAAGTCGTCCGGATCCTTCGACCGCTGGAGGATCCTCATGAAGTTGTGCATCCAGGCGGAGACGTCGGGAGCGGGCTGGTAGAACCAGGCGGCCACCTTGCCCACTTCGAGGGCTTTCAAGTCCTCTTCGGGATCGGCCGAGATCGCCCGCACCCGGAGCAGATCGCTGATCGTCTGGTCGAGCACGACTTCGAGTTCGTGGCCCTGGAGGCGGGCGAAGCTGCGGATGTACCAGTTCTGGATGTCTTCGAGGCTTTTGAGCTCCCCCTGCTCGATGCCGCTGATGACGTGGAAGCCGATCGCCTCCTTGGTCGTGAGCATGCTCTTGACTTCGGGTTCCTTCTGTAGGCGGTTGACCACTTCTTTGAACTTGTTGTCGGCGACCAGGATGTAGGCGTCTCCTTCGGTGTCGTAACCCGGACGGCCGGCCCGGCCCACTTCCTGGAGGATGTCCGTCTCGTCCACGTCCTTGCTCGCGCGCTTGGTGCCCACCACGATCACCCGGCGGGCGGGCAGGTTGACCCCGATCGCGAGCGTCGAGGTCGCGACCAGATGATCGAGTTCGCCGTTCTTGAAGTTCTCCTCCACCTTGTGCCGTTCTTCGGCACTCAGGTCTCCGTTATGGAAGGCGACCTTGAAGTGGTACTCCTTCAGCTTGGCAAGGAGAAGGCGTCCTGTCGGCTTCGTATGGACGAAGAAGAGGACGTGATCGTCCTTCGGGAAGGTCGCCAGGAGGTCGATCGCGCACTCGATCTTGCGGTCTTCCCTCTCGCTGTACTTGCCGCCCGTCGGATGCGGCTCATAGTGAACCTTGAGCGGGATCGGGCGGTAGTCCGAACGGACGTGCTTGGTGTCCTTGCCGTTCAGGATATAGGCCCAGTGGGCGAGCTCTTCGGAGTTCTTGACCGTTGCCGAGATGAAAACCAGACGCGCCTTCTGGTTCCAGGAGGTGAAGCGCATGAGCCCGACTTCAAGAGCGTCGCCGCGCTCCTCCATCCTGAGCAGATGGACTTCGTCGATCACGATGGTGCCCACGTCGAGCAGCCAGGAGCTCTGCTCGCTGTCGACCCTGCGACAGCGGCTGTCGAGCATCTCATTCGTAAGAACGATGATGTCCGCTTCCTGGAGCTCCTTGATCCGGGCCGGCGTGAGGACGTGATCTCCCGTCAGCTCGGAGATCTTGTACTTCGAGAAGGCATGGGCGTCCGAGCGCCACTTGCGGACTTTCTCCTGGACGAGCGCCTTCATGGGCGCGACATAGAGGGCCTTCTCGCCCTTCTGGAGCGAGCTGTCCATGACGAGCTCGGCCACTTCGGTCTTCCCGGAGCCGGTGGGACTCATGACGCAGATGTTCAAGTTCTCGTCCTTGAACGGGAACACCTCCGACTGCATCGGGTTAAAGTTCGGGAAGGGATACTTGAGATGAGGGACTTTGGACGTGCTGACGAGATCGACCATGTTGTCCGGCTCCTTTAAGCCTGAGCCCTATATAAACGGGATCAGAAGATCCCTGCGGCGCCAGAGAGTGCCGCCTCTCCAGCAGTGATATCACGAACCTTGAATCCAGGGAAGACTTTTCCGATTCCCTGGACGACGGCCACCATGTTCCCCCGGGAGTCGACGAGCACCTGCTTGGGGTAGACGGGCGTCTCGGTGAAGGCGGCTCCCATCCCGGCGTAGTTGCCTTTCCAGAAGTGGATCGCCTTGTAGCCGGGCACCATCTTGTTGATGGTGTCCACGACCGCGACGGGTTCTCCGTGCGGCCCCATGATCATGGTGTTGGGATGGTAGTCGAAGACGTAGGGCGACCAGCTCGAGTACTTCACCGCTTGATCATAATCAGGCAGGAGCTTCTGATCAAGAGCTCTTGGTCGAAGTCGTCTTCTCCTCCCCCTGGTCGATCTTGATCACGATCTTCCCGTCTTCGATGGTGAAGAAGAAATCATGTTCGAGACGGCATCTCATGCACTTGGCTTTCACCCTGCCGACGAAGGTCTCGGAGACCAGCCTGAACATTTTGCACTTGGGCTTGCAGTACGGCACAGACTCGCCGACGCCCTGGTCGCATCCCATGGCTATCCCCTCCCCTCGAGCAGATTGACCTTGCCAGAGGGAGGCCCGCCCGCCAGGGTGTACTGGGCGTACCCCACGAACACCGAGCCGTCCGGCATTGTAAACTTGTAAACCTTGGTGAATGCGTCCTTCACCGGCGCGGGCGTCGTGAGACCCGCCAGCACATCCTTGGGCACCACCGCGGCGCCGAACATCAGCCCCAGAAACTTCCTTCGATCGATCATGGTTCCTCCAGGTTATAAAAAAGCCGTAGGGCCTTCAATGTTTAATGCCACCTTCTTGGCAACCCTACGGTAGTCCTACATTTTAAGGTTCTTGAATGACTTGAATGAAAGCCGCTTTGATAATAGAATTAGCCTGAGCAATTCCGCTAACCTGAAAGAGGTCGCGTGCAGCCCCTTGATATAGGCGTAAGCGCGATCTCCGCCGGCACGACACAAGCCTTTGGCGGTCAGGTCGTTTTCTCGAACGCCAACAACGTCACCTTCGGAGTCATCGGTCACACCGTCACCGCGACCGTGGCGACCATGGGTGCCAATGTCGTGACGGCCTTCGGGGTGTCCACGGGCGGAAACACCTCGGGCAACACGGGAACCACCCAGGGTACGGTCATCCTGGCCGGTGGCAACCAGATCACGCTGTCCCAGGCGACCGCCGCGGGCAGTATGGCGACCATCACCATCTCCGGAAGGGACGCCATCTTCGGCGCAGGGGTGTCCACCGGCGGAAACACCTCAGGAACGACGGGAACGGTCACTGGGACGCTTGTCCTGGCCGGGGGCGCCAACATCACCCTTTCCCAGTCTACGAACGCGTCTGGGGCCACCATAACGATTTCCGCGCCCAGCAACATGGCGAGCGCCACCGTGGTCTCGGGGATCGGGGTGTCCACGGGCGGGAACACCCTCGGGAACACGGGAACCCAGGTGGGCACCGTCGTTCTGGCAGGCATCGGGAACATCACCCTTTCCCAGTCCACGGCGGCGGGAAGTCTTGCCACGATCACCATCTCGGGAAGCCAGTCGACGGCTCCCGCGGCGATCGCGGCCGGCACCCAGACGGGGACGAGCGGGACTATTGTCTTCTCCAACTCGAACAACGTTTCCTTCGGGATGTCGGGTTCGACGCAGGTCACCGCCTCCTTCAGCCAGAGCGTCCAGCCTGGAGTGACGGCCATCGGCGTCTCGACGCTTGGAAACACTTCGGGCAACACCGGAACCACCCAGGGAACCTACGTCCTGGCGGGCGGAAATAACATCACTCTCTCACAGGTGACGGCGGCCGGGTCTCTGGCCACACTCACCATCTCCGGCCCCAACATGTTCCAGGCCGGCGTCTCAACGGGCGGAAACACCGCAGGTTCGACCGGGACGGTCAGTCAGCAGGTCGTCTTCGTAGGCGGCAGCAACATCACTCTCTCCCAGTCGACCGGGGGCGCCTCGAGCGCCACGGTCACCATCTTGGGACGAGATGCCGTCTTCGGAGCCGGCATCTCGACAGGAGGGAACACCTCAGGGACTTCTGGGACGAATACGGGCACGTTCGTGCTGGTCGGCGGCAACAACATCACTTTGTCCCAGGCGACGGGGGCGGGCGGGAACACGGTCACCATCTCGGGGGCCGCCGCCCAGACCTTCATCGGCGGCATCGCCGCAGGAACCCAGACGGCGACCTCGGGAACGGTCGTCTTCTCGAACTCGAACAACGTCACCTTCGGGATGTCGAACTCCTCGGTGGTCACCCTGTCCATCGGGAACGTGGCGACGACCGTCAGCGCCTTTTCCCATAACGCCGAATGGATCTCGAACTTCACCGTCCAGCAGGGAATCCTCTCGCTTCAGCGAGTGACCATCCCCGCCAACGTGACCATGTCCACGGCCGTCCTTCTCATGGATCTGACGGGGAACAACGCCTCGACAGGCGGCATCACCGTCTCCTTCGGGATCTACACCATGAGCGGATCGACGGCGTCGCTGTCGACTTCTTTCTCGGGCAACACGACCTGGACGAGCGCTTCGACGAACACGACGGCATCGTCGGCCCTTGGCGGCGTCTCGGGAACGCGCTACCGCGGGATCACTTTCAACACCCTGCTCACCCAGGGCGATTACCTCTTCGGGATCTACGCGCTGACGACCAACAACGGAACCTGGAGAATCTTCGGCCGGCAGGGCGTCTCGATCGTCGGGCAGCTGTCGAGCCCCATCAACGTGACCAATGCCTTCATCGACGGGGTCTCGACCTCGAGTTTCACGACCGCGATGCCTAGCTCTATCAATGTGACCGATACGAACTATAATAGGACTGGCATCAGTGCTCAGAGACAACCTGGATTTATGCTTCTTGCTGAGTAGGGGTAATTATGGCCGGCGACGGATTTCTTGACAATGTAGAGCTGCGAAGCGATACCAAGCTTCACTTCAAGGGCCCTGCGTTCATCATCGGAACCGACCCGGGCCCCGTCAGTGTCATCTTCTCGAACAACTCGACGGAAGGCCATCTGGCCTGGACGCCGACGGTGAACGAGACCATCTTCCTGCCTGATACGAGCGGAACGATCATCCTTTCAGGGCAAGCCATCCAGGGGATCGGCGTCTCGACCGGCGGCAATACTTCCGGCAACACGGGAACGACCATCGGGACGTTCGTCCTGGCCGGTGGAAACCAGATCACCCTTTCCCAGAGCACGGCGGCGGGAAGTCTGGCTACGGTCACGATCTCGGGAAGGGATGCCATCTTCGGAGCTGGCGTCTCGACCGGAGGCAATACTTCAGGGACGACGGGAACCGTGACGGGCACGCTCGTGCTCGCGGGCGGGAACAACATCACCCTTTCCCAGTCCACGAACGCGTCGGGCGCGACCATCACGATCTCTGCTCAGACGGCCGCGTCGGCGACCGTCGTGTCCGCGATCGGCGTCTCGACGGGCGGAAATACCTCGGGCAACACGGGAACCCAGGTCGGCACGATCGTTTTCGCCGGCATCGGGAACATCACCCTTTCCCAGTCCACGGCCGCCGGATCGAACGCCACGATCACCATCTCGGGAAGCCAGTCGACCGCCCCCGCCGCCATCGCCGCCGGCACCCAGACGGGCACTTCGGGGACGATCGTCTTCTCGAACTCGAACAACGTGACGTTCGGGATGTCGGGATCGAGCGTGGTGACGGCCTCCGTGGCCAATACGCTCAAGCTCTTCTCCCACAACGCGGACTGGATCTCGAACTTCACCGTCCAGAACGCGACCTTCAGCCTGGTCAAGTTCTCGCTGCCCATCAACATGACCGGGACGCGCATGCTGTTCGCGATGGATCTGACGGGCAATACGAACTCGACGGGGGCGCTGACCATCTCGGCGGGCATCTATACGATGAGCGGATCGACCGCGTCGCTGTCGACGTCCGCCTCCCAGCAGATCAGCTGGACGTCCGGGTCGGCGACGACGGCCTCCTCGGTTTATGGCGGCGTCTCGGGAACCCGGTTCAGGACGCTCGGTTTCAACATCACCATGACCCCCGGCGACTATCTGATGGGCCTCTGGATGCGGACGACCAACAACGGCACCTGGAGAGTCTTCGGGCGCCAGGCCATGTCGATCGTCGGAGCGCTCGATACGAACGAGACGAACATCTATCTGGACGGCATTTCAACTTCGAGCTTCACCACGGCGATGCCGGCGTCGATCAATGTGACCGACACCAACTATAACAGGACCGGCGCTTCGGCGCTCAGGTCTCCCGGGTTCATTATTGCGGGGACGCTCTAATGGCTGGAGAAAATTTCCAGGACAACGTCGTCTACGGTACCGATGGAGTCCTTCGAGTCTCCTCGGTCATCGGCATCTCGAATACGGGCGGCGTGCTCGCCCTGGCCGCCAATCCGTCGGTGAACCAGACGATCAACTTCCCCGACTCTTCCGGAACGATCGTCCTTTCAGGACAGGCGATCCAGGGGCTCGGCGTCTCGACCGGCGGAAACACTGCGGGCAGCACTGGAACGACCATCGGGACGGTGGTTCTGGTGGGAGTCGGCGCGGTCACTCTCTCCCAGTCCACCGCGGCGGGCAGTCTCGCGACCATTTCGATCTCGGTGCCCTCGGCCGGAACGGGAAACATCGGCGCCATTGCCGCAGGAACCCAGACGGGATCCTCCGGCACGATCATTTTCTCGAACTCGAACGGCGTGACGTTCGGGATGGCGGGCTCCCTGACCGTGACCGCATCTCATGCGATCAACGTCAGCGGCGGCACCACCAGCAACAACCTCTCCGCGATCACCTTCTCCAACTCGAACGGCATATCCTTCGGGTTGAACGCCTCCACGATGACCGCATCTGTGGCCACCAGTCTTACGAACATCAACGTCAGCGGCGGCACGACCTCGAACAACCTCTCCGCGATCACCTTCTCGAACTCGAACGGCGTGTCGTTCGGAATGAAAGCCTCGACGATGACGGCATCGGTCGCCACCAGCCTGACGAACATCAACGTCAGTGCAGGAACCACGTCGAACAACCTCTCCGCGATCACCTTCTCCAACATGAACGGCAAATCCTTCCGGTTGAACGCCTCC
>JBGPNZ010000118.1:0-7090 GCA_041487795.1 Nitrospiraceae bacterium
ATGGTGGGCCCCTGTGTTTCTGCCCGAGGGAGAAAAAAATTCCCTAAAGCCGTAAAAACTTAGCACAGGCTTTCGAGGATTTGCAAGGTTTGGCCCGCATTATTCATGAGGGTTCGTGACGAAACCGCTGAGACGCCATGCGAGACGGGCGCGTGGAGCCGCGAGGAAGGGAGGCAGCCTTGAACAGGCTGTTGACCGACTGAGCGGCAAGCCCGCCCGCTGGCCGTGAAAAAGTCACGGCCAGGCTTGTCGTAGCGGCGTATCGGCGGGTGCAGTAGAAGCCGTCATGAATAATGTGGGCTAGGAGCGATACGACGCGTTGATGCGGACGTACTCATAGGAGAGATCGGTTGTCCAGAGTCTGGCGGAGGAGGAGCCCAGGCCGAGATCGATCGTGATCGTGAATTCCTTGCTTCGGACAATCCGGTCGATCTTCCGCTGAGCCGGGGCCCCAAGTGGCGTGCCTGCTTTCACCATCGGCACGCCGTCGAAGGCCAACCCGATTTTTCTGGGGTCGGCGGCGACGCCGGCCCGACCGATGGCGGCGATGATCCGTCCCCAGTTCGCGTCTTCGCCGAAGAACGCGGTCTTCACGAGCAGCGACGTGCCGATGGTCTTGACGACCTGCTTGGCGTCGGCGAGGGTGCGGGCGCCGGTCACGACCAGTTCGACCACTTTCGTGACGCCTTCCCCGTCGCGGGCTATTTTCATGGCCAGCTCGAGGCAGACGCGGTTCAGTAGTTGCTGCAACGTTGCGAGCGCCGCCGATCCTTTCCGGAGGACCGGATTGCCGGCCAGTCCGTTAGCCAGGCAGAGGACTGTGTCGTTGGTGCTCGAATCTCCATCCACGGAGATACAGTTGAACGACGCATTCCCGGCCTGCGTGAGCGCGTGCTGGAGGGCCGATTGCTCGACGGCCGCATCGGTCGTCAGGTAGGCCAGCATGGTGGCCATATCGGGGTGAATCATTCCGGACCCCTTGGCCATGCCGCCCACGGTGATCGTCTTGCCTCCAATGCGGGCGCTGTAGGCGACTTCCTTGGCTTTGAGGTCTGTGGTGAGGATCGCCTTGGCCGCGTCGTGACCACCCGCGCGCCGCAACTGTGTGACGAGGGCCGGCATGCCTTGTCTGATTCTGGACATGGAGAGGGTCTGGCCGATCACGCCGGTCGAGCCAACAAACACCGTATGGGGGGCGATCTTCATCCGCCGGGCCACGAGATCCGCCATCTCTTCGGCGTCGGCCATGCCTTGCTTGCCCGTGAAGGCATTGGCGTTGCCGCTGTTGACGATGACGGCTCGGCCGGTTTTACGGAGGAGTTTTTGTTTGTTGAGCGTGATCGAAGCCGCCGCCATGCGGTTGGTCGTGAAGACGCCGGCGACGGGACCGTTTCGCTCCGAGACAAGCAAGGCCAGATCCAGCAATCGTTTCTTCTTGATGCCGCAATGGATGCCGGCGGCCACGAACCCCCGCGGCGCCGTCACGCCGCCGCGGACCGCTGTGAGAGGGCTGCGTGTCATGCCGGTTGAGTCGAAAGAAGTGCGAACGGGTGCAGCGAAGTCACGGCCGGATTAATCAAGGATACACTCCCGCCCCCGACAGGCCCATGTCTTCGGGGAAGCCCAGCATGAGGTTCATGGCTTGAATCGCCTGGCCTGCCGCGCCTTTGACGAGATTGTCCAGCGCCGCGACCGTCACGACCCAGCCGGCTCTCGTATCGGTAAAAACCGAGACGTCGCAAAAATTCGATCCGCGCACGTGGCGGGGATTGGCCGATACGTCGCCGTCATGGATGCGAATGAACCGCTCTCCCTTATAGAACTCTCGGTACAGCGCGCGCAGTTGATCGAGCGGCATCGGATCCACCAGCCGGCAGTAGGCTGTACTCAGGATGCCCCGGTTCATCGGGACCAGGTGAGGTGTGAACGCGACCGTCAGATGTTTGGACGCGTGTTTCGCCTTGCCGTCCCGCGAGGCCAGCAGGGTCAGTTCCTGTTCGATTTCCGGAATGTGCCGGTGCTGGCCGATCATATAGGCTTCGAGTGATTCGTGCGCTTCGGGAAAGTGATAGGGCAGAGCCGGACTTCTGCCTGCGCCTGAAATCCCCGACTTGGCGTCGATGACGATGGTGTCGGGGTGAACCAAGCCCTTCGCGACGAGCGGCGCCAGTTGCACGATCGCCGCGGTCGGATAACAGCCCGGCGATGCCACGAGCCTGGCTTTTTTGATGGCCTCGCGATGAAATTCCGGCAGGCCGTACACGGCTTGCTTGAGCAAGCCCCGCTGATCGTGTGGCGTCTTGTACCAGGTTTCATAGACGGCCGGGTCTGTGAGCCGGTAATCGGCACTGAGGTCCACCACGTGCTTCCCTGCCGCCATGCACGCCGCAACCGGCTGCAAAGATTTGGTGTGGGGGAGGGCAAGGAACACCGCGTCCACCCGTTTGGCGATGGATTCTGGCGCCAGAGCTTCGAAGGTCAACGACACAACCGATGCGAGCGATGGGAACATCGCTGCCACCGGTTTACCGGCGGACTGTTCCGACGTGACAACCGCGATCTTCATCCGCGGGTGTCCGGCCAACAGACGGAGCAGTTCTCCTCCTGTATATCCGCTGGCTCCGACGACGGCGACTGTGACGGTGTCAGATCCCATAACGATCCGTGTTGCTGCTCCTATATAATGTGACCATACAAAAAAGGGAAGGCCTGAAGCCTTCCCTTTTTCTCGTGCTCTGCTTCAGGTGATTACCGCTTCGAGTATTGGAAGCGCTTCCGGGCGCCCTTCTGTCCGTATTTCTTCCGCTCTTTGACGCGCGAGTCGCGTGTCAGCAAGCCTTCCTTCTTCAGGGCTTCGCGGGTCGCCGGCGTCATGGTGACCAACGCCTTGGCGATCGCGTGCCGCAGGGCGCCGGCTTGTCCGGTCGTCCCGCCGCCGTGGACGGTGGCGCGCACATCATACTTGCCGAGCAGCCCGGCGACTTCAAGCGGATACTGCACGATGGTTCTGAGCGTCGGCCGGGGGAAATACTGTTCCAAGGGCCTGGTGTTCACGACCATCTGGCCGGCTCCTGGCGTGACCCATGCCCGGGCGATGGCGTTTTTGCGCTTGCCTGTCGCGTACTGCGTTGCTGCTCCCATATCTCCGTGATCTCCTTCTCTGTAGTATGACTGTCGTTACAAGGCAAGCGATTCAGGATGTTGCGCCTGATGCGGGTGCTCGGCCCCGGCGTAGATTTTCAACTTTCTCGCCATCTGCTTCCCCAGCGGATTCTTCGGCAGCATGCCCTTGATCGCGGTTTCGACCAACGCCGTGGGATTCTTCTTGTGTACGTGCTCGGCCGTGGCGGACTTGAGTCCTCCCGGATACCCCGTGTGCAGTCTGTAGACCTTGGTTTTGAACTTACCTCCGGTCAGATGGATCTTGCCCGCGTTGATCACGACGACATGGTCGCCGGTGTCCACGTTCGGGGTGAAGGTCGGCTTGTGTTTCCCGCGCAAGACGGATGCGATGCGGGCGGCCAGCCGTCCCAGCGTCTTGCCGTCCGCATCCACCACGTACCACTTGCGCGTCACTTCCAATGGCTTGGCTTGATAGCTTCCCATGATTCCTGTTCCTGCCTTTCCTCTTCTCAGTGTATTCGCTGTGTGCCGCCGGTCATCCGCCGGCGCTCGTGTTTTTCGTGCCCAGTTTCTCCAGCCACGTCTCCAGCGAGTTGCCGCCCCGTTGCTGGAGGACGTTCGCCGTGACGAAAATCGGGCTGTTGGTTCTCAGCGCCAGCGCAATCGCATCGCTGGGCCGCGCGTCCACCGTGCGCTCCGTGCCTTGCGATGTCAGATGGACCGACGCGAAGTACGTGTTGTTTTTCACGTCCGTCACCACCACCCGCGTGACGGCCAGACTCAAATGCTCCATTATGCTGCGGAGCAGATCGTGGCTCATCGGCCGCAACGGCGCCGGCGCATCATCCATCGCCAGCTTGATCGCGTTCCCTTCCGCGGCGCCCACCCAGATCGGCAGGACCTGGGCCGTGCGCTCGTCGCGCAGGATGACGATCTGCGTCTCGGTGTTGGGGTCGGCCACCACCCCATGCACGGTCAGTTTTGTCAGCTCTTTCAGACCACTCTGTTCCATAACGCGCCCCACCTCGACTGATTACTCGTGAGGCCTGTGCCTCGAATCTTCAGTACCTATGTTCCGGATGATGGAATTTCGCTGGCGATCGAGGAGGCCGCGAGGGAGCGGTGCCGCTCACATCATGTCTCGGATTTTCCAAAGTCTTCCGGCTTGAGATTCTCCAGCCATTGATCCAGCTCGTCCGAGGCCTGCTTGCGAATCACCTCTTCGTTGGCAAAGATCGGGGCCTTCGTGCGGAGTGCCAGCGCGATGGCGTCGCTGGGGCGCGCGTCGATGGAATACTCCGAGTCCTCGTACGTCAGATGGACTTTGGCGTAGTAGGTGTTCTCCTTCAGATCGGAAATCACCACGCTGATCACCTTGGCGTCCACCACGTCCAGGACGGCTTTCATCAAGTCATGCGTCATCGGGCGGGGCGTCGTGACGTCCTCCAGCGCAAAACTGATCGAGCTGGCTTCGGGCTTGCCCACCCAGATCGGCAGCATTTCGGCGTTTTCTTCGTCGCGTAAAATCACGATAAAGGTATTGTTGTAGGGGTCGAACATCAGGCCCCGGACTTTCATTTGCGCAATCATGGGTGCCGTTGACCTCTCGCGTAACACACTGAGAATTCAGCGCCACTCTAGCATTTGGTTTTCCGCTTTGTCAACGAAACCGGCGCTCGATTTGGCGCCCAAATACCGGCCTAAATACCGGAAGGATGAGCGGGAAGCCGGGGAGGAAGATTGTTGAGATCAAACGCGCGTCCTGAGATTGCCGGCGAGGAACAGGTCGCGAGGTGCAGCAGGGCACGAGCGGCCACGGAGGGATCGCGCAGCGCGCTGCGATCTTCGCGCGGGTAGGCGGCGGCCCGCATTGCGGTGCGAGTGCCGCCCGGATTGAACGTGATCGCGCACACATTAGCGGGCCGGAGTTCATCGGCCAGTACTTGCGACAAGCCTTCGACGCCGAACTTGGAGACGGCATAGGCGCCCCACCCGGCCCGGCCGGTCCGTCCGACCGACGAAGAGAGGGTGATGATGCATCCGCTCCGCTGGTGCGCCATGATTCGCGCAGCCTCCTGCATCATGTAAAACGTTCCGCTGAGATTGATGCGCAGCACCGTTGCCCAGTCGCGATGCGGATAGCGGACGAGCGGGACCTGCGGTCCAAGAATGCCGGCATTGTTGATGAGCACGTCCAGCCGGCCGTAACGGCGGAGCGCCAGATTCACCAGGGCACGGGCTTGGCGGGCCGATCCGATATCCGCAACGCGCGCGACGGCCTCGCCTCCGGCAGCGTGAATCGCCGAACAGGCCGCGCGAAGTTCCTTGCCGGTTCGCGCGCACAGCACCACACACGCGCCCTCGCGTGCAAAGAGCTCGGCCGTGGCGCGGCCGATGCCGCGGCCGGCTCCCGTGACGATGACGACGGCGTTTCGGATACGATGCCCTTTGGTGGACGGCTGTGGGACAGTCCTGCGTGGCCGGCGAGAGAGCGTCATGAGCGACGAACACGTATAAGGGAGAAGAGGGAGGCCGAAAGGAGACTATTGCGGTTTGAAATTCTCCTGCACTTTGGACGTGTCCACTGCGTCGCCGATCTTGAGGAATGCGCGCATGTGCTTTTTCACCATTTCCCGGCCGCTTTCATCGCCAAGATTGATCTGGTATTCATTGATGACCATGACCCGCATGCCTTCCCATTCTTTCCAGCAGGGCTGGCACACTTTCGCTTTGATTTCCATTTCAAGCCGCCCCATGAACAGTGCGGCCGTGATGGGCTCGCCCTCTTTCCCGCATTTGACGCATTGCACGGCCATCGGTTGTTCCTCCACGTCTAGATGAATTGAGCACTACCGGCTGGATTGTAGCACCCGCATCCGACGAAAGAAAAGAGGGGCTTCCATCGGTTGACGACGTGGAACGATCATGTTAGGAGATATTCAGTCAGGAACCGGCGCCCGGATGGCGGAACTGGCAGACGCGCCAGACTCAAAATCTGGTTCTCGCAAGAGAGTGGGAGTTCGATCCTCCCTCCGGGCACCATACCGCACTTCGTGTGAGCCGCCGCGTTCAATCAAATCGCGGCGGAGAGGTACTTTTCCACCAGTAGGCTTAGATTCTTACCTTTGGTTGAACCGGCGGCTCATTGGGCGGAGCCCCTCCCATACCGCCGCTGGAGAAAACCCTCAAGTGTTTCTCTCTTGTTTTCTTGGCAGTATTTCGATAGCCCACTTCGGTTGAACTGCCGGCTATTCAGGGCTTTTAAGCAGTTGACACCAGCGGATAAACCCCTTCAGTATCCGCATGTTCCTTGCGCAATTCCGTTCTTGCTCTCGTCCCCAGAATACCCCTTGACACGGCTTTTTGCTTGGCCTATAGTGCGTCCTACTCAAGCGAGGATTGACAATCTTTGTCGTTACTTATTGACCCCTTTATCGTTCAACTCACTAAGGAGGCAGCACATGCGTAACGTGTTGGCGCTAGGAGCTGTGGTTCTGTTCGTCGGCTCCGTGAGTGTGGCAGTGGCTCAGGAGCGTCTGCCGCAGAGTTCGTCAGGGTCTGGATTTGGTGTCGGATTGGGCGTCGGAGACGTCTCCGGTTCAGCGAACCGTACCCAGACGTTTGACAAGAGCGCGTTCCTGGAACGGCTCTCAGCACCTGCAAATATTTTCGGTCGTATCCTGGCCGTTGATGTTCCTGGCCGTAAGCTTCACTTGGAAACGGGTGGGAGCTCCCATGACGAAGGACGCGCGGGTTCGGGCACGATGAATTATCTCACCGCATATCTGGATGACCGTACCAACATGGAGCAGCTGCATGCGTTGAGCAGCGGCGATGACGTCATGGTTCAGGTTCAGCCTGAGACGACCGCGGCTCAGCCGTTTGGGACCGGGCGGTATCTGGTGCGGGAAGTCACGGTGCTCCGTGTGAACGAAAAGATGACCGGGTTCGGCGGTCTCGGACAGAG
>JBGPNZ010000119.1:0-7080 GCA_041487795.1 Nitrospiraceae bacterium
GCTCCATCCGGTGGCCTTTGCCGCCTGGCTCGGGCTCTTCATCACGTCGCTCAACCTGATTCCGATCGGCCAACTGGACGGCGGGCACGTGGCCTATGCCCTGTGGGGACGTCGGCAGCGTACGATGGCGCTGGCCATGGTGCCGATCCTGATCGCCTTGGGCTTTGCCGGCTGGCCGGGTTGGATTCTCTGGGCCGGCATGGCGAGCCTGTTGGGGCTCGGCCATCCACCTGTGCTGGATCCCGAAGCAGTGCTTGGCCGGACCCGCGTGTGGGTCGGCTGGTTCGCGCTCGCGATCTTTGTGTTGACCTTTTCACCTGTTCCATTCTTTTTCCCAAAATAGGATGGGGGGATGTCTAACAGTCATCGAGTCAGCTGGCTCGTCATAAAGTCTTCAAGTCGTCAAGTCATAAAGTCGTAATATCCGAGATGTGTGACGTGATGACTTTATGACTTTCGGACTTTGGACTGTGGTTTTCCATGTCTAATCTTAAAGCCTGGTTATTTACGGTCGAAGAATCGGTCAATCCGTTCTACTTCGCCGGCCGTGCGCTTGTCTGGCTTGGGCTGGCGGCATGGGGCTGGCAATTCATCCGCACGCCGGTCAAGTCGGACTACTGGCAGGAATCTTTTATGCACGGCATCAACCTGCCGTTCCACGAAGCGGGGCACCTCATTTTTTCTCCCTTCGGCGAATTCATGACTGTGCTGGGCGGGTCGCTCTTCCAGGTGCTCATGCCGCTGATCTGCGCCGGGACGTTCCTGCTGAAAAATCGGGATCCTTTCGGGACATCGGTGGGAGTCTGGTGGGCTGCGCAAAGCCTGATGGACGTGTCGCCGTACATCAACGACGCGCGGGATTTAGAGTTGGTGCTGCTTGGCGGAGTCACCGGGCGGGACGTCGAGGATTATCACGACTGGGAGCGAATCCTGCGCTGGCTCAACCTGCTCCCGTACGATCATCGCATCGCCACCTGGGCGAAGGGGCTTGGAAGCGCAGCGATGATTCTTGCCTTGGTCTGGGGCGCGTACGTGCTGTTGCTTCAGTATCGTCGGCTGGATACGCGTTAGTAGCCGCTGTCTCCCGCGGGCTTACTGTCTTCCCCCGGCTTGTCATCTCCCTCCGGCTTGGCCGTCTCTTCTGTCTGATTCGGCGCAGAATTTTCTGGCGGCGCTACGACAGGAGAGAGGTGCGTGATCGAGTTAGCCACAACGCGGAGCCGTTTTACCTCTCCCTTCGTAGTGGACGTCAGGCGATTCGGTGAAAGAATTTGCGCGGCGAGCAGGATGACCTCGCCATCGTTGACCTCCGGCTTTCTCAGCAACGGCTTGCCGCAAATGCCCAGCACACCGATTTCAATCGAGCCGGTCTCGTCCTCCAGGGTGAAGGTATAGGCTCCGTAGCACGTTGTGTCCTGGCCCGGCGAGTACGGCGGGAGCGGCGTGACCTGGCGCACCGTTCCCTGCAGAGGGATGGTGCGGAAATGATAGGCGTCGGGATCGGCAATCACCTCGCCGATGGAAACCGGCTCGTCCGCGCGGGCGAGGCCGGCCAGAATCATTACGCTGACGGCAACAACAAAAGGGATGACTATTCGCACGGTCTAGTTTCCCACCCGCTGGATGTTCACGGCGAGGACGTCCAGCGTGGCGCCGGCCGTTCCGGTGCCGGATCCCGGCGTGACCGTAATCTGTGCATCCACCGACACGGTATCCCCATCCGCGACGTCAGGCGGCTCGGCCGGTGAATGCTTGGACACGCAGGGCGGCCTCGCGCGGACGGTGATCTGAAGAAAGCCCGTCTCGTCAGATAGGACGAACGTGTAGGGCGGATGCACCATCTGACATTGCGTGTCTATTCGTGGCAGAGCGGGCGGTGGGCTGGTCAGGATTTGGATCTGGTGCGCGGTGCCCCGGAGCGTCACGATTTTCAGATGGTAGGACTGCAGGCTGGCCTGCAGCTTTTCGATCGTGACCGGCTCGGCGGCAGCAGCCGGCGAGACGCTTGCCAGGAGGATCAGACTCGCCGGCAGGACAATGTTGAATTGTAAATGATGAATGTTGAATAGGAGATTCAAAGTGGAACTCGCAACGTCAAATCCGCACACAGCCTCGTGCCTCTAACCTCGCGTCTCGCAACCCTGCTTGGGTTTCATTGTACACCCCCGCGCGTCTTTCCTCACCAGGGTTCCGACGCTATAATGGCGCGCCGTTGACCAGATGTGAAAAAGAAGAGGAGACGATGGCGATACACACCAATCGTATAGAAGCCTATATAAAAGAGACACGCCCTCGCTTCGAGCGGACGCTTGGCGAGATGGTGGAAATTCCCTCCATCAGCATGGATCCTGCGCGTGCTGGAGATGTCCGGCGGATGGCGACCTATGCGGCCGACCTGCTGCGTGAATTTGGCGCCGATGCCACCATCGTGGAGACGAAGGGCCATCCGATCGTTTCAGGCGGCTGGATAACCGGCAAGAACCATCCGACGGTCACAATCTACAATCATATGGACGTGCAGCCTGCGCAGGAGCCGCAATGGAAACAGCAGCCGTTTACCTTTCGGAACGAGGGCGGCATCTATCGGGGGCGCGGGGCAACCGATGACAAGGGACCGGCGCTAACGGCGCTGTTGGCGGCGAAGCATGCCGTCGAGCAGGGTCCGCCCATCAACATTCGTTTTCTCTGGGAGTTGGAAGAAGAGATCGGCAGCCCGAACTTCGCGGCGGCGCTCCCGAACAGCCGCGCGATCCCTCGGCCTGATTCCGTCGTCGTGTCGGATACGATCTGGATTGCCAAGGGGCGGCCGGCCATGCCCTACGGATTGCGGGGACTGGCAGGTGCGCGGCTGATGCTCCGCACGGGCACCAACGACGCCCATTCGGGCGTGACCGGCGGCGCGGCAAGAAATCCGTTGGCCGAACTCTGCGAAGTCGCGCATGCCTGCGTGGATGCACGCACGGGCCGCGTGAAGATTCCCGGTTTCTATGACGAGGTCGTGCCGCCGACGAAAACCGAGATCGCACACTTTCTGGCCTCCGGGTTCGACGTGCGGCGCTTCATGGTGGTTCACGGCTTCAAAGCGATGCGAGCCACGAAAGCCGAGGACGTCCTGCGGCGTATCTGGGCCTCGCCGACCTTCGAAGTACATGGGCTGGTCGGGGGCTATGCCGGGCCTGGAATCAAAACCGTCGTGCCGGCGAACGGCGAGTTGAAGATCAGCATGCGATTGGTGCCGAATCAGAAACCGGAAAAGATGTTCAGCCTGCTCAAACGATTTGTGAAGAAACAGAATCCGAACGTGACGGTGGAGCCGGAAGGCATGTTGCAGCCGTTCCGCGGTGTCTTCGACGGACCCTATGCGGATGCCATTCGCCGTTCGGTGCGGACCGGCTTCGGCAAAGAACCGGTCTTCATTCGGGAAGGTGGCTCGATCGGCGCCGTGGCGACGATGCAACGCCAGTGGAAGGTGCCGATTCTCTTCCTCGGCCTGAGCCTGCCGGAACACGGCTACCACGCGCCGAACGAATATTTCGATTGGGGGCAGGCCTCAGGCGGGATGCGGGCGTTCGCGGCGTACTTTTCGGAGCTCGCGGAGATGGGAAGGGGTAAGGGATAAAGGGATAGAGGGGTAACGCGCGCGCCTCAATACCCCCTACACCTCGTACCCCTTACCCCTTTACCCCTCCAAAAGAGGCTTGAAGATCGGATCGGCGTCCAGCACGATTTTCAGCGACTCGTGGTTCAGCAGATATTTCCACGAAACCGGCGAGGCGCCCGGCAGGGCCAGATAGAGCGCCTTCGCTTCCGTCAGCCGCTCAAAAATCAGCTTGTTGTCCCGCTTGGGCGTGAAGAGCAGGCTGTAAGCCATCGTGTAGGTCGCGACGAACTTGTCGAGCGGCGTGTCGGTCAGTTGAAAGGCCTCTTCCGCTTCTTTATATGCCTGCAGGATCCCCGGATCTTCGAACGTGCGGTTCCACGCCACCTTCGCAATCCGAGACCAGGCCAGTTCGTTCAGCACGCGGGCCCGCACGGCAGCCCGCTGCGGCGGAACCTCCTGCAAGAGCGTTTCGTGCATGGCGATGGCGGCCAGCTGGTCCATGTTCCACCGGTAGGCGTTGCCGAGGTGCAGCCGGTTCTCGAGGTCCTGCGGGCGGACTTTTTCCAATTGCCGCATCGCCGGGATCATGCGGTAGAGAAAATCGGCGGCGGTAGGCTGCGAGAGCCCGCCCATCTCCATGCCCAGCGACAGGTCCCATCGCGTCGTCTGGGCGTACGTGTTCCAGTAGAGTTCGTTGAAGACCATTGCCAGCGTCGGCTCGCTCACCGCGACCGTGTGCGTGGTGGCGGCGACGTGCAGCAGCGCCTGATAAAGATCGCGGCTCAGCAGAGTGAGCGCCTCGACCTGCGACGGATCGATGATCAATACGCGGTTGAGCATGCCCACGCGATCGCGGATTTCTGGAAACTGCGCGGCCCGGCCCACCGCTGCGATCAGTACGCCGGGCGCATCGTCCGGCTTCCACCAGCGAGCGGAGTCCGGTTCGTACCCGCGTTCTTCGGCCGTGAACGGTACGGCCTGTGTCATGTCCGAGGCGTCTTTGACCGGGAGGTTCAGCACCGCCGCGTCGGCCGGGAAGCCCAACTTCTTCAAGCCTGACAGGACAATCCATTTCACCGTGACGGTCTTGAGCGCCCGGCGCAGCAGGCGCTTCGTGGTGTTCGTCCATTTATAGGAGCCCGGCGCGTAGGCCGCCGGCGAGGACAGGGGATCTTTATAGCCGACCGATAGCCGCACCAGCGTGGCCGGCGCCGTCACGACCGGGCCGTTCTCCGTCAGGCGGAATGACGCAGCATGGATCGGCGTGCTGTCCAGAAGGTCGACGGCGAGGCCGCCTGCCGGCGGCGAGGCGCCGAGCGTATCCATGACAAAGAGCGACGGCGGATAGCGCGCGAGATTTTCTCCAAACACGACCAGAAAGCCTTTGCCCGGCCAGAGCGTATCGACGCCCTGATCCGTCTGTTGGATGACTGCCGCGTGGGCCTTGGCGATCGGTTCCCAGCAGGCGCTGTAGAGCGGATCGCCATCGGGCGGGAAGGAGGCGGTCGGCCCGGCGGTGGGCTGGTTGCTCGTCGCGGTCGCAAGCCGGTAGGCGCAGGCGAAGTCCAGCTTCCCGGCGGCCACTTTGTCGCCGGCTGCCATCGCGGCGACGTACCGCTGTGCGGTTTCCACGGCTGCGGATGTCTTCGACGGCGCGTGTTTCTTCGAAACCGGGGCGGCATCGGCCGGGCCGAGCCAGAACCCCAGCGTCACCAGCAATCCCCATATCATACCGACCCTGCGATTCATGCAATCACGTGCTCACAGTGGATAAAGGAGCCGGCACTGTACCATGCCAACAAGGGATGGCGGAAGAGTCAAAAAGTCGAAAGTCTGAAAATCATCAAGTCGAAAATCCTCGTGCCCGCC
The DNA here is from genome assembly GCA_041487795.1 of Nitrospiraceae bacterium. GTDB lineage: Bacteria > Nitrospirota > Nitrospiria > Nitrospirales > Nitrospiraceae > 2-02-FULL-62-14. Next base: position 5,471 of record JBGPNZ010000119.1, read on the forward strand.
GAGACTTTAGGACTTGACGACTTGATAGACTTTGCGACGTTCGTATGTCATTGGATTCGGCGACAGAGGCCGGAAGTCTGCTTATTCGACGATGAGCGTCGCGCGCATCTCGTGGCCCGGCATATCGCAGATGAAGGAATAGCGGCCGGGCTGTTCAAGGATAAAGCGCAGCTCGGCCACGCCGTCACCGGGAATGATCACTTTTCGGAAGCCCTGTTCACCGAATTCCGGCGCGCCGTTTCCTTCGACGCTCAAACTGATGCCGTTGAACAGGGTGCCTGGCACGAAGGTGTGCAACTCGGCATCCTGATTCTGGAAGACCAGCTTGGTTTTTCGTCCCGCATGCACCCGCACCGTCGAGGGCATGAATTTGCGCCCATGCATTCTCACGAGCACTTCTTCCTCAGGGACCAGATCGTTAAGCGACAAGGCGGGAGGGGCATCGACGGCAGTGGGCGGTTCGGCCGACACACGTCCTTCCCACGCGAGGACGGTGAAGAACAGGAAGCCTGCAATCAAGAGCGTGTGCCGCATCACGGTTCCTGCATCATTGTACTGGAGTTCTCTCTGAGAGGATGGTCAAAAAGGCTGCTGTCACACCCGGCCCGCCCCACGCGCGCCAAGACGCGCGTTTTCCCCGTGGCAGGCGCAGCGAGCGAGGCGAGAACAAAGCTGGAGGCCTTTTTCAACATCCTGTTAGACACGGGAAGCGGCTGCCAGGATTTCTTTCCTAAGCTTCGTTTTATCTGATTCCGTGAGACGCGCGACGTCGGATTTTTGACAAAGTTTGATCGTACGCTTCAGCGTCTGGACGAACACCTCGCATTTCGGACACAGGCCGAGATGCTTGCGAATTTCCCGGCACACCGACTTCGGGAGATCATTGTCCAGGTACTCGGAGAGCGTGCGGAGGATCTTCCGGCATCGTACCTTGGAATGCCGGTGCGGCGTGCGAACGGTGCGGCGTCGTGTCGTCATCGTGCGTCCTGCCTTCATTCAACCATCTGTCGTTCGCGAATTCAATCCTCAGCGACCACGGCCGGCCGGCCCTTCCCGTCCGCGCGCTGTCCGCCGAGTTCGTGCCGGACGAACAGCCGGGCCCGATGCAGCCGCGATTTGACCGCCCGTTCGGTCAGTCCCATCACGGCGCCGACTTCCTTGGCCGAGAGTCCTTCCATGTCCCGGAGCACCAGGACCATCCGGTATTTTTTGGGCAGTTTCTGCACGGCGGCGAAGAGACTGCGGCGAAGTTCTTTGTACTCCAAGCGTTCCTCTGGCGACAAATCATCGCCGGGGATTTGCAGCGGCATGTCTCCGTCCGACGTGGGAATCAGCGCGTCGAGCGAGAGTTCGCGTTCCGGCTCTCCCTTGCGCTTGCGGCGCATGCGCTGGCAGGCGTGGGCGGCGATGGTGTAGAGCCACGTCGAGACGCTGGACTCGCCGCGGAAGTCCTTCAAGCTTCGGTAGGCGCTCAGGAAGGTTTCCTGGACCAGATCTTTGGCGTCTTCCGGCGATCCGCAGAGCCGCTGGGCGAACCGGTACATCCGGTCCACGTGGTCGCGGTAGAGCCGGTCGAACGCGGCGACCGATCGGTCGTCGGCCGCCGCGCC
>JBGPNZ010000120.1:0-7056 GCA_041487795.1 Nitrospiraceae bacterium
AGATCGGTCATCAAGACCTACTTCGACTCTTTCCTGAAGAAGCGTCCCATCGGATTCCTGAACAGCTTCATCTTCCAGGATCTCGGATCGGATTGTGGGATCGCGGACGGCAACTACACTTTCGAGATGGACGACAAGGACGGGAAGAGGGTTTCCGTTCTGGCGAGATTTACTTTCGTGATCAACCTGAAAACCGGGTTGATCATGACTCATCACTCGTCATCGAATCCGACGGGTGAGACGACCTCGATCTGAGGATAGAGACAAGGTGATCCAAAGTCCGGCGATCCACGTCCTCCGCGGCCTTGCGTCGATGACGCTCTTCGGTGGCGGCATCGTCGCATTGCGCGAGCTCGGCCTCTACTCCGACTGGACTACCAAAAACCTCGAGCTCTACCACGCCGCCGAGCAGGCCGCCAAAAAGAATGGGAAGCCCCTCCTCGTTGTCGGCCGACCCATCCTGAAGAATCATGGTTGCGGGGACGTCTGCATCGACCTCGTCGGCTGTCCGGAATGCCCTCCCGGCGTCGGCGTGAAAGGCGACATCCGGGACATGCACATGTTCAAGAACCGCCAGTTCGGCGCCGCCTATGTAGGAGAGGTCGTTGAGTGTATCGATGCGGACGGAATGAAGAAGGCGATCGATGAACTTTACCGGGTTGCCGACGAAGTTTACATCGCTCATCTTCCGGATTACTCGTTGACGGCTCAGTTCTTTCCGGGAGTCCACTCGATAATCCACTCTGCACCTCCACAGACGCCTTATAAAATCGACTTCACTGATCTGGCTACTGGCAAGCGCCAGACGGTCGAGCCCAGGAGCTTGGGTGGACTCGGGGCACTTGAGACGGACACGAGATCGACGACTTATCTCGTCGTCGGAGGCGGCCTCGCTATCGCCGCCGGTCTCGTCTGGTTCCTTTGGGCGACTCGGGAATAACGGTATTCCTCGCCCTCATATCGTGATCCCTTAACCCTTTTTGAAGGGACTTTCTATGGATCTCTCCAGGAGATCATTTCTTCATTCGCTTGGAATGGGCGCGGTCGCTCTCACCCTGCCCAAGAACCTTGGGCTCATCGAGCCGATCATCAAGAAGGTCGGCCCTCCGCCGGTGAACGCCGGCTTCGCAAGGGCTATCTTCCCGAATGGCTTTCATCTGTGGCAGTTCCAATGGGCGTGCATCTCTCCCAGTGGCTTCGACTTCAAGCTCTTCAAGCCTGGTAAGAAAGAGACCACCAATTTCATGAGCATGTACACGCCTCCAGGGGCGCAGGCTCTTACCTACCAGATGCACGGAGCTTACCGGACTATGGGAGACGCGGGAGAAACCTTTGAGTTCTGGACACGGGCTCATAACCCCGAGGAACTCGCCCCTGATGTCACCATGTGGGTGCAAGGCTACAGGGAAGACTCGAAGGGCAACGGCATCTGGCAGAACGTGGAAGTCCCGATCAAGAGAGTCCGCCTTGACCACGGCTGGGCGGTCAAGCACGGCGTCATCCGTCCTGACGAGCCCGCGGCCACTTACAAGGAGAAAGAGGAGGAGCATGACAACCCTGAAAATTCCGACTTTTCCGATTCCTAGCGAGCGTGAACTCGATGCCCGAGTTGCACGGGAGATCTGGGGCAACGAAGTACAAATGCTGCCGGCCCACCGGGAACCCGAATGCGGGTCGATCGTCATCTGGGAGCCTGAGTTCATCGAAAGCGCTCTCAAGGAGCTCGAGGAGGATGCCCTTGGCCATAGCTTCATGGGGAACCTTCTCAAGCAGCATTCCGCGGCTCTCTGGCATACCGTTGAAGGCGTCACCTGCGGCCAGCTTCCGGCCGTCCTGATCAAGGCGACCAACCCCGAGCATTCTGACCGCTGGGAGCCGCTCCCGCACTATTCCACCTCGATCGCCGCTGCCTGGGAACTGATCGAGCTCGTCCGGGAGACCGAAGAATGGATGAGAGCACGCTTTCTCGACCGTCTTGGGAATCTCCACGTCTTCCTGATGGACTGTGAGAACCAACCCAAGGCGATCTGTGAAGCCGCACTACAAGCACTAGGAGAGAAGCATGAACCGTGATCTCAGTCTTCCTACCTACTCGAGTAACAGCGACTATAACGCTGACTTCGACTACTTCAGAGTTCACGTCTCTGCGGAGTTCGCCCGCCAGATGCTCCAGCGCATCGAGATGCTGAAAGCCGTCAAAAAGACGGATAGCAGCTGCTTCAAGCTCGTCTTCTGGGACAGTCATGGGGACTACTTCTCCGGAAGTTCCGAAGGCGAGCATGACCCGGCGCAAACTCCCCAGCGCAGCGAATGTGAGCAGATGGTCGTCATGGACGACGGCATCTGCTGGACTGCCCTCCCGAAACATTCCGATGGGATCGAGATCTCGACCGAACACCTCAACATCGGACAATTGACCATTCTTGCCAAGGAGGACTGATGCTTTTCAGATTCATTCGCGCTCTCGTCTTCTCATGCTTCATCGGGCTGGTTCTCCAGGTTCTGGCGGGCTACATCAACAAGGTGGTCATGCCGACCGCGGAGATCTACAGCGTCTACCACCTGGTCGCCGCCTTCGCCTGGGGGGCCATCGTCGTCTACCTCTACAAGAAGGGCCTGGACTACAACGAGCTCAAGGAGGATCGTCATGATCAGGTTCCTCGATAGGCTCATGTGGAGCCAAGGGGCCATCATCTTCAGCGTGATCCTGGGCATCGGCTTCGGAGTGACCGCCAAGTACGTTCGTACAGGCTGGGCAGTCGTCGCCGGTGCCTTCGTCTTCGCGTTCATCCGCGAGTTCATCCACGCCCGCGCCGTGCCCAAGAAAGTGAAGCGTCTTACAACGGAAGATATCCATGGGCCTGACTCCATCGAAGAGTATCTCGCCCAGAGGAGGAAGGAGTGACTACTAAGACCAAGAAAGGACACTCTGTCACCATCCGATGGGGGAAACTTGGGGAACCAAGCGAAAGAAGCAAACAAACTTACTCCTTTAAGACCAAGGGGGAACTCGACGCCTTCATGCTCGGTGTGAACGAGATGGACGGATGGATGGGCTACGAAGAAATCGACCCGAACGAAAAGGAGGAGGAAACCAATGCCGATAAAGACTGCTAAGATGCTCCTCTGGAAAAACCCCGCTATTCCCGAGGGTATCTTCGAGAAGGACGGCTTCATGGAGAATTTCCTGACTCAGCTCGACGAGCAGCACTCGACAGATAGTCCGTCTTCGAGCGACCTCCTGTCGATCTTCCACAAGTACAACAGGACCAGTCCCTGCGAGCGCGATGCGATCGATGCCGCCTTCGTCTGGTTCTCGGGATATTCGCTCGCAACGCTTGCCGCCATGGCCGCGGCGGAGGATCCGTCCGATTATCATGACCTGCTTTCGAAGTGGAGGAAGCAGGAGAAGAAGACTAAGGTTTGAGGAAGAAGCCCATGAAAGGTATCTTCTCCAGACTGATTTTCGTTCTGACTTGGGATCTATATCAAAGTTTGAAGGAGAAATCCGTGAAGACGATCCTGATCAAGCTGGTGGTTGTCCTGGCCCTGGGCGGCGGGTTCTACTACATGAGCAAGACCCGGAGCGACAAGCCCAAGGACTACACGTTCTACGACCTGGGCTACTCCGCCTGCATCGGCGGCTCGATCGGCTATCTCGGTGGCGTCTTCCAGAAACGTAAGTCCAAGGAGGGCAAGTGAGGCCATTTCCCTGCGACTACTGCCGGCGCCCGATGATGGTGGTCAAACCCCCTCCCAAAGGGGAGAATGGAACACGGAAGAAGGGCTGGACTTCCGTAGTAGGCCCCGACACTCATCCCAAGATCAAGCGCTGGTGCGATGGATCCTGCGATGGCCTGGCGCTGCACTTCCTCGTCATCAAGGAGAACGCGAAGAAAGCCTTCGAAGACGATAAGCACCTGAGGTGGCTTCTCCTCACGCTTGAGCGTTTCGAGTGCGAGCTTGAAGAGTATCTCAGGGCTCGTGACAAGGATCGTGTTCCGATCTCCGAAAAGGCCAGAAAAGTTTTGGACAAGCTCAGACGCCTTAAATCGAGAAAGTCCAAGGAGAAGTCATGACCGATGAGCTACCGTTCTACTGCAACGCCTGCAAGCAGATCAGGCCGAATCCCGCCTCCGCGGAGAACGAGATGCACTTGTGGTGCGCCGAGTGCAGAGCGAAGTGCGGGAACTGCGGAGGCACCAAGAAAGTCTGGATCCATCCGAGACTCGGGCTCTGGACACCCTGCCCCGTCTGCTCTCCCGAAAAGAAGTAACCTTCAAGCCTCACCTCTTTAACTTAACCACCTCGGAGACCCTTATGAACTGGATCATTCCCACTCCCTGGGGCCCGATTCCCATCCACTTCTGCCAGCACGAGATGATGGCCATCCTGGCGACTCTTCCTTTCATCGGCGCCGCGTGGCTCTGGATCCGCTCGAAGTTCAAGAAGCACGACAACTGCTGCCATGATCACCACAACGATCGGGAGCACCAGATTGTCGCCCACCCGGATAAGGAGCCGGCCGAGAAGCCATGAGCTGTGAGAAGTGCGAAAAAGAAGATGCGACCATCGAGTTCGTCTGCATGCTCCCGAGCTTTGGTCTCTACTTCAGAGCTCTGGTCTGCATCGGCTGCATTGCCGACGCCGAGCACGACATCGTGCTTGCCTCGGACATCATGAAGAAGCGGGCCAAGGAGAGGAACATTCCCCTGCCTGCAAAAGACCTGGATGTCCTGATCGCGCTCACTGAGCCGACAAAGGCAGGCGAAGAGCGCATCCAGGAAACCTAGGATGGATTGAAATGAAATGAGAAAACCATGGGCAGCCTCAGCGCACTCAAGGGCGACATCGGACAGGAGATTTCCGTCAAGCTCGGCAAGGCGTTCATCAAGTACATGGAATCCGACCAGATCGATGAGCTGGTCGAAGAGCAGGGATACAAGTTCGTGGAAGAGGTCATCAAGAGCGTCTTCAACGACAAGAAGTTGAAGAACGCCGTCAAGACCAAAGTCCTTCAGATGGTCTCAACCAAGGACATCGTCGGCAAGCTGGCAGAGGCCACGGTCAAGCGGATCGGAGCGAACGCCTGATGCAGCCGATCGCCGCGAAGCTGCCCTGGGAGGAGATCCCCAGATGTACGAACTGCCTTAGGCACACGTGAGTGATCAACAGCCTGCTCTTCGGTGGATCCGAAGCTTCAGCCGCGCTGACACGAGAAACACAGGCACTTGAGATGTCTCTGAGCGAGACGTGTTCTGGCGGGTGCGCCCAGCACTGGTCGGAAACCAGGGAAGGACGCGAGAGGTACGCCGCACTCAAGAAGATCAACGGCGAGCGTAAGGCTCAAGGACTCTCACATATTTAGAAAGGCTCCCATGGAATACCAATTTCTCTATACCCAGCAGTCCACCGGCGACCAGAACATGCTCAAGGAGACCGCGTTCGTAAAAGCGATCCCTGAAGGGTTCGTCTTCCGTTCGTCGGCCAAGAGGATGTTCGAGTTCAACCCCAAGCTCTCCTACGACGAGGTGCTCGCGAAGATCAAGGGCTACACGGAAGTGTACCGGACCTTCGACTATAACCAGGGCATCAACTATTGCATGATCGCGGACGACAAGAAGTCCTTCCTCCACAACGACTTCGATCCGGGGAAGCTCACGTTCCACATCCAGTCGTCTGAATGCAATGCCGACCAGCTGGTGACCGACATTCTTGCCTCGATCAAGGAATTCGAATTCAAGAACGCCGAGAAGGGCGGCGTCTGGGCCAAGTTCTCCTACATGACATCAGAGGGCGTTCGCACCGTCTCCCAGTTCCTCAAGTGTCCGTCCTGGGAGGAGATCAAGGAGAACTACCCGAAAGAAGCGGTCGAGAAGCTTGAATGGGCCATGAAGCTCGACGACCCCAAGAAGTTCGGTCACCTCCTCATCTGGCATGGCCCTCCCGGAACGGGGAAGACCTATGCCATCCGGGCTCTCATGATGTCCTGGCGCGAGCGCTTCAACTTCATCATCGTGACCGATCCCGAGAACCTCACGTCCAAGGCGGAGTATTACTACGGCGTCTGCGGGGACGGCGATGAGGACGAGGGCCCCGTCCTCGATCACAAGAAGAAAACGCTCTTCATCATGGAGGACTCGGCCGATCTCATCATCGAGGAGTCGCGGTCGCTCCACTACGACAAGGTCGGGAAGCTCCTCAACATGACCGACGGGTTGCTCGGCCAGGGTCGTGAAGACGTCTTCATGATCACCTTCAACGAGAATCTCGACAAGATCGACCCTGCCTTCGCCCGTCCCGGCCGCTGCATCCAGCATCACAAGTTCGAGACGTTCACCCGCAAGGAAGCCGAAGCCTGGCTTGACAAGCATGGCAACAAGACGGAATTCCGCCCCAGCAAGGAAGGTGCCTCGCTCGCCGAGCTCTATGCGGCAACCCTCGACAAGAAGGAGAGCGACCAGCCCAAGACGAGGCGTATCACGGTGATGCCCCAATAGGAGGAAGCCATGTTCACCAAAAGGCAGATGATGATCCTCAGGCTGTTCATCGGCTACAGCAAGGCGAACCTGGACGAGATCAACGACGCCTTCGCCGCGTCGACGGAAGAGGATCCCGACAACGAGCAGGGGAAGCTCGATCTGGCCGGCGAGCTGATCGAGCCTCCCACCGAGAAGGAGATCGAAGCCATCGAGAAACTCTTATAGTGCTGAGGGAACGATGAACTCCAAGAACAACTGGAAGGACAACAGCATCCAGTTCCCGCGCCTCTTAGCGGAGATCTACGCGGTAGGTCTCACCGCCAAGCAGGAGGGGGATCTCCAGAAGTCGATGGATATCACCCGTGAGGAGCTCTACGACCTCTTGGAACGGGCTGATCAAGAGTTCGATCGCCTGAAGCGGCAGAGAGCCCCTATAAGGAAGTACGACACTTCCAAGGCGACTGAGACGATGGCCTTTTACGAGATCCCCAAGAAGGTCAGGGTCGAGATTGGATGGATCGGAGAAGGCAACAACGGTGACTATGACGCTGACGTCAAAGATGACGTTCCCAGG
>JBGPNZ010000121.1:0-7008 GCA_041487795.1 Nitrospiraceae bacterium
GACATGCAGCCCGCCGACTTGGTCGGCAAAGTCCTTCAGGACAGGAATCGTCACCACGACATTCAAGGGTTCCGACGCGAGGGGTGGGTCAACAGAACCGGCAAGGAAGGCGAGGCATACCGCCGAGACGAACACAATTTTCCGGCCACGCATGCGCGGACCGTAGCACCCGGTTCAATCCAAAGTCAAACCTCGCTTGACCGACCGCGGGACTTCCGTTAGCGTAGCGCGCAGCCGGTAGGAGCATTGGTTACATGAAGGTGGTCGGCTTGATGTCAGGTACCTCGGGGGACGGCGTGGACGCCGCACTCGTGGATATCCGTGGCTCCAGCCATGACCTCAAAGTGAAGCCGCTCGCATTTGTTTCGTGTGCGTATCCAGCCGATCTTCAGCGGCGTGTGCTTGCTGTATCCGCACGAGGAACAGTTTCGGAGATTTGCCATTTGAACGTCGTCCTCGGCGAATGGTTCGCCAGGGCTGCCATGCGCGTCATCAAACAGGCGGGGCTTGAGCCGGCGAAGATCGATTTGATCGGATCGCATGGGCAAACCATCCATCATTTGCCGAACGCGGTGGATGAACCAGGCGTGGGGGCTGTCCGTTCCACGCTGCAGATCGCGGAGCCGGCGGTGATCGCCGAGCGCACCGGAATCGCGACCGTCGCAAACTTCCGCCCCCGCGACATGGCGGCCGGCGGCCAGGGCGCGCCGCTCACGCCATACGTCCATTATGTACTGCTGCGAGACAAGAAACGGTCTCGTCTTGTCGTGAACCTCGGCGGCATCAGCAACGTGACATACCTGTCGGCCGGCAAGGGGCTCGACGCCATCCTCGCCTTCGACACTGGGCCCGGCAACATGGTGATGGACGGGCTGATGCGGCGTCTGACCAAAGGCAGGGAAACGATGGACCGAGGCGGCAAGCTGGCAGCCAAAGGTAAAGTCGCCATAGGCCTGCTGGCAAAACTCCTCGCGCACCCCTATCTCAAACGCAACCCGCCGAAGTCCACCGGCCGCGAAGAATTTGGTGACACCTTCGTGGAGCAGATTCTCGCTGCACAGAAAGCCCACCGCCTCAAATCCGAAGACGTGCTCGCAACCTGCTCGCTGTTCACGGCGATTACGCTCGGCAGCGCGCGGCGCTGGCTGGGCGGGTCGGTGGATGAAGTGCTCGTCGGAGGCGGCGGAGTCCGGAACCGCGCGCTCATGAGCAATCTGTCGTCGGTCTTCTCGCCGGTTCCCGTACGGACGTTTGAGGCGGCCGGCTGGCAGAGCACGGCTTTTGAGGCCGTGGCCTTCGCGGTGCTGGCTTATCAGACCTTCCACGGCGAATGCGCCAACGTGCCCTCCGTCACCGGCGCCACACATCCCGTCGTGCTCGGCACAACGATGCCTGGAAGGTCATAACATGGCCCGGGCCTCCGCACTCGCCCTTCCATGCGTGCTGATGCTCCTGGCAGGCTGCCTGCATGGTGATCCGCGCCAAAGCCAGCCGGTCGGATGCGTCGACATCGTGCGAGGTCTTGATCTCTCCGACCGAATCGGCACACTCAACCTGTTAAGCCAGGCGTTCTCCAGGCAATGTTACCCGACGGTGGTCGACTACGGGGCCAGGGCCCAGTCGGAGTTTCGGCACAAGACGTTTCACATACTCAAGGAAACCGCGAGCGTGTTCATTCCTGACGGCACCCTGACCGACTATGTGCTGGAAAGCTACGAGCGCGGCTACCTCAGTGTGCTGATGGCGGCGAGTTATTTCAACATGCAGCAGCTCGACGAGGCGAAGGTTGAATTGAGACGATTGGATCACGAGCTCTTCACCTCGCTGTACAACTACGGAGAGGACCCCGTCAATGTCCTGCTGTCCGCCGTCCTCTGGGAACAAGTGGGCGAGCCGGCCGAGGCACGGGTGGATTGGCTGCGCCTCCGGGACCTTCGCAGCCTCCTGAAAGAGCGGGACGAGCGGCTTCGCTCGTTTGCCGACCTCCAGATCAAACGAATTGACGAAGGCCGCCCCGTTGAGGGAAAGTGGCACCTCTATCCCGTCGGCACCTTTCCCGGTGTCGACTGGGATCTCCAATTTACCGGTTCTGACAACGGCTATTTTCGCGTCACTGCCACAGGAAACTTTCCGGCGGCGTGCGTGTCTCAGACCGGGGCCCTGCTTTCGACACACAGCTGGTTCGAAAAAATCGCGACACGGCACAGCAACGCCTATCACCCGCTTCTCAACGTGCAGAGCTGGATCCGATTGCCTGTCGGCGTGACGTACAGCCTGATACCGGTTGCGGCCGGCGCAGGAATCGCAGTCGGCGGGTGCATGCTCGACGCCGCGGGCGAGGGGAAGGGAGCCCTGTGCGAGATCGCCATCCGGGGAGGAATCGCGCTCATGAGCACGGCGCCGCATGTCCTGAGAGGAGCGCTTGAACCGGATTTGCGGCACTGGGAACAGATTCCCTCCGCCTTTGTCGTCACCACGGCACCCGATTCGGCCCATGAGCCGTGTACCCCAAGGAAAGCTTCCGCCCCATGAATGAATTGTCCATCTCGATACGCAGCCAGCCCCTGCTGACCAAAGACGAAGCCGCCTTCTACAACCTTCTCCGGCTGACCGTGCAGGACCAGTATCTCGTCTTCGCGCAGGTGCCGGTCTGGTGCCTGGTGGACGTCCAATCGAAGGACCACAAGGCTCGCACGACATTGCTCAATACGATCGCGCTGCGGCGCGTGGATTTTGCGCTCGTCCATCCAGGTACACTAGCCACGGTAACCATCATCGAGTTGGACGATCCGGCCATCCCGCCGGCCCAGAAGGAACGCCGGAACAAGCTGATCGACGGCGTCTTCAAGGAAGCCGGCATCGCGCTCGTGCGATTGCAGAATCCCGGTTCTTACACCGCACCTACACTGGCCGCCGCGTTGGGCCTCGCAGGTGGTCTCTAGCCATGACACCGGATCGCCCGTCTTTTATACATAAGGAACCGGCAGAGCCGCCGCTGTTGGAACCACCACCAAACCCCGCTGGGGGACGAACCCTGATCGTGGATGCCTATGACCCTGGTGCTTACTCGCGGCCCAGCGCCGCTCTCAAAGATGCCGGGGAGGACGACCAAATCTTTATCCGCCCCGGCACATATGAGGACAAATTTTTCGTGGCCGAGCGGCCGATTCTTCTGATCGGCGCGGGACGCGATCATGTGCAGATCTTTTGCCGGCGCGGTGGCCCGCTGTATCTGCAGCGCGTGACGGGCGGACGGATCAGCGGCATCACTTTCCGCTACGTGGGCAGCGACCAGCATTCGGCCATGAATATCCTGGATTCGACGTGCACGATCACGGGCTGTCGCGCGATGGAGGGCTTGCTCTCCGGTGTGGTGATCTATGGGCCGAACTGCCGACCGTCGTTCGTGGACAACGAGGTTTGTTTCAATCGTGAATCGGGGATTTTCGTGTTCGGCGGGGCCAAACCCTACGTCGCACAGAACCATTCCTTCGGCAATCACCACTTCGGGATCGCCGTACGCGATCCCGGCTCCCACCCGGACCTTGTGCGGAACCAGTGTTTTCAGAACATGCTGAGCGGGATGCTGATGTTTTACCAAGCGGAAGCGATGGTGTTGAATAATATCTGCCGCGACAACCAGCATTGGGGCTTCGTGACCACCCCCGAATGCCAAACCTCGCCGCTACGCGATCAGCTCGAGACCCACAACGAGCTGGCGTCCAACCCCCGCGGAGCGGTGTTTGTGACTGAGCAGCCCTTGAGCGAGATCGGCCGCTGACCACCCTTAGTCGTAGAAATTTTTCTTCCAGGCGTGGGATTTCAGTTTCGCGAGCAGTCCGTCGCTGAGCCGGCGGCCGTCGGAAACGGAGCAGTTCGACGTAACATGCTTGCGTGCGCGCATGCCGGGGATGACGGTGCTGACGGCGGGATGGGCCAGGCAGTAGCGGAGCGCGAGTTCCGGCAGGGTTTTCGATTCTGATCCGAGCAGTTTCCTGAGCGGTTCAACGTGCGTCACGACCTGTGATTTACGATCATCCTTAAAGTAGCTGTGCCGCCAATCGCCAGACGGAAAGGTTGTGTCTGCTGTGATGGCACCGGTGAGCGCACCTTCATCAAAGGGACAGCGGGCGAGCACGCCGACGTCATGTTTCCGGCAAGCGGGCAACAACGCGTCGTTCGGGGCCTGATCGAAAATATTGTAGATGACCTGGACCGTATCAATGACGCCGCCGGTGACGAGTTTGATCGCCGTCTCCGGCTCGTGGTCGTTGATTGAGACACCGATCGCCCGGACTTTGCCTTGCTGTTTCAGTTTGTGCAGCGCTTCCAGCCAGCGCTGATCCTCCATCCATTCATCACGCCAGACGTGCAATTGCTGGAGATCCACGCAATCGAGCTTCAGGCTCTTGAGGCTCTGCTCGGTGGATGTGATGATGTGGTCGGGTGGAAAGCAATCAGACACTCGATCGCTCGGCAGCGCCGGCCAATGTTCGTTCAGCGGCGGTACCTTGGTGGCAACGTAGATCCGTTCCTTGCGCTCCCGGACGACTTGCCCGACGAGCGTTTCGCTATGGCCGTCTCCGTAGACCAGCGCCGTGTCGATAAAATTCACGCCAGCGTCAACCGCGGCGTGTAACGCGGACAGCGATTCCTTGTCCTCCGCGCCGACCCAGAAGCTGCGCCCGATGCCCCAGGCGCCGAAGCCGATCTCCGAGACCTGCCAGCCCATCCTGCCCAAGCGGCGATACTGCATCACTCCGCCTGTGCCTGTTTCTGAGAAGACGGCCCCCCCAAGCCACGCAACGTGGAGCTATTCACCATCAGCTCCGTCAGTTTGTTCAACGCTTCGCGCGTGGCGGCATTGACTGCATCCGCAATGGTCGAAGAGGCTTCGGCACAGAACAGCACGACTCGTCCGACATTCGCCTGCTGCGCATAGGCATGGCCTTTCATCAGGGTCTGCCCGTCTCGCTTGGCTTCAATGGTCAACCCGACGTCGGCTGTCGCCTGGACCGTCGGCAAGACCCCGACAGGATCGAACCGGACCGTCACTTCAAACCGATTAATGGTGATGGTGAGGTCGTTGGCCCGGTTGCTCTGGCCGATGACCACGTCTTCGAAGACGGTGGGCAAGGCCGCCTTGATGGATGCCTCGACCGTCTGATCACCATTTACATGATAGGTGGGCGCCTGGCACATGAGCAGTTCCGAGCGCACCTCTTTCTTGCAGCAATCTTCGGTTTGTATTTTGGCGGAAAACTGGCCGGGAACCTTGGTGCCGCCGTGATTGAGGATATCCTCAACTCCGACAGGTGTCAGCGGGACCGTGTAGGCACACCCCACCACCCCTAACACAACAATTATGCAGAGTTGTAAGCCTAAACCGCGCATCCTGTCTTGGGTCCATTCGCCGTACATATATCGGTAAGTGTATCAAGGCTCTAACCCATTGATCTTATTGAGGGTATAGGACGATAGACAATCTGGCAAGAAACTTCACGTTTTCACGAAACACACAGGCCCTGACAGTTTGCTGCCAGGGCCTGTGTATCAATGAGTTCGGCTGGTTGCGGGGGAAGGATTTGAACCTTCGACCTTTGGGTTATGAGCCCAACGAGCTACCAGACTGCTCCACCCCGCAGACGGATACTAGCACACCGGCCGTCAGGCAAGTCAACTCAAGAGCTAATAGAGAATAGCGGGTAGCGAATAGCCAGCAGAGGATAGCGAGTGCCAATGGCTAATAGCTCGGAATCTCTTTTCTGGCTACCAGCTTACTCGCTACCCTCTATTCGCAACCGCTTCTCGCTGTTCGCTGCTCGCTTCCCTGTTAAGTTGATTTCCCTCTATCTGCGTGCTAACACAGCCTCATGCGTATCGTCTTCATGGGCACGCCGGAATTTGCCGTCCCGTCGCTCGCGGTGCTGTTGACCTCTGAACACAGCGTCGTCGGCGTCGTCACGCAACCGGACCGCCCGAAGGGACGCGGGCACGAACTGGCGGCCTCGCCGATCAAACAGCTTGCCGTGCAGCACAAGATTCCGATCCTCCAACCCCTTAAGATGAAAGACCCGGCCTTTCTGGATGCCTTGTCGGCGTGGAAACCGGACCTGATCGCCGTGACGGCGTTTGGACGCATTCTTCCTAAGGTCATCCTCGATCTACCGCCGCGGGGGTGCGTCAACGTGCATGCGTCGCTGCTCCCGAAATACCGTGGTGCAGGCCCGATCCAATGGGCCCTCATCAGGGGCGAACGGGAGACCGGCATCACGACCATGTTGATGGACGAAGGCATGGACACCGGCGCGATACTGTTACAGGAACGGGCAGCCATCACGCCGGACGATACATCCGGCACGCTGTCGTCGAAGCTTGCGGACATCGGAGGACGGCTTCTTATAGACACGCTCGCGCGGATTCAGAACGGCACCGTCACGCCTCAGCCACAGGACCAGAGCCAGGCGACCATGGCTCCGTTGCTCAAGAAGGAAGACGGCTTGCTCGATTGGACGCTGCCGGCTCTCGATCTGGCCAACCGGGTGCGCGGACTCTCTCCCTGGCCCGGCGCCTATACGTATCTCGGAGAAGACCGTTGGGTGGTTTGGAAAGCGTCGGTTCTCGATCGATTGGTGGTCAGGGTGCTTCCTGGGACAATCGTGGACGCCACAAAAGAGGGATTGGTCGTCGCGACCGGCGACGGCGTCCTCCGCATCATGGAGTTCCAGCCGGCCAACAGTCGCCGGATGTCGGTCGCGCAATACTTGACCGGGCACACTCTCGCACCGGGCCTCCGGCTCGGCCCTCCCCCTCCAACCGCTGCCGCATGAAACCATTGCCTGGGGCGAGAGCCGTCGCGCTGGACGCTCTGTTATCTGTCGAACGGGCTCAGACGTTCGCCGACGACGCACTGGACCATTATATAAGCCGGAGCGCACTCGATAGCCGTGATCGGGCTCTGGCGCTTGAATTGGTCTACGGCATCCTCCGCCATCAGAGCACACTCGA
>JBGPNZ010000122.1:0-6999 GCA_041487795.1 Nitrospiraceae bacterium
CCTGTCGGCGTCGTCAACTCGCGCGCGGGACCGGCGCTATAGACGGGCAGCCCCCTGGCCAACGCCGCCACGGCCGGGCCCGGCACCGGGAGCGTTCCGTGCGCGCACTCGATGGTGCCGGAGCCAAGATTGACGGCGGACGCCGTAATGCGGTCCACCCCAAGCAGGTGGCACCCTAACAGACTCCCCAACACATCCACCAGCGAGTCCACGACGCCGACTTCGTGAAAATGCACGCGGGATACCGGTGTCCGATGCGCCCGCGCCTCCGCTTGCGCCAGACGCTGAAAGACCTCGCGGCTCTGCTCTTTCACGCGCCCCGGGAGCCGGCTCGAGACGATGAGACGCTGGATGCGACGGAGCCCGAGCGGCGTGCCGACACCGCGCCTGATAATCACATCCACCTTGGTCGCAGGCATCCCGCCACGTCGGACTGTTGCCGCGCGCAACGCATACCCGCTCAGTTTCACGGCCTTCAGCCCTTTGGCGAGATCGGCCAACGGAAGACCGACATCCACGAGGGCTCCCAGGACCATGTCGCCGCTGATCCCGGAAAAACAATCGAAGTGGAGCTGTTTCACGCCATCTCCAGTTTCACATCGCTCGACGGCGCCCATCTTAACGTAAGCCTTCTCCTCACGGCAAATTACCCGCTGTCGAGTCAGGCGATTCCGTCTCGTGCCTCGAACCTCTGACCTTGCGCCTGCACACACGCGTTGACACGCTATCGGCCGTATGTTATCCACGAACCGATTTCCATGCGTGACCTTTCTCATTGTGTTGTCGTTGCGGGCAGCCTCGCATTGGCTGCCGCGCTCCTGAGCGCGCCGACCGCCGGTGCCAAACGGCCTCCCGCCCACGAACCCGACCTCCGGATCATCCAGGTGACGATGTCGACTGACTCGTACGTGCCCGGACAAGGCATGCTGGATGTGGCCGTCGAGATCGAGCTTCCCACCTACCTCGACGGCGAGATCCTGCTCGAAGTGTCGTCGCTGATCAGCTCGCCCTCGAAACGCACGATGCGATTTCTGGCGAACCGCCAGCCGGTGGCCCTGCCGCGGGCCGATGGGACATCACGGATCACCGTGACGTTGACGTGGAACGGGATGGACCAGCACGAGCACATGGTCGGCCAAGGACGATACACCTATGAAATCAAGGCAAAGCTGCTGGCGGTAAGCGAGAAAGGGCCGCGGACGTTGATGCACTCCTGGCCGAAACGGGGCGCGATTGAGGTGAAATAGAAACCGGCTAGGGGCCAGTGGCTAGAGGCGAGAGGAAAGACCCTCCGGACCACTAGCCTCGTGCCCCTTGCCTCTCGCCTAACATATTGATCCGGTGCGCGAGCACGCCGGCTCCGAAGCCGTTGTCGATATTCATGACGCCGACGCCGGCCGCGCAGGAATTCAACATGGTCAACAACGCGGCCAGTCCGCCGAAGCTGGCGCCGTAGCCGCGACTCGTGGGTACCGCAATCACCGGCCGGTCCACCAGCCCCCCCACCACGCTGGGCAGCACGCCGTCCATGCCGGCCACGACGATCAGGACACGCGCGCGCCTGATCCGCTCATGACGGCCCAGCACGCGATGAATCCCGGCGACACCCACGTCGAAGAGCGTCTCGACGCGACTCCCCATGACCTCTGCTGTGACGCGAGCCTCCTCGGCCACCGGCACATCCGCCGTCCCGGCCGTGACGATCAGAATATCCCCCTCGAGGGCCGGCTTCTTCCGGTGGACCACCACGGTGCGCGCCGACTCATGATACTGCGCGCGCCGATCCAGCTTCTTGAGCGCCTTGGCCACATCGGCCGTGGCGCGCGTGGCGAGAAGAGGCCCGCCCTTCGCAAGCAACCCGCGCGCGATCGTCACCACTTGAGCGCGTGTCTTCCCTTCGCAAAAAATGACTTCCGGAAACCCCTGGCGGAGGGAGCGGTGATGGTCGACGGAAGCAAAACCGAGGTCTTCGTAGGGAAGGGTCTGGAGGCGTTCCAGCGCAGCCATCTTCGACAGACGACCGGCTTGCAGGTCACGCAGCAGTTTCTCGATCCGCTCGCGGGTCATTTGCCGGTCTGATCCGCCTCGTCGCGGGCTGCGCGCTCCATCAACTCAACCACCGACTGCCGGGACAGTTTCCCCGCAAACAGCACCTGGCAGACTTCCTGGACGATCGGCATGTCGACTTTGTGCTTCTTGGCCAAACCGAGGGCCGCCCGCGCGGTCCGCACGCCTTCGGCTACCGTGCGTGTGTCCTTGAGCACTTCCTCCAACGTATCACCCTGCGCCAGCTTCACGCCGACGCTGTAGTTGCGGCTCAACGCTCCGGTGGAAGTCAGGATCAGATCGCCGAGCCCCGACAAGCCGTAGAAGGTCCGCGGGTCGGCCTGCATAGCCGTCCCGAGGCGGACCATCTCGGCCAGCCCGCGCGTGATCAAGGCGGCCCGCGCATCGTGGCCGAGCTTCAAGCCGTCCACGACGCCGGCTGCGATCGCGATCACATTCTTTAACGCTCCGCCGAGTTGCACGCCGACCATGTCGGTCGACGCATAGATTCGGAAGGTCGACGTCATGAGCAGTCCCTGCACGCGCTTGACCAGCATCGGCTCCTGCCCGGCCAGCGTCACGGCAGTCGGCAGACCTTTGCTGACCTCCTGCGCGAAGCTCGGTCCGGACAACACCATGACCGCGCGATGCATCATCGGCAGCAGCAATTCCTTTATCACATCCGACATCAATAAAAGCGTGTCTTCCTCGATTCCCTTCGTGGCGCTGACGAACCCCACCGGCGAAGAGAGCAGCGCCGTCAACTGGCTCAGCACCATGCGAGCCGCGTGTGACGGCACGGCGAAGATGATGAGCGTCGCCTGGTGCATGGCGTCCGGCAGCGAGCCGGTCGGCGTGATGTTCTGATGCAGTTTGACGCCGGGAAAAAAGACGGTGTTCTCGCGCTTGCTGCGGATCGCCTCCACCACCTCACGTTCGTGGGCCCAGATCCTGACCGGCATGCCCTTGGTGGCCAACAGGTTGGCCAGCGCCGTCCCCCAGGCACCAGCGCCGATCACGGCCACTTTCTGCGACTCCGGACCGATCTGCATCGTGATGGTCTGTTCGTGCGCGCCGTCTTGCTTCTTGGGAGCCACTTGAATTCCTTTCTCCGAAATTGCCTTCGACAGAACACGGTAACTCAGGCGCGATTATGAAGCTCGCCTGCTGCCGTGTCAATGAACCGCCGCGCCCAGGATTGGCATTCCGATCCAAGGGAGTGTACGGTAGTAGCGACTCTACCTTTCGAGCCCGCATTATTCATGAGGGTTCGTGACGAAACCGTGGAGACGCCAGCGAGACGGGCGCGTGGAGCCGCGAGGAAGGGAGGCAGCCTTGAACAGGCTGTTGACCGACCGAGCGGCGAGCCCGCCCGCCTGGCCGCATAAAACCAGCGGTCAGGCTTGTCGCAGCGGCGTATCTGCGGTTGGAGTAGAAGTCATCATGAATAGTGCGGGCTAAGAGCAGACGCCACATGAAGACCTGCATGACATGCAGCCAGGAGCTTTCCGACGACCACCGCTACTGCACGCGATGCGGACGGCCGCAACTCCCCGCTTCGTCCCCGCACATGACGCAGTCGGGTGGATCCGAGATAGAAGAAATGAACATCGCCGCGCTGTATGCGATGGTCGGCGCGCTGATTCTGGCGCTGCTCTTCCCACCGTGGGAAACACCGCCAGGCGTGCCTCCCGAATTCCTGGGCCTTTATTTTTATTGGAGCCCGCCCGAACCCGAGGCCGTCGTCAGCCGGCTCATGATGACCATCGAGCTGACGACCATCGCCACCGCCGGTCTGTATTTGTCGTGGTTGCTTAGAAAGAAAAAATAAACTGATTGCAGCAGCTATGTGAAGGATTTTTCTGCTAAACGGTCCTTCCCCAACCGAGCCATCCAAATAAGCAGCAATAGCCCAAGCCAGAAGATGATGGCATTCATGGTGATCACGTTCGCCGCAAATCCGTTCGTGTGCGTAAAGCCCCAAGGGGAGTTATCGCGCATGATTTCATTGACATGCCAAAACAGACGCAAAGATGACCGCCGGTATCCACCCAGCCCCATCACCCAACTGATCGCAAAAGCCAAAAAGAACAGCGCATAATACCCTCTGACTGACAGACTCCCCCACCCTGCCTGGCTCCACTGGGACAACTTGGGCGTCCGTCCATAGATGAGAAGTCCCATGATCACAACACTAAACGTCGTTGCGACCATCGGAAGCTGCAACCCAACTCGAACATTCGCCGGTATGGAATAACCGTATATCCCCATCCAAATTAGGTTGGCGATCGCCAGAAGAAAGACCCCTCCCACAAACGCCTCGCTACGCCAAAAGGGGCTCTGCTCGGGTTTCTGCTGACACTTCCACCACGTGATCAGCGACCACATGGTAACGATGATCATAATGTTAATAGCCGGTTGCTTTGCGGATTCGACTCCGTAGTTTCCTAACACTTGATGTTGCTGACCACCCAACTGTTTAAATTCCAGTGGCGTCATGACCATTGTGTGTGGGCTAATATAAGGGACGGTGCAAAGTGCCAGAGCAAGAAAGATGTATTTAGGGTAGTGCCGATATCGTTCTTCGCGCCCAGTCGAAGCGATCCTTTGCCAGATGTAGTAATTAATCCCGAAAAACACCGACGCAATGAGCGACACGAGAATAATCCCCCACCACGCGAGTAACCCGCCGAACATCGTAATGCCCATCTGCTGCCGGTAGGCATATATCTCTCGGCTAAGCCAGTACCCGCCAAAGGGTATCGTGAAGAGAGCAAAGACCACTGTGAGCAACGCCACGTACGCCATCCAGTCATACCGCGCCCGATCCTCACGTGTTTTCTCGGTCAGCGCCCGATAAGCAGCATAGGCTGCGATGACCGCGGCCCCAAACACAATGTGCCCGGCGATCCGGTGGACGTTCAGCGGGTTCCACAAGGCTGTGTGGAGCACTTGCCAATAATTGCCTAGGAACCGCCCGTACTCATCCACCCCCGCCGGAGACTGCATAAAACTCCCCCAGGCATTGGAAATCAGCACAAGCAGTGTTCCGAGGCCGCCAGCGAGAACTCCGAGGCTGGCGTGGAACCATTTGGGTAGTCCGACGCTCATACTTTGCCACGTTGCATAATAGAGATAGAGCACGAGGCTAAACACAACTAACAGGACCCCATAGCCGAGGAAGAACGGACGAAACACGCTGGCTAAATACCGCGTGAGGTCAGGGTACAACGCCAGCAGGCCGAACAAGAGCAGACCACCGAGGACCGCAGCTACAGAAAGAGCCAGCACGACCAGCTGCAGTATTTCGTAGGCATAGCCATCATATCGTTGCACTGACTCACGTGTGCGCACCGTCAACGAGCCAATCTCTAGCATGACAATCAAGACCAAGGCCCCGAAGACAAAACCTCCCCAATAGTTATGCTGCTGGGCAAGTACCCAAATGACCAAACGGCTCTCTCGCAGGGCAGGAAATTCGCTCAGCCGCGGATAGTCTTGATCGGTCAGCCTAGGAGCAGCAGGTCCAGCAACAACGCCCTCGGTCTTGTAATAGACGTCGCGCGAGACGAACTCACCTGCATTGGCTTGCGTGGCTTCAAGGAAGAAGGCAGGAACACTGCAGAGGAGAAGAAACCAGAGGACTCGCGTCCGCATGAGAATTCCTCCTCTCTGTGGGAACCGACAACGGCTATACTATCACAACTTGTCCGTCTTCATGAGTTCGCGCAAGACGTTCGTCGCATAACCGCCGGGAGGAAGTGTAAACGACACCGTCAGCGCGTCGCCCTGGATCGACCAGTCCGGATTCTCCAGTTTGACGCGCAGGGCGCGACGTTCGCCGCGAAATCCGCAGGCCTTTCCGGCTTCCTGTAACGATTCGGGAGTCGCGTCGAACTCGGCGGCCACCGCCCGCTCGATCTCGCCCGGCTCGCCGTCAGCCCACGACGCCCGCGAGCCGAATAAGATACCGGTCGGGCTGATCTCGAAGGCATCGGCCCGTTGCTGCTCCATCGCCGCATCCTCGACCTGGAAACAGGCGCCATTGGCATGTTTCATCGCCCAGTCCCCGACCAGCATCCGGTCAATCCGGTCGATCCGCTTTGTCAGGATGCGATTGAATAAAATAGACTGGTAGGCATTGAGGTACCAGATGCGTTTGGAACGGGGCATTCTGGCGCGCCGTTTCTCGTCATAGAGTAACGCCGCTCCGACTTCATAATTGGTGCCGTCGCGACCCTGTCGCTGCGGTCCGAAATAGTTGGGCACGCCCCGGCGGGCCAACTCGTCCATCATCACCGGGACCACCGCCGAGGCCGCCGGTTCGATCTTCCGAATGACGAGGCGGAACGTGTTGCCGGCATGATGCCCGGTCCGGAGCCGATTGCGATGGCGGCCCAAAATGGCGATGGAGAGAAGCTGCTCATCGGGAATAATCCGCGCGACCGTTTCCGGCGTGGCGCCCTGGATCGACACCATCTGGGTCGTCACCGCGCGAGAATCTTTTAGGCCGGCCACGCCGATGCTGTGGGCCTTCACGCCGAGCGTGGAAGAGAGCCGCGACACGAGCTGCGGCGTAGCGAGCCCGCGCTTGGTGATGGACACATAGAGATGCTCGCCTTGCCCACATGGGAGGTAGAGCGGTTTCTCCTCGACGCGGAAATCCTCCGGCGTGGTCCGAATCACGCCTCCGATGCCGGCCACGGCATGGGTCAGATACGGCAAGGTCTCTTCAACTCTCGTGGGCATGCCTGGTTTCCAGTGCTATACTGCACAAACCATGTCAATACACCGACCGAGCGCGCTCATCGTAGCATGGTTGGCCGGCCTATGGCTGTGGTGGCCGGGCCCGGTCACGGCTCAATCCGTGGACGTCTTTCAGGGATTCACGGGACACATCGAACGGCAGATTCATCGGGACAAGCAAAGCTTTGTCGACGCGCAAACCTGCAC
>JBGPNZ010000123.1:0-6954 GCA_041487795.1 Nitrospiraceae bacterium
TGCTAGCCTTTGTCGGTACGGTGCTGGCGCTGGGCATGGCCGTGTCGAAGTTTTTGATCGCGCGCTACCGTTTGCGGCTGGAGGCATCGAGCAACACCAGACCCTCATGACGCCTTGCATTGCATCTCGCTAAAAGAGGAATAGGGTGGTTAAGAAATACGTTTACTACTTCGGCGACGGCAAAGCCGACGGCACCGGTGACATGAAAAATCTGCTGGGCGGCAAGGGCGCCGGCCTGGCGGAAATGACGAACCTCAAAATTTCCGTTCCGCCGGGCTTCACGATCTCAACCGAAGCCTGCATCGAATACTACCGCCGCAAAAAAGCCTATCCGCCGGGCATGTGGGAGCAGGCCCTGCAAGCATTGAAGCGGGTGGAGCGTTCGATGGGCGCCGGATTCGGAGATGCCACAAATCCGCTGCTGGTATCCGTCCGCTCTGGCGCGCGGGCCTCCATGCCAGGCATGATGGATACGGTGCTCAACGTCGGTCTCAACGAGCGGACCGTCCGCGCGCTGGCCGTCAAGACCAACAACGAGCGCTTCGCCCAGGACAGTTATCGCCGCTTCGTGACGATGTATAGCAGCATCGTGCTGGGCATTGAACGCGAACACTTCGAAAAGCTGCTCAACAAGAAGAAAGCCGAGCGCCGGATCACGCACGACACCGATCTGGACGCCAAGGCGCTGCAGGAACTGGTCGTCCAATTCAAGGCGCTGGTCAAGCACGAAACCGGCCATGAGTTTCCTGACGATCCGCTGGAACAACTGAAGAAGGCGATCAACGCCGTCTTCGCATCGTGGTACGGCAAACGCGCGATCGAATACCGGCGCATCTACGGCATCCCGGAAACCTGGGGCACGGCCGTCAATATCGTCGCGATGGTCTTCGGCAACATGGGCGAGACCAGCGGCACCGGCGTGGCGTTTACGCGCGATCCCGCGTCGGGCGTGCCGCAATTTTTCGGCGAGTGCCTGATGAACGCGCAAGGGGAGGATGTGGTCGCCGGCATCCGGACGCCGCTTCCGGTCACTGCGCTCGCCAAGACGCTGCCCGCAGCCTACAAGGAACTGGAAAAGACCTATCGCCGGCTCGAACGGCATTACCGTGACATGCTGGATCTGGAATTCACCATCCAGGAAGGCACGCTCTACATGCTGCAGACCCGCGTTGGAAAACGCACGGGCATCGCTGCCGTCCGCATCGCCACCGACATGGTCAAGGAAGGCGTAATCAGCAAAAACGAGGCGCTCCAACGGATCAGTCCCGATCAGCTCGCGCAATATCTCTATCCCATCTTCGACAGCCAGGCGGAGACCGGCCAGAAACCGCTTGGAAAAGGCCTGCCGGCCGGCCCCGGCGCTGCCGCCGGCAAGATTGTATTGACACCGGACCGCGCCGTCGAGATGAAAGCCAAAGGCGAGCGGGTGATCCTCGTCCGCCAGGAAACCAGTCCGGACGACATCCACGGCATGAATGCCGCGCAGGGATTCCTGACCGCCCGTGGCGGCATGACCAGCCACGCCGCCGTTGTGGCCCGGCAGATGGGCAAGGTCTGCGTCGCCGGCTGCGACGCCGTGGAAGTGGACGGTACGACATCCGTCAAGATCGGCAACCGCTTGCTCAAGGAGGGCGACTTCCTGTCGATCAACGGCTCCACCGGAAACGTCTATGCCGGCGACGTGCCGGTCGTCGAATCCGAAGTCATTCAGGTCGTGCAGGGCAAGATGTCGCCGAGCCAGTCCGATAAATACCGGCGCTTTGCGATGGTTCTGTCCTGGGCCGATGACGTGCGCCGGTTGCGCGTTCGAGCCAATGCCGACGTGCCCGACCAGGCCAAGATCGCCCGCGGGTTCGGAGGCGAAGGCATCGGCCTCTGCCGCACCGAGCACATGTTCTTCGCCGAAGACCGCATCTCCATCATGCAGAAGATGATCCTGGCCAGCACGCCGGAAGACCGGGAGCGTTATCTCGCGCAACTGCTTCCGCTTCAAAAGCAGGACTTCATCGGCCTGTATCGGGAGATGCAGGGCTATCCGGTGACAATTCGGCTGCTTGATCCGCCGCTCCATGAGTTCCTGCCTAAACGCGAAGACCTCATGGTAGAGATCGCGCGGCTCGAGTTGACGGGTGGAGACGGCCCGACGATCGAAGAAAAACACCGCCTGCTGGCCCGCGTCGAGGAGCTGCACGAGTTCAATCCCATGCTGGGCTTGCGCGGCTGCCGGCTGGGCATCACCATGCCGGAAATCACGCGAATGCAGACCCGCGCCATTATCGAAGCTGCGTGCGAAGTCACCAAAGAAGGCAAGAAGATCGTGCCGGAGATCATGATCCCGCTGGTCGGAATGGTCTCCGAGATGAAGTCTCAGAAAGATCTGGTCCGGGAAGTGGCCGAGGATACGATGAAGCGCTGTGGCGTGAAGCTGTCGTATCTCGTCGGCGCGATGATCGAGCTGCCGCGCGCCGCCGTGACCGCGAAACGTATCGCGGAAGAGGCGGAGTTCTTTTCCTTCGGTACCAACGATCTCACGCAGACAATGTTCGGCTTCTCGCGGGACGACGCGGCCAAGATCGTGGACTTCTATAAATTGCACAAAATCCTGGACGCCGACCCCTTTACCCAGTTGGACCGTGAAGGGGTCGGCGCCATGATGCGGATGGCCATCAGCGAAGGACGGCAAACGCGCCCCGGCATCAAGCTCGGCATCTGCGGCGAGCACGGCGGCGACCCGAGCTCCGTCGAGTTTTGCCATCAATTGGGGCTGGACTACGTCAGCTGCTCGCCCTATCGCGTCGCCATTGCCCGCCTGGCCGCCGCGCACGCCGCGCTGGCCGAAAAAGACGCCGCCAAGAACGGGCGCAAGCCCGCCCCAAAGAAGGCTCGCCGTCGATCGCGGTGAAGACCGCCGCACACGACATCCGCTACATGACTCGGGCGCTGCAACTCGCCGCTCGAGGCAGAGGACGCACCAGTCCCAATCCAATGGTCGGCGCGGTGGTGGTGTCCGGCAGGCGAGTCGTCGGGGAGGGATTTCACCGCAAAGCTGGCGGCCCGCACGCCGAAGCGATCGCCCTTCACGCTGCCGGGCCTCGAGCGAAAAACGGAACGCTCTACATCACTCTGGAGCCCTGCAGCCATACGCGCAAGCGCACGCCGCCGTGCGTCCCCGCCATTCTTGCCGCCGGCATTCGCCGTGTCGTGGTCGCCATGCGCGATCCGAACCCGCAGGTGAACGGGGAGGGACTCCGATGTTTGACGCGGGCCGGACTCAGCGTCACGGCCGGGTGCCTGGAACGGCAGGCCGAACAATTGAACGACAGCTACGTTCATCGGATGCGGACAGGCCGGCCGTTGGTCGTCTTGAAGATGGCGATGACGCTTGACGGCAAAACGGCGACGGCAGCCGGCGAATCGCAGTGGATTACCGGTCCCGACGCCCGCCGGCATGCCCACCGCCTCCGCAGCCAGGCCGATGCCATTATGGTAGGGATCAATACCGTCCTGGCGGATGACCCTCAACTGACGGTCAGACTCGGCAAACCCATTGCCCGTCAGCCCCTCCGAGTCATTATGGACAGCACTCTCAAAATTCCTCTGACTGCCCTGGTCGTGTCCAGCCGATTGCGGCAGGGCACGCTCATCGCCACCACACGCCGCGCCCCGCATGCGCGCCTCGCCCGCCTTCGCCAACGGAGGATCTCCGTACTGGTCCTGCCTGGTGAAAAGGGGAGAGTCTCTCTGCGCGCGTGCCTCAAGCAATTGGCTCGGATGGGAGTCAACCGGCTGTTGATCGAAGGAGGCAGCGAGCTTGCTGCCTCGGCCCTACAGGCCGGTGTAGTGAATCGCCTGCACCTCTATATTGCACCGAGACTTCTCGGAGGCACCGATGCCAAGGGTGTCATCGGAGGTCCGAGCCCTCACAACCTCGCCCGCGCCCTCTCCGTTTCTCACCTAAGTACAAAGAAAATAGGTTCCGATTTATTGATCGAAGGCACTCTGTAGCCTCCCACTCTTTCCCTCTTGTTTTCGGCCAGCTCCGTACGCGTTCGGATACATCTGTGCAAAAATGTACAAATTTACACACAGGACTTTAATATATTATATCTCATTAATATCATATAGTTATAAATAATTTGACAAATCAACAAGTCGAGGCATTGCACTTGCTCTCTCCTGCCACACGTTATGCAAACGCTCGAACAACTCGCACCGCCGCCATCTCTCAGGCTTTCCACCTCCACCAGCACAGCTTCTGCGTCGGGCGCAATCCTCGGATCGACGCTGCGAGCGCTTGATGCCGCCCTGCAAGCCCGTGACATCTGCACCCATACACATTGCCAGCGCGTCATCCATTATTCCCTGACGCTGGGCCGGATGATGGGCTTGTCGGAACATGAATTAGTCACACTCGAGCGGGGCGTCTTCCTGCACGATATCGGCAAAATTCACATGCCGGATTCCGTGCTCCTGAAACCTGGACTCCTGTCGGACACGGAACGGACCGTCATGCAGCAGCATTCGACAATCGGCTTCGACATGCTGCGCCACAATCCGTTGCTCACCGACGCCGCCGAGATCGTCCTGACCCACCATGAGCGGTACAATGGCAGCGGATACCCTCTGGGTCTGAGAGGGGAGGATATTCCGTTCGGCGCGCGCATCTGCGCCATCACCGATACGTTCGATGCCATCACGTCGATCCGCCCGTATCGGACGCCCATGAGCTTTGAGGATGCCTGCAGCTACATTCAATCCGAGCGCGGGCACCAATTCGACCCCCACATTGTGGACATGTTCACCGCACTGCCGCCTTCTCAGTGGCAGGAAGTCCGACGCGTGGCCAGTGCCAACACCGCGTTGACCAACCTGTTCCAAGTCGCCTAGCGTCTGTTTTGACAAGCTCTCCGTGACGATGTTACCGTGACGCCGTGCGCGCTACGTCCATCGTCTTCCACCAAACCCTTACATGGCTGCTGGTTGGCTGTTGGCTGTTTGGACCGACAGCGGCCACCGCCGCGCCATCCACCGACGATTGCACCGTCGCGGCAGAGCAGGGCGGCGTCTTGTTTCCAGTGGACAAGCTGAATGCCTCAACCCGTTGCCAGATCGGGGCGGTCGTCAATGGGTACACCACGGCGGGCCTGATTGGTCCGGTACAGACACCCGTCACCCCACAGCTCTACGAATATCTGCTTGACCGGCCGCCGCTGATCGCCGCGCTCACGGAGCGGCTTGGCCTGGGAGCCTATCAATTCACAGCGCGGGAACTGAATCAGTTTTGGGTCAATGACGTGGAGGGCACGCAGGGGCTGCTGACGCTCGTCTATCAGGATCCCACACACCGCATTTATCACATCGATGGGTATCACGAGGGACAGATATTCCCCATGGTTCGCGCGAAGGCGGCCGTGTTTATGACGATCCTGCCTGTCACCACGACGGAGGGTTTACCGGCCGTGCAAACCTCGCTCATGGCGTATACGCGACTGGATGCCTCCCTGCTGGCAGGACTCGTCCGCGTTCTACGGCCTCTAGTCGGCGAGGCCGTTACCCGTAAACTGTCGCGCGGCTTCGAAGTAACCAATCATCTGGGCACAGCGATCGCGCAGGACCGTGAGCGAGTCGCCCAGCAAGCCTCCCTCGTACCCTGGTTGTCTGCGACAGAGCTACAGACGCTCATCGGCTGGCTCTATACCGTGCCCCAGCGTGCTGCCGCCCCACCGACAGCGGAGACGCCGGCACCCTCCGCCACGTCGCCAACGCCTGCACCGCTCCCCATGCAGGCCTCGCCATGACGCCGCGTCAGAGCTACGTCCTCCTGTGCATTATCGGCGTGTTTTGTTTCCTCAGCTACAATCTCGTCCGCATGCCGGTGCTGTCGTTGTTCGCCCAATCCCTGGGTGCGGAACCGGAAGCCATCGGCCTGATCGTCTCGGCGTCCACATTAACCGGCGTACTGCTCAAACTTCCTTCCGGCGCTCTGTCGGACCTCTACGGCCGCCGGATGTTGCTCCGTATCGGCGTGCTGGCGTTCGGCATTCCGCCGTTCTTTTATCCCTTCGTGAGCGATACCACCACGCTGACCGGCCTGCGATTCATGCACGGGCTGGCAACGGCTATTTTCGCACCCAGCGCGTTGGCCACAGTCGCCGAGCTCTACAAAGAACGGCGAGGCGCGGCCCTGGGCACCTACACCGCCTGCACACAGGCTGGCGCATTATTGGGACCGGTCATCGGCGGCTGGCTCTACTATCAAGCCGGCTTTCCGGCAACGTTTGTGACCGCCGGCATCTTCGGCAGTATTGCGCTCGTGATCTTTTTCAGCCTGCAACTCAATCCACCGCCACCGCGAGGGGAAAAGGGCATGGCGCCGTTAATCGCCGACATGCTTAAGGGCTTCCGCGTCGCCGCGCAGAACCGGCGCGTGCTGGCGACGAGCACCACGGACGGTGCGAAGATGATCGCAAATGGCGCCTTGATGGCATTCCTGCCGATCTACGGCGTGTCGGTCGGACTCAACCCGGGCGAAGTCGGCCTGTTGTTTGGTGTGCAGGGCATCACGTCGTTTTTCTCCAAGCCGATCATGGGGCGTGTGTCCGATCGTGTGGGACGGAAACCATTGATCCTGACCGGACTATTTATCTGCGCAGGCACCTTCGTTCTCATTCCACATGCGACATGGTTTCCCGCTTTGCTCCTGCTGTCGGCCGGATTCGGTTACGGCGAAGCGGTGGTCACCTCATCTACCTCAGCATTCGTCGCCGATCTGTCGGAACTCAAGACGCTCGGAGCAGGGATGGGTATGCAGGGGACCATCGGCGACATCGGCCATGCCAGCGGTCCGCTGCTCGCCGGCGTCCTGATCGCCAGCATAAACTATCAGAACGCCTTTGCCATCATCGCTGCCCTTCAATTAGTCGCCGCTGCGCTCTTTTGGCTCACCATGCGGAA
>JBGPNZ010000124.1:0-6933 GCA_041487795.1 Nitrospiraceae bacterium
GGCACCGACACGCTCTGTATCAAGGACATGGCGGGCCTGCTGGCGCCGATGGACGCCTATCACCTGGTGAAAAAACTCAAGGCTACGGTGAACGTGCCCATCCACCTGCACACGCACTACACGTCGGGCATGGCGTCCATGTCGTCGCTCATGGCCGTGCTGGGCGGCCTGGATATTCTGGACACGTCCATTTCGCCGCTCGCGGGCGGCACGTCGCACCCGCCGACGGAGACGCTGGTCGCCGCGCTGCGCGGCACGCCCTACGACACGGGGCTGCAACTGCCGCGCTTCGTCCCGATCGCCGAACACTTCAGAACGGTGCGGAAGAAGTATCACCAGTTCGAGAGCGACTTCACCGGCGTGGACGCCGAAATCCTGACCTCGCAGATTCCCGGCGGCATGCTGTCCAACCTGGCCGCCCAGCTCGCGGAGCAAAACGCGCTGGAGAAGATGCGGGACGTGCTGGAGGAAGTGCCGCGCGTGCGGAAGGATATGGGCTACCCGCCGCTGGTCACTCCGAGCAGCCAGATCGTGGGCTCGCAGGCCACGCTGAACGTGCTGACCGGCGAGCGGTACAAGGTCATCACCACCGAGACGAAAAATTATTTCCTCGGGTTCTACGGCAAGCCGCCGGGCCCGGTGAACAAGGAAGTCTCCGCGCGTGCGATCGGCGACGAGCAGCCGATCAAGGGCCGCCCGGCGGACCGGCTGGAGCCGGAATTACCCGCCGCGATCAAGGAACTGGCCGGGAAACCGACGTCGCCTGAGGATGTCGTGTCGCTGGCGCTGTTCCCCGCCATCGCGCGGGAATTTTTCGAGGCCCGTGAGAAAGGCGAGCTCAAGCCTGAGCCGCTCGCGCCGGCGCCCGAAGCGGGCCCCAAGGTCGCGCACGAGCTGCACCTGGCGCCGATCGACTTCAACGTCACGGTCCACGGCGAGACCTATCACATTCAGGTGTCCGGCTCCGGCCGGAAAGAAGACGGCCGCAAGCCCTATTACATCCGGATCAACGACAAGCTGGAGGAAGTCCAGCTCGAGTCGATCCAGGAAGTGCTAGCCGGCGTGCCGGAAGCGCCGGCGACCGGTGACAAGGCCAAGCCCAAGCGGCCCAAGCCCAGCAAGCCCGGCGACATCGCCTCGCCCATGCCGGGCCGCGTGGTCACGGTGCTGGTCGCCAAGGGCGATACGGTCAAGGCCGGCGATCCGGTGCTGATCATCGAAGCCATGAAGATGGAAAACCGCGTGCCGTCCCCGATCGCCGGCACCGTCGCTGCGCTCTATGTGAAAGAGAGCGACGACGTGAAGCCGGACGAGACGCTCGTACAATTGGAATAGCGTGCGCGTCATGCCCGCGCAGTGCGTCCGTTCCTTTCTGATACTGTTTCCGATCCTCCTGACCGCCTGCGCGGCCTCTTCAGAGATTCCGCCCTGGTTCGACGGGCTCCAGCGCCAACCCGTCCATACCGTCACGGTCAACGGACATCGCATCGCCTATCTCGATATCGGCGGCGGGCTGCCGGTCATCCTTGTGCACGGCTTCGGCGGCTCCATGTGGCAGTGGGAATATCAACAAGCCACCCTCGCCCCGCACTACCGCGTCATCACGCTGGACCTGCCCGGCTCAGGCCTCTCGGATAAACCGGATATCGCCTACACACCCGATGAGATGGTCGCCTTCGTCAGCGGCTTCATGGACGCGCTGGGGATTCAGAAAGCCGCGCTCGTCGGAAATTCCATGGGCGCAGGACTCGTGATCGGCATGGCCGTCGCGCATCCGGAACGCGTGGACCGCCTCGTGCTGATCAGCGGCCTGCCGAAAGGCGTTCGTGAAAAACTCACGGGGCCCCTCATCAAGCGCGCGGTCGAGACCTCAGCCCCGGTCTGGCTGATCCGGTTCGGCAACTGGCTCGCCGGACGCTGGGTCACGGAAGACGTGCTCAAGGAAATCGTCCACGACCACAGCCGGCTCACGCCGGCCGTCATTGAACGGTCTGTCCGGAACCGCAAGCGACCGGGACTGATCCCTGCCGCCATGGCCACCGCGAGAAATCTTCCGCTCTGGGAGCAAGGCTTCGCGCTCAAGATCGGCGAAATCAGCCGGCCGACCCTCGTACTGTGGGGAGAGGAAGACAAGGTGTTTCCCTCCGCGGTGGGACGGGAGCTGCACGCAACCATTAAAGGGGCTTCGTTCGCGTTGATCCCCAGGGCCGGCCATATTCCGCAGTGGGAGCAGCCGGAGGCCGTCAATTCCCTGCTGATCACGTTCTTGAAACCTTGACACTGTCGGGCAAACAGCCGAATCTATGGAGCTTCGCTCAACAATTTGACCAGGGAGTCGCCATGACACGAATCCATCAAACCATCCTCTCAGCGCTGGGCATCATCTGCCTGGCCGGAATGACCGGCTGCGACGGCAAGAGCAAGCCCGCCGATATCGGCTTCATGTACAAGGACCTGCCGGTTGCAAGCAGCAGCGCAACCGCCGGCAAGGGCCACACCGTCACATTCAAAGGCGAGCCGCTGGCGCTCACCGGCCGCGGCATCAAGGTCGGAGACAAGCTGCGCAGCGTCAAGGTGGCGAAGGGCGATCTGTCGTTGGTCAATATCACGGACACGAAGGGCAAGGTGCGAATCCTCAACATCGTGCCGTCGCTGGATACGCCGGTCTGTGAGCAGCAGACGCATCATCTGAGCGAGAAGAACAGCGGCCTGGACAAAACGATCGAGCTGATCACCATCAGCGTGGATACGCCCTTTGCGCAGGGCCGCTTTGCCAAGGAAGCCAAGATTGCCAACGTGACCTTTCTCTCCGACTATCGCGGCGGGGATTTCGGAAAGACGTACGGGCTCCTGGTGAAGGACCTGCACATTCTGGCTCGCACAGTCATGGTGGTGGACAAGAACAACGTGATCCGCTACATGCAAGTGACGCCAGAGTTAGCACAGATGCCGGACATGGACGCCGCCTTTAGAGCAGCCAAGGCGCTGCTCTAAGCGGCAGGTCAAGGTTGAGGTTGAGCCAAGATTTTTTCTTACCTTAGCCTCAACCTTAACCTGAACCTTCTTTAAGAGGAACTATGGCGCATTACGATTTGCTCGTCCTCGGCAGCGGCCCCGCCGGACAAAAGGCGGCCATCCAGGCGGCGAAGCTCCGCAAGCGTGTGGTCATCGTCGAAAAGGATCAGGTCGGCGGCGCCTCCGTCAACACCGGCACGCTCCCCAGCAAGACCCTCAAGGACGCCATCTACCACCTGCACGGATTGAAGCTGCGCTCCTTCACGAACGTGTCCGTGTCGCTGAAGAAAAGCTTCACGATGCGCGATTTGATGGCGCGCAAGGACCACGTCATCAAGAACGAGCTGGCAATCGTGACCAACCAGCTCGAGCGCAACGACGTGGAGATTGTCCAAGGCACCGCCTCGTTCGCAGACCCGCATACCATCCGGATCGCGACGCAGCACGGTCACGAGGAGCATTTGAGCGCGGACTTCATCGTGATCGCGACCGGCTCGCGCCCGCGGCGCGAGCCGAACATTCCGTTCAATAGTGCGAACATTTGCGACTCGGACAGCATCCTGGCCACCGAGACGATGCCCAAGACCATGGCCGTGCTGGGCGGCGGCGTCATCGGCTGCGAATACGCTACAATGTTCGCCGCCTTCGGCGTCAAGGTCACGCTGATCGATCGGCGGCAAGAACTGCTCCGCTTCGTGGATCAGGAGGTGATCCAGGCGCTCATCTATCAGATGCGGACGAACGGCGTGAACGTCAAACTGAACGAGGAAATCGGCGATATCAAGCTCGACGAGCGGAACCGCGTCGTCACCGGCCTGAAAAGCAACAAGACGGTGGTGTCGGACATGCTGCTGTTCTCGATGGGGCGCGTCTCCAACACCGATGAACTCAACCTGTCGGCCGTCGGAATCGTCACCGACAAGACGGGCCAGATCAAAGTCAACGAGTGTTACCAAACTGCTGTGCCGCACATCTACGCAGCCGGCGACGTCATCGGCTTCCCCGGCCTGGCCTCCACCTCCATGGAACAGGGCCGGCTGGCATCCTGCCATGCGTTCAATGTCGCGCAATCCACGCTGCCGAAAGTCATGCCCTACGGCATCTACACGATTCCGGAGATTTCGACGGTCGGCAAGAGTGAAGAGGAGTTGACGAAGGCGAATGTGCCCTACGAAGTCGGGCGGGCCTTCTACAAGGAGATCGCGCGGGGGCAGATCTTCGGCGACCTGGACGGGCTGCTCAAGCTGATCTTCCACCGCGACACGCTGGAGCTGCTCGGCGTCCACATCATCGGCGAAGGCGCCACCGAGCTGATCCACATCGGCCAGGCCGTCCTCACCTACGGCGGCAAGGTGGACTTCTTCGTCCATAACGTTTTCAACTATCCCACCCTCGCGGAATGCTACAGAACAGCAGCTCTGGACGGGATTAATCGGTTAGGAAAAAATTGAAGCCGCATGCCCAAGCGACCCCGAAAAATCCGTCGTCCTAAGAAAACCTCTCGCCCCTCGCCTCGTGCCCCTCGCCTTCCCCTTGTTACCCTCGCTCTCGAATGGTTCCTGAACCCCGATCATCTACCCTTCATCGTCGCCAAGGAACAGGGCTTCTTCCGCGAGGAAGGCATGGACTTGTCGATCATCGTCCCGACCGTGCCGGAGGAATCGCTTGAATTAGTGGCGCGCGGCAAGGCCGACTTCGGCGTGGGCGAGCAGACCAATCTGATCAAGGCCCGCGGCCAGGGCTGGCCGCTCATCTCCATCGGCCCGCTGCTGGTCAACACGGTCGTCTGTCTCATGTACTTGAAGGACGGTCCGATCAAACGACTGGAGAACCTCAAACATCGCCGCGTGGGCTGGCCCGGCTTGGACATTGACCTGCCGATCCTCGGCACCATGTTGGAAGCGGCAGGATTGACCCACGATGACATCCTGCCGGTGGACGTGGGGTTCGCCCTGACCGATGCGCTCCTGACCGGCAAAGCCGACGCAGTCTTCGGCGCGTTTGTGAATTACGAACAGGTGGAAGCCGAGTCGCGCGGCGCGGCTGTGGAATTCGTGAGCCCGACCAAGTATGGAGTCCCCGATCTCTACCAACTCGTGGTCATGACCTCGGATCGAATGGTCAACGAGCACCCGAACCTCGTCCGGGGATTCACACGGGCCCTGACACGGGGACTGACGTTTACGCACCAACATTCCAATGAAGCGCTGGGCGTCTATCTCAAGGCTAACGCGATGGCCGACCCGGCGCTCTCCGCCAAGACCTTCGACAAGACCTGGCCCTATTTCCCCGAGATACTGACTCAGGACGAACACCGGTGGACAGCGGTGCGGGACTGGCTGCTCACACGCGGCGTCATCAAGAAACCGATACCGCTGGAAAAACTTTTCACGAATCGATTCGTTCCCAAACTCTGAGCTATTGGCTATTCGCTACCAGCTACCATCTTGAAGGATTGTACATGTCCTTTTCAGACCACCTCAGGAAGATCGCCCAACCAATTTGGGATGCCCAACTCACACACCCGTTTGTCATACAACTCGGCAACGGCACGCTGCCTGAACGGAAGTTCCGATACTACATTCTCCAGGACGCGCGATTCCTCGGCGACCTTGCCCGCGTGTTTTCAGCGGCGGCACAGAAAGCGCCGGATTCCGAATCCGCACTGCGCTTCAACAAGCTGGCCGAGGAAACGATCATCGTCGAACGCAGCCTCCATGAGGGCTACGGCAAAAAGTGGAAGATGACCGCAAAGCAGATGACCGCGGTGCCGATGGCGCCAACCAACTTTGCCTACACACGCCACATGCTGGCCGTGGCCGCCACCGGCTCCGCCTGCGAGATCACCGTCGTCGCCCTCCCCTGCGCCTGGATCTACTGCATGGTGGGAAAACATCTGTTAAGAAAGGGCCCGCCGCCTAAAGGGCACCCCTATCGCGACTGGCTCATGCTCTACGCCTCGCCGGAGTTTGCAGAGGTGCAGAAATGGATGAGGAAGAAGGTGGACCAGTGGGCGAAGGAAGCGAGCCGGGCTGAGAAGGAGCGGATGGAGGAAGCGTTCATCATCAGTTCACGGTATGAGTGGATGTTCTGGGATATGGCGTTTGCGGAAGAAGAGTGGCCGGTGTGAAGAAGATGGAATCTTTTGAAGTGTTGGCTGGGGGCCCCCTTGCTCGTGCAGCCCGCACACTCGGAAGGTGCTCGCTGGACACGCGCAGTAAGGGGCACCCCAGCCAACACTTAAACATCGGCTCGTAACGTCCACCGGTCCTGGAGGGGGATGGTAAGCAAGGCGGTCGCCCGGTCTGCCCTTCTGCTCGCGCAACGCGCGGCTTCGGAAGGCCCTCGTTGGACGCGCGCGGTTGCGGGCATCCGGTCTCCGCTATCTAACCACACCTTGGCAGTCATACAAACCACCATTTGAGATTTTTAATACATGGCAAACGAGATCATCCCATATTTTGAGATGTGCCGCCGCGAGGGAGTGAGCCTGCAGCGTGGTATGAACTTCGGGTTAGGCGGGAATCACTCTGTAATTCTCATGTCTGTTCGTCCTAATGCTCCGTACCAGGATGAGCTCAAGGATGGAGGTTCGGTTCTGATCTACGAAGGTCACGATGAGCCGAAGAGCTCATCCGTCCCTAACCCGAAACGCATTGATCAACCTGATCGCACATCAGCTGGAACCTTAACCCAGAATGGCCTTTTCCATAAGGCTGCCCAGGAATTCCGCAAAAAACTTCGCGCCCCCGAAAGAGTACGCGTTTACGAGAAGCTCCGGCAGGGTGTTTGGTCATACAACGGTGTATTTCATCTCATTGACTCGCGACGCCAACAGAGTGGCGGTCGCCAAGTTTTCAAATTTGAACTTGTTGCTGTAGAAGGTGAAGAGAACCTCAGCGCGCCGGTTCGCTCAGA
>JBGPNZ010000125.1:0-6828 GCA_041487795.1 Nitrospiraceae bacterium
CAGGGAAGATCGGAAGAAGGGTAAGGACATTCCAAAAAAACTGCGCGACCATGCGTGGTTCGTGTCCTATGCGCCGGCGGAGGCGCCGCGTATCGCTGTGGTGGTGTTGGTGGAGAACATGGGACACGGCGGATCGTGGGCGGCGCCGCTGGCCAAACAGGTGATTGAAGCGTACGTCAAATCGAAACCGGCCGCGCCGGTGACGGCCGATGCCGTGCCGGCGGATTCGCCTGCCGTTGCCGTCGCCATGCGGGAAGTCCATGATTGATCGTGTCTTGGATAGTCGTTCGCTCACGCTGGATCACTTCGACTGGCGGTTTCTCGGCCTGATTGCGGCGATCCTGTCGTTGGGGGTGCTGTCGATCTATAGCGTCACCTCTGCGCAGGCGGTCGCCGGTACGCCGATGTATTTGAAGCAACTGGCCTGGATCGCGATCGGGTGCGTGGCGTTTGTGGCCATGCTCGTCATGGATTACCACAAGATTTCACGGTTGGCGTACGTGCTCTATGCGTTGCTGCTCGTTCTCTTGGTCGTCGTGCTGGTCGCCGGCAAGACCAGCCGTGGGGCGCAGCGCTGGATTCCCATCGGGCCGTTCGTATTCCAGCCGTCCGAATTCGCCAAGTTGGTATTGGTGCTGACGCTGGCCACCTATTACACCAAGAGCCCGCGGCAGGGGTGGATGCAGCGGGTGGTGCTGCCGGGGCTGATCATGCTGCCGGGGTTGCTGCTGATTCTCAAGCAGCCCGATCTGGGGAGCGGGCTCAGCTACCTCTCCATTTATATCTCGATGTTGCTGGTGGTGGGCATGCGGTCCAAGGCGATGGGCACGCTGCTGCTGTTTGCCGTGATGCTGTTCCCCTTTGCGTGGGAACTCGTCTGGGGTTCGCTACACGACTACCAGCGTGAGCGGATCATGACGTTTGTCGATCCCGCCTACGATACGGGCGGCAAAGGGTACCACGGCTTGCAGTCGCGCATTGCGATCGGGTCGGGGGAGCTCTTGGGTAAGGGATTGTACGGGGGGACGCAGAGTCAGTTGAAATTTTTGCCGGAAGGCCACACCGACTTCGTCTTTGCGGTGTTCGCCGAGGAATGGGGGTTTCTCGGCGTACTGGTGCTGCTGGGGCTGTTCGCGGGATTGATCTGGCTGTCGCTGGAGATTGCGCTGAAGGCGAAGGACATGCTGGGCGCGCTCCTGGCAGCCGGGCTCATTGCCATGCTGGCCTTTTGTCTGGTGATCAACATCGGCATGACGGCAGGGCTGTTCCCCATCGTGGGCATTCCGCTCCCCTTGATGAGTTATGGAGGCAGCTCCACCGTGGCCACGCTCGCAGCGTTAGGATTGCTGCTGAATATCAAGCGGAGACGACTGACCCTCTTTTATTAGGAAGAAGAATATGCGCGACAATCCGCTCCACAATCAGTTAGAGGGCAGTTCCACCGTGGCCACGATGGCGGCGCTGGGATTGCTGTTGAACATTAAACGACGGCGGTTAACGCTGTTTTATTAGAAAGCTAACGGCTGACAGCGCATTGCTCTCAGCTATCAGGAGGATTATGGGACAGGAAATTGCAATCAGCGTCACGAGGGAAGAGACCCGCGTGGCGGTGTTGGATGGCGGCGTGATGACGGATCTCTACGTGGATCGCGCCAAACGGAAAGATTTTGTCGGCAACATTTATATCGGCAGGGTGGTGAAGGTGCTGCCGGGCATGCAGGCGGCGTTCATCGATATCGGGATGGACAAGGCGGCGTTCATGCATGTGTCGGACCTCTCGCTTGAGACGGAAGCGGGCGATACGCTGATGGACAGCGAGGACGACGACAAGGGCGGCGAGATGCCGAAGCCCCGCCGTCAGTCGGCGCAGCCCATCGAGGCCCTTTTGAAGGAAGGGCAGGAACTCATGGTGCAGATTTCAAAGGGGCCGATCGGGACGAAGGGGTCCCGCGTGACGACCTACGTGTCGCTGCCCGGGCGGTCCCTGGTGTTCATGCCCGGCGTCGAGCACGTGGGCGTCTCCCGGAGGATTCCCAGGGACGAAGAACGGGCCCGCCTGAAAGAGATCGTGAAGCGGCTCCGTCGGCCCGGGCACGGCTATATCGTCCGGACCGTGAGCGAAGGCGTGAAAGAAGAGGAGTTGCGGTCCGACGTGGAGTTCCTGGAGGCTCTCTGGGAAGACGTGGTGAAGAAACGGGAGCACGGGTCGTCACCGAATCTGCTGCATGCCGACCTGTCCTTGACCTTCCGGGTCGTCCGGGATCTGTTTTCAAAAAAAGTCGACCGGTTGATCATTGACGTGAAGGAAGAGTACGAGGCGGTCCGGGATTTCGTGCGCCGGTTTCTGCCCGATCAGGTCTCGCGTGTGCACTATTATAATCGGGAGGAGAGTCTGTTCGATCATCTAGGGATCGAAATGGAGATCGCCCGCGCGCTCAGCCGCAAAGTGTGGCTGAAATCAGGCGGGTCCATCGTGGTGGATCATACCGAGGCGATGACGGTGATCGACGTGAACACGGGCCGCTTCGTCGGCAAGCGCGATCAGGAAGAAACGATTCTCAAAAATAATCTCGAGGCGGTCAAGGAAGTCGCGTATCAGATCAAGCTGCGCGGGATCGGCGGAATCATTGTCATCGATTTCATCGACATGGAGCGGGAAAAGAACCGTGAACGTGTCTACCAGGCGCTGGTGGACGCCATGGCCGGCGACAAGGCGCGCACGCGGATCTCCCATATCTCCGATTTGGGGTTGATCGAGATTTCGCGCGAGCGTGTGCGGGAAGACCTGCTTCGTACCATGTCCGAGCCGTGCCATTATTGCGAGGGGCGCGGGTATACGAAATCGCCGACGACTGTGGCCTATGAAATTTTCCGCGAACTCAGGCGGCTCGGCAGCATGGGAGACGAGCAGACGATCATCGTCGGCGTGCATCCAAGCGTCGCCGAATTGCTCGACGGCGAGGAATACGCCGGTGTCGAGATGCTGCAGCGCGAGCGTCATGCCAAGCTCATCGTGAAACCTGACCATATGCTTCACCTTGAGCAATATGACATCGTCACGCTTTAGCAGGATGTTGAAAAAGGCGCCAGCTTTGTTCTCGCGTCGCTTCCGTCCTGCAACGTACCTAGAGGCAGTACGTCTCGTCCGTTCGCTCGCTGCGGCCTCGCTGGACGGTCTTTTTGAACATCCTGGAGAGGCATTTAAGGGGAATACTTTTTGTGAAAGTTTGTTTGGCCGGTAGAAGAACATGATTGCTCGTCATTCAGACCAGGCTGACAAGCAAACCATGAGTGCGCTCAGGCCATGGTTTGTTTTGCGCGCGGTTCCCGGTATCGGCGATGCGATACTATGCCGGCTCGTGGAGGTCTTGGGCTCG
Source organism: Nitrospiraceae bacterium (assembly GCA_041487795.1). Lineage (GTDB taxonomy): Bacteria > Nitrospirota > Nitrospiria > Nitrospirales > Nitrospiraceae > 2-02-FULL-62-14. The sequence goes on from JBGPNZ010000125.1 coordinate 3,378, forward strand.
CCTGACGCCGTTCTGCGGGCATCGCACGATGAATTGACGCAGGTCGGCGGGGTCAGCCCGGCGCTGGCGAGGGCGATTCGCCAGGGAGCACGTTCCGAGGACCTGCAGGCGATCGACCGTGAGCTCAAGGCGATCGAGCGGCTGTCGATTCGGGTCCTGACGATTCTCGATCCGGACTATCCGGCCCGTTTGAAGATGATTCACGATCCGCCGCCGTTGCTTTCCATGAGCGGAACGCTCAGCGAGGGGGATCACCATGCTGTGGCCATCGTCGGTACGCGCCATGCGACGCCGGCCGGCCGTGTGGTGACCGAGCGGTTCAGTCGGGAGCTTGCGGCAGCCGGCTTGACGGTCGTCAGCGGCCTCGCGCGTGGTATCGATGGGGCGGCGCACCAGAGCGCGCTGGAGGCGGGAGGACGGACGATCGCCGTGCTCGGATGCGGCATCGACCGCACCTATCCGCCGGAGCACCTGTCGCTCAGAAAAAAGATCGAAGAACAGGGGGCCGTGCTTTCCGAACTTCCGCTCGGCGCCTATCCGCATGCGTATCATTTCCCGAAACGCAATCGCATCATCAGCGGACTCTCGATCGGGGTCGTCGTAGTGGAGGCGGCGCCGCAAAGCGGATCGTTGATCACGGCGCGGCTGGCGGCTGAACAGGGCCGGGAGGTTTTCGCGGTGCCCGGGTCGGTGCAATCGGAGCAGAGCCGCGGGACGAACGGCCTGATCAAGCAGGGGGCGAAACTGGTGGACTGTGCTGATGATATTATTGAGGAATTGCTCCCGCAGATGGAACCGGCGTTTCGCGCACGGATGCAGGAGCGCCAGGCAGTCTTGACACGTCAGGTACGATCAACCATGCCCGCGCTTGAACACGATGAGGCGGCACTCTACTCCGTGCTTTCGGCGGAGCCGATGCATATTGACGAACTGATCATCAAAACCGGTTTGCCTGCTGCGCAGGTAATGAGTCTGCTGCTCTCGTTGGAGTTGAGAGGCGCGATTCGCCAGCTCCCTGGCCGCTCGTGCATCAAAGCGTAAAATTGGCAGAAGCTTGATAATATGCCGATTGCGGTATATATCTCGCCACGGCTGTAAAATATTTGTAGACGACACAGTGGAGTCTGATCTGCATGGCTAAGTCCCTCATCATTGTCGAGTCGCCGGCCAAGGCGAGAACCATCACGAAGTACCTCGGGCGGGGCTATACCGTGATGGCGTCGGTGGGCCACGTGAAGGATCTGCCGACCAACAAGCTCGGCGTGGATCTCGACGACGACTTCAAGCCGCACTACGTCACGATCAAGGGGAAGTCAAAAGTTCTCGCCGACATTAAAAAGAAAGCCGAAGAAGTCGATAAGGTGTTTCTCGCGCCCGACCCGGATCGGGAGGGGGAGGCGATCGCCTGGCACATTGCGGAAGAATTGGCGGGCAAGCCGAAGGGCAAGTCCAAAGGCAAGGCCGCCGAGCAAAAAGTCTTCCGCGTGTTGTTCAACGAGATCACCGAGTCCGCAATCAAGCGGGCGCTGCAGTCTCCCGGCCAGATCGACATGAAGCGGGTGCAGGCGCAGCAGGCTCGCCGCATCCTGGACCGCATTGTCGGCTATCAGGGGAGCCAGCTGCTGTGGAAGAAGGTCCGCCGTGGACTCAGCATGGGACGGGTGCAGTCTGTCGCCGTCAAGCTGATCTGCGATCGGGAGAAGGAACGAGAGGCGTTTCGAACAGAGGAGTACTGGTCCATTGTGGCCACGCTGGCCGGCAAGCATCCGCCGTCCTTCGAGGCGAAGTTGCAGAGCATCAACGGCAAGGAAGCGGTGATTCCCTCACAGCAGGTGGCGGAGGGCATTGTCGCCGATGTGCGGAACAAGAAATTTACAGTCCAGTCCGTCGAGCGGAAGGAAAAACGGCGCAATCCGGTTGCGCCGTTCATTACCAGCCGTCTGCAGCAGGACGCCTCGCGCAAGCTGCGATTCTCGGCCAAGAAAACCATGACCTTGGCCCAACAACTGTACGAAGGCATGGAGATCGGGAAAGAGGGGCCCACCGGACTCATTACCTATATGAGAACGGACTCCACCCGTATTTCCAGCGAGGCGGCGGAGGAAACGCGCCAACTGATTCGAGAACGGTTCGGTGCGGAGTACCTGCCGGCAACTCCGAACGTCTATAAGACTCAGAAGGCGGCGCAGGAAGCTCACGAGGCGATCCGGCCCACGTCCGTCGGCCGCGATCCGGAATCCGTGAAACAATATATGGAGCGGGATCATTACCAACTCTATAAATTGATCTGGAACCGGTTTGTCGCGTCGCAAATGGCTCCGGCCGTGCTGGAAGTCACCCGCGTGGATTCCGCTCCGCAGGGCACCCGCGAGGCCTTTATTTTCCGAGCCAACGGAACCGTCGTGAAATTCCAGGGGCATCTGGCGGTGTATATGGAGGGGAAAGACACCGAGGGCGAGGAACCGGCTCGCAAGGCCGAGCAGGAATCCGACGACGAATCCTCGCGGCAACTGCCGGTGCTGGAAGAAGGAGAGCCCTTGCGGCTGGTCGGCCAGGAGGGCCAGCCCGAGACAGGCATCTCTCCCAAGCAGCACTTTACGCAGCCGCCTCCGCGGTATAACGAGGCCTTGCTGATTAAAGAATTGGAAGAAAAGGGCATCGGGCGCCCCTCGACGTATGCCGCGATCATTTCGACGATTCAGGATCGCAAATATGCCGAGAAGATCGAGGGCCGTTTTATTCCGACGGAAACCGGACGAACCGTGAACGACTTTCTGGTCAAGGGCTTTCCAGACATTCTGAATACGGACTTTACCTCGTTGATGGAAAAGGAACTGGACGAGGTGGAGGAGGGCAGCAAGGCCTGGGTGGCGGTGGTGAGGGATTTCTACAACCCATTTGCCAAGGACATGGAAAAGGCGAAAGACATTGCCGGCCCCAAGGATATTGTCGAGCCTCCGACGAACCTTCCGTGCGAGAAGTGCGGACGAATGCTGGAAATCAAATGGGGCCGGAACGGAAAATTTCTGGCCTGCCCGGGCTATAAGGAAGATCCGCCCTGCAAAAATACGCAGAACTTCGAGCGGTTGCCGGACGGCACGGTCAAGATCGTGGCCAAACAGGACATGACGACCGATGAGAAGTGCGAGAAATGCGGCTCGCCGATGGTGGTTAAAGTGGGACGGTTCGGAAAATTCATCGCCTGCTCGGCCTATCCGGAGTGCAAGACGACGAAAGCGATTCCGCTCGGCGTTAAATGTCCCCAAGACGGCGGCAACCTCGTTCAAAAGCGGAGCCGTAAGGGCCGCACCTTCTACGCCTGCGGCAACTACCCGAAGTGCGAGTTTGCGCTCTGGGACCGCCCGATCAACAAAACCTGCCCCAACTGCCAGGCGCCGTTTCTGATCGAGAAACTCAGCAAGCAGTCCGGCAACAGTGTTCAGTGCCGCAA
>JBGPNZ010000126.1:0-6824 GCA_041487795.1 Nitrospiraceae bacterium
AGGGCGCGTCGGCGAAAGCTTGCCGGTATTGTGCGTGCTCGTCGGTCAAATGGAGGATGTCGGTGATGCGGAGCAGGTCGGTTCGGAGCATGGGTGGGATGGGCGTCCGCGACCAGGACCGCGCGGCCAGATAGGCTTCATGCGCCTTTCGGTACGCGATAAACGCGTCGTTGAACTCGCCGGCTGCTTCGAATAACACGCCGCTGAGATACCGGGCCAGTCCGTCATCACGATAGGCGTCAGGCTGGCCCTCCGTCTGATCGGCCAGCACGTTGAGGCGGTGATCCACGCGGCGCGCTTCCACCAGCGCCTCCTGCACGTTGCCGGCGACAGCGTAGTTGAGCGCCTTCACGACATTGAGCATGACTTGTTCGTAGGCGGCGCCTTCGAACGGAAGTTCAGTGTCGTTGTAGAGGAAGGCCTTGACTTGCGTGCTGATCCGGCGAGTGTAGAGTTGCTCCACTTCCTGCTCCGCTTTGTCGAGCACCGCCGTGCTCTCCTCGTAGCGGCGGGCCAGATGCAGCGTCATGCCGCGGTCCATGCGGTAGAGGACCTGGTTTTTGGCGCCATACTCCTTCTGGGCCTGCTCCACAATCGCATCGGCACGATGCGTATCTCCCACGCGAAGACTTTCATCAATCAGCGCATACCGATTGACGGCCGGACCGCAGGCGCTCAGAAGGAGCGCCAGCAGGAGGATGGGGACGGGCGAGGATGAATGAAGCGCGACCACGGGTTGCGCGCTCAGTGGGATAGAAGGCTTTAACAAAATCCGTCGGGCTTAGCCCGGGCTATTCATGACGGTTCGTTCCGGGCTAAAAGACCGTCCGCTTGCGTTCGACGACTTTTTTAATTTTCTTTTGCCCGAACCATGCCTTGACGTTGCTTTCCAAATCGATCAGTTCCAGGTCCACCTGGTAAAACACCGCCTTGACACCGTCGGCTTCGTCGAGGATCGTCGAGATATACCCTTTCATCATGTAGTCGGCGCCGATCTCTTTGCCGGGAGCTTTTTGCGTATCTTCGCGGGCGTGCATGGCCTGCTCTTCCCGTTCCTGGCGAATCTCTTCCCGCTCGCCGCGGCCGGCGACGAAGGTCACTTTTTGGGAGTTGACCAGTTCCCGTTGCAGGTCGGTCACGAACGTCTGGACATTGATGTGCTCGTGGCTCTTGTTCGTGATCATGCCGACGACGACGACCGGCTGCTTCCCGCGATGGCTTCTGGTGTAGTTATCCAGCCACGGCGTGCCGAGGGCTTCCTTGACCATCCCCTCGGCAACCATCCGTGAATCCGTGTCGTTCCACCGCCCGCTCAGGTCGGTGACCACGCCCGCGTCCACGCGGGTGACTTTCGTCTCAGCCCCGCAACCAGCCAGGGTCACGACCATGACGAGTGCCACAGCAGTGCTGAGTCCTGAGTGCTGAGTGCTGAAGCGATGCTCTTCGGCGCAGCGTTGTCCCATCCGTGACTCCTTACCCCTCACGCCTCACCCTGTACGGGTTACTTCGGCGCTTGCTTGGTTTCTTCTTTTTCGAGTTTCTCGAACAGGCGGTCGGCGTTCTTCCGGACGAAGTCCCGAACTTCCGCGTTCAGCTCTTTCGTCTCGTCCAGTTTATTTTTGATGTCTTTGAGGTCCAGCTTGGCGAGCACGTAGTACGTGCCGCTGTCCTCATCCTTGTAACGCTCGACGGGGCGGACCCCGTTCAGCGTGACGGCGGAGAACGTCTTGATCGCCCGCTCCACGTTCTGCTCTTCGGTGGATTTGGTGAAGTCATTGGCGGTGGTGGAAGCTGCGTAGTCCTTCATGAGATAGGCCGTGTAGGTCTGGAAGTTCTTGGCGATTTCGGCGCGCGCCCGGTTTTCCGCCGCGTCCCAGGCCAGCGGCTCGTTTTTGATGCCGATGATCGAGCCGACGCCGTAGAAGGCCTTGTCGTCCTTGCCGTTCATGGCGCCGGAGCCTTGCGTGACCCATTGCGGGGTACCGCTGCAAGCCACCAGACCGATGACGAGGATAGCGGCAAGACCCCCGCGCATCGCTCGTAAAATCCCGTGGACTGTGGACATCATGGGTGTATCCTCCTTGGTGTGAAGCTCGGTCGGGTTGCTGGAGCCGTGCTCACCGTTGCATCCGTGTCTAGAAATAATGCTAACATGCACCCCTAGACCTGTCAACGCGACGGAGCAGAGCGGGTTGATACGGAAAATCAGTCGTTTCTAAGGCGTGGAAGGTTTTTACGAAGGGGGTGCGTGTGGCTGACGTCAAGGTGGAAGATGGCATCATTTCCGTCAAAGACCTGGTGGTGCAGGACCCAAAGGCGGCTGCCGTGCTGATGGAATATCCGGAGGCCAAATGGCCGGAGATTACCCGCCGGGCGCTCAAGATCGGGTTGGGCTATTTAAAGGGTGGCGCACAGGACTGAACGGCGTTGCTCGCCGCTCGTTGTTCGTGAAGCGTTCATGATCTTCGAGCCGCTTCACGAGATACGCTTCACGGCTGCTTGCTATTTTGTCGGCGTGAGCGCGCCGGCTTTCTCGATGTAGTCCGTGGCCCTAGTTTCCGTCCCGCCGGTTTCCAGATATTTTTTGTACGACTCCAGAGCTTTCTTCTGGTCCTTCAAATCTTCGGCGTAGAGATCTCCCAGGACGAGCAGCGCGTCTGAGTTGGCCGGATTCAGGGCCAGCGCGCGCTGCATCGCCTGCTCCGCATCCTTGTATTGCCGCTTCTTGAGCAGAATGAGTCCCCGTGTGTAGTGCGAGTCAGGATTTTCCGTCGCATATTTCACGGCTTGATTTGCCGCGATCAGCGCGTCATCCTGATTGAACAGATATTCCAGCAGCACGTAGCTTTTTAAAATATACGCGTCGCCGTAAGTAGGATTGTATTCCAGGGCCTTGTTCAGGCTGTTCAAGGCTTCTTGCGGCGGACGTTGCTGCTGCAAGGTCGTGAAGGCCTGGTCGTACAGTTCTTTGGCAGCCGAGACGCGCTCCTCATCCGTTTTCGGCTCGCCGCCTGCCCGGAACGTGCCTTTCTTGCCCTCGACCAGAATCATGTCCCCGTCGCCGTCGAGGCGTACCACTTGAGGGTGCTGTTTGCCGGCCGTGGCCTGTTCAACCTGCTGTTTGATATAGGTTCCGAGTTCGCTCACCATCAGCCAGCCATTTTTGTCGGTGTCTGCCGCGCCCTGCAAGCCGGCGGCGAGTACGCGCAGGAAAAGGCTCCGCCCGTTCGTTTGTGCGGTGGCCTCCCCTTTATTAGCCGCCGTGAGGACCTGCACGGCCCGCTTATCCGTCTCCTCTTCCGGCGCGCCGCGGCCTTCCAGCGACAACTGCTGCGGGGCTGTGATGTCCCATCCGCTGACGCCGGCATTGATGATAAACAGAATGTGTTTGGACATTACCCGCCGAGAGAAGTCCTTCAGGTCGTCCAGCGTCACGGCTTTGGAGACGTTGTTGGTCTGGGCGTCCCACGGAACGAGATAGCCGAGGTCTTTCCCATTGCGGTCCTGCGTGATGCCGGCATGGCCGGCATAGAAGATCACGACACGGTCATGACGTCCGACTTTGCGCGGCAGCACGTCGGTGAGAATGTAGCGCATGCCCTTGAAGCTGGCCTGCTTGTCGTACACTTCGACCACTTCTTCAAATCCGAGTTTGCGCAGGGCCTCGGCCAGGACTTTGCCGTCGGCGACTGGTGTCGTCAGTTTGGGGGCCAGGAGATAATCATTGATGCCGAAGATGACAGCCCAGGACTTGTAGTAAAGACCTTCGGGGCGGCCGAGCTGGGCGTCGGCTGCAGTGGCGGCAAGAAAAACGGCGGCCGTGGCGGCAAGAATAATCCGTGTCGTCCGGCCGGCATTCATAGGCGCATGCTACCGCTCGGTTCTCAAAAGTGTCAAGGAACCATCTTGCAGATCGTCAGGCTAGTTGAGCATAATGGCGCGCACGCAAGCGAGGGAATCCCATGACAGAGCCGGCAGAGAAGTTCGAATCACTCCTCCACGAGAAACGGGTCGTCCACCCGACCGAGGAAACCAAAGCGCGGACCTACATCAAGGATTACGAGTCGGCCTACAAGCAGTCTATTGCCGATCCGGAAGCCTTTTGGAGCCAGGCGGCCAAGGAATTAGAATGGTTCTCGCCCTGGTCCAAGGTGCTGGAGTGGAACTACCCCTGGGCCAAGTGGTTCGTCGGCGCCACCTGCAACATCTCCTATAACTGCCTCGACCGGCACGTCAAAACCTGGCGAAAAAACAAAGTTGCAGTCATATGGGTCGGCGAGCAGGGCGAGGAGCGCATCTTTACCTATGCCGAGCTTTATCGTCAGGTGAACCGCTGCGCCAATGCGCTGAAGGCCCTTGGTCTGAAAAAAGGCGACCTGGTTTCCATCTATCTCCCGAAGATTCCTGAGCAGATCGTCGCCATGCTGGCCTGCGCCAGGATCGGCGCCATTCATAGCGTGGTCTATTCCGGATTCAGCGCGCCGGCCTTGCAGTCACGGATTCAGGATTCTGAAGCACGGCTGGTCATTACTGCCGATGTCGGCTATGACCGCAGCAAGGTCATCAATCTCAAAACCGTCGTGGATCAGGCGGTCGCCAACTGCCCGACCGTGGAGAAAGTCGTGGTGGTTCGGCGCCAGCAGCCGGCTGTTCCCCTCTCAGCGCCTAAGGAGATTGACTGGCATGACTGGCTGAAAGACCAAAAGGCGACGTGCGAGCCGGAGAAGCTGGATGCCGAAACGCCGCTCTATATCCTCTATACCTCCGGCACGACCGGCAAGCCCAAGGGCGTGGTCCACGTGCATGGCGGCTACATGGTCGGGACTTATCTCACCGCCAAATATGTCTTCGATCTGCACGATGACGATATCTATTTCTGCGTGGCCGATCCAGGCTGGGTCACCGGACACAGCTATATTGTCTATGGTCCGTTGCTCAACGGTACGACAATTTTGACCGCCGAAGGCAAGCCGGACTATCCGAATCCCGGCCGCTGGTGGAGCATCATCGAGCAGTATGGCGTCACGGTGTTTTACACGACGCCGACTGCGATCCGCCTGCTGATGAAATATGGCGAAGACTGGCCGAAAAAGTATGACCTCTCCTCATTGCGGGTGCTCGGCAGCGTCGGCGAGCCGATCAATCCGGAAGCGTGGGAATGGTTCTATCACGTGACCGGCAGTAAGTATCCGATCATGGATACCTGGTGGCAGACGGAAACCGGTGCGATCCTGATCACGCCCCTGCCTTCCGTCATGCTCAAGCCGGGCTCGGCCACGCGGCCTTTCCTGGGCATTGAAGCCGATGTGGTGGATCGCGAGGGCAAGAGCACGAAGGCCAATGAAGGCGGGTTTGCCGTCATTAAGAAGCCCTGGCCCTCCATGATGCGCGCCATTTATAAGGACCCGGAGCGATACCAGGCCTATTGGAATACGATCCCCAACTGCTACACGGCAGGAGATGTCTGCCGCAAGGACGAAGACGGCTACATGTGGTTTATGGGCCGGGCCGACGATGTAATCAAGGTCGCGGGCAACCGGATCGGGTCTGCCGAGGTTGAGAGCGCCTTAGTGAGCCATCATTCGGTGGCCGAAGCGGCCGTGATCGGTATACCGCATAAGACGGCCGGCGAAGCGATTAAGGCATTTGTAATTTTGAAGCAAGGCGAGACGCAGAGCGAGGAGCTCATCAAGTCTCTCATGGAACATGTAGGCAAAGAATTAGGCAAGATCGCCGTGCCGAGGGCAATTGATATCGTGCCGTCGCTGCCCAAAACCCGTTCCGGCAAGATCATGCGGCGGGTGCTCAAGGCAAAGGAATTGGGCCAGGACCCTGGCGATATTTCGACGCTGGAAGAGTAATCAAATCAGTCCGCGCTTCTGCAGGTAGTCCCGATCAATCACGATCTCAGATTTTGGCGGGAGCTGCCCTCGCTCCTGCAACAGCCGCTCGACATACTTCCCGATTAAATCCGATTCCAGGTTGACCGCATCGCCCTGTTGCTTGATGCCAAGCGTCGTGACCTTGGCTGTGTGCGGGATGATCATGACCGAGAAGGACCGGCCCGCGACATCGTTGATCGTCAGGCTGACGCCGTCCACGGTGATCGAGCCTTTCGGTATGCAATAGCGCAGAACTTCGGGCGGTGTCTCAATCATAAGGACGGTTCCGTTCCCCTCCTGATGCCGTTCGCGGACTGTGCCTGTACCATCCACGTGGCCCGCGACTAGGTGTCCACCGATCCGTTCGTTGAGTTTCATGGCCCGTTCCAGATTCACCGGCGAACCGGCAGGGAGGTTCCCCAGATTGGTCACGTTCAATGTTTCGGGCGAGACGTCCGCAGCGAACTCTTTTTCGTCCCGTTTTACGACAGTGAGACAGGCGCCGTTGACGCTGACGCTGGCGCCGATGGGCAAGTCGTCCATGACCACCTTGGCCAAAATGGTCAGGCGTGTGCCTGCCAGAGTTTTCTTCAGCGACTTGACTGCCCCCATTTCTTCCACGATTCCGGCAAACACGTTACTCCCCTTCTTTCTTCATGAGCACATTTCGCACGACGTAGACAAAGAGCACGATCAGTACGACGACGCCAATTGCACCCAGGACGCCAACGATGATATCGCCCGTGCCAACTTCCGGTTTCATAGACCAGCGGACGGCATTATAGCACCGGTCAGGCGTATTTCCGCATGGTGAGCCAAAAGAGCGCAGCGGCGACTAATTGAAGGGCAGCGATGATGGCAAAGGCGTTCTGATAGTTTATGCTGGCGATCAGGACGCCGGCGAGCAGCGGACCGCTGGCATGGCCGATGTCGCCGATGGTC
>JBGPNZ010000127.1:0-6761 GCA_041487795.1 Nitrospiraceae bacterium
CGAACCTGCCCGGCAATCTCGTCCCGCACCCGTCTGAAAACCGCCCGGCGTTCTTCGTCTGATCCACGCGCAGCAGCCGGGTCATCGAAGCTCCAGTGGAGCATGGAAGACGCGCCTGGGAAGATTGGGCAGGTTTCCCTGGCCCGGTCACAGACGGTGATGACGTGATTGAAGCGGACGTCCAGAAACTCATTAAGATGCTTTGAGTGGTGCGCAGCGATGTCGATGCCGAGTTCGCGCATGACTTCGACGGCGCCTGGATTGAGGCCAACCGGCTGAGTTCCGGCGCTGGCAACCTCATACTGATCGCCCGCCAGGTGTCGAAGCCATCCCTCCGCCATCTGGCTCCGGCAGGAATTCCCCGTGCAGAGAAAGAGAACTTTCTTTTTCATGCCGGTTCTTCAGGAAACCAGTGCCGGGTCCTGTTACAGACATTGCAGACGGACAGCATCACCGGCACTTCCACCAGCACGCCGACCACGGTGGCCAGTGCAGCACCGGAGCCGGGCCCGAACAGGGCAATGGCCGTTGCAACGGCCAGTTCGAAAAAGTTGCTCGCGCCAATCAAGGCTCCTGGTGCCGCAACGGAGTAGGGCACTTTCAGGATCTTCATCAAGCCATAGGCCAGCGATGAATTAAAATAGACCTGCAAGAGAATCGGCACGGCGATCAAGAGCACGTGGCTGAATTTTCCGGTGATATTCTCAGCCTGGAAGGCAAAGATGAACACCAGCGTCGCCAGGAGGGCCAGAATCGTCACCGGTTGGAATTTCGGCAGGAGCGTTTCCTCAAACCAGACGTGTCCGTGGGTGCGAATGGCCCAAGCCCTGATCAGCACACCGGCCGCAAGGGGAACCACGATAAAGAAGACGACGGAATACAACAGCACGAGAAACGGGACGGTCAGCGACGACGCGCCGCTGACCAGCAATCCGACCAGGGGAACAAACAGCACCAGCATGATCAGGTCGTTCACGGAAACCTGCACCAGGGTATAGGCCGGATCGCCGTCCGTCAGGTAGCTCCAGACAAAGACCATGGCAGTGCAGGGAGCCGCGGCCAGAATAATCGCCCCGGCAATGTATTGATCGGCTTCCGCCGGCGAGATCCAGGAGGCGAACACATGCCGGAAAAACAGCCAGGCGAGGAATGCCATGGAAAATGGTTTTACGACCCAGTTGACAAAGAGGGTGACCAGCAGGCCCTTCGGCCGTTTTCCGACGTTTTTGATCGAAGCAAAATCCACCTTCATCATCATGGGGATGATCATCAGCCAGATCAACACGGCAACAGGCACATTGATCTGGCTGTCCCGGCTGAACTCCCACCCTCTGAGCGTTGCCATGGGGCCGGGCATCCATGTCCCAAGTGCAACCCCCACGACCATGCAGAGTCCGACCCAGACGGTGAGGTAGCGCTCAAACAAATTTAACCGCTTTTCCTGGCTTTCAACGACCTGATAATCTGTCGCTATATCCATTTTTTATGCACTCATTCTTAATGTGTTACACAATGTCATGCCGGTTCTTCAAATCAACAAATATTGATAAGTAAGGACAAAAAAAGAGCTAGTCGCAGCGCTGTGTCGCCCTGATGGCTGTTCGGTTGCGCGCCTTGATTGACTGCAGCAGTTCTTTCAATTCTTCGAGCGCGGCCGGCTCCAGCGAGTAATACACCCAACGGCCCTCCCGTCGGTCCTGCAGCAAGCCGGCCTCTTTGAGCGTCTTGAGGTGGAATGACAGACGCGATTGGCTGGATTTCAAGGCGTCCGTCAGGTCGCAGACGCATTGCTCGCCGTCAGTCAGCAACTCGAGGAGTTGCAGGCGGGTTTCGTCGGACAGCGCATGACATAGTTGCGCCATCCGTTCACGATCTACAGTTTTACTGGAAAGCATGGTGTGAATATATCAATTAATTTTGATAAGTCAAGAGGGCTAACCGACCGCTGGTTCCGAATCGTGCCGGCTGCCGACAAGCCGAATGCGTGGCCCTGCCGTCATTCCAAGATACTCAACCAGATGGGCGGGGAGGGTCCGCGCACGTGTGCGCGCCTTGCGCCACTGTTTTTTGATGATGGCCGACGATCGAAGATCCAGAGAGCGTGCCAGTTTCCGGAATTGGACCAGGTCTTCGTAGTCGCCCAGGACCGCCTGCACGTGCTTCAGTCGTCGAACCAGTGCCGGCATGGCGTAAGGCCGGTCCAACGCCCATTCTTCCTGATACCGGATGGATTTGATCAGCAGGCGAAGCCGGTGAAGCGTTTTGCGCCGGGGCTTGGCGCCAATCTCGGCGGTCAACTGCCGGAGGGCGTCTGCGTGAGCATGCCGTACGGCCCTCATCCGCTCGGCCAGCCAATCGGGATTCCCGGGAGTCGGTGGCAACGCATGCCGGCGAACGATCCGTTCAATCGCCGCATGGGTGCGCGTCCGTTCGAGCTTTTCGCGAGTAGTTCGGAGGCGTCGCTTGACGGCCTTGCGATCGGATCGTGGCGCATCGAGCTTTGAGATGTACCGTTCGAAGACCTGCAACGTTCGCAGTTTGCTCAGCCGCATCACGCAGTGCGCGATGGTGTCCGCGTTGCGATCTTCACCGATCAGCTCGAGATAAGCCTGGAGCCGGCGTAAATGTGTACGCGCGCGGTGCAGCGTGGCGGCGTCCGTATCGCCGCCGGACAATCGTGCAAGTGCCTGAAGCACGACCGCGCGATAGCGAACCGGACGATCGTCAGCGAGATTGGGCTCGCTCATGCGCGTCAGCCTTTGGTATGGTAGGTGAGCCTATGGAGTGCATCTTATTCCGACATGGGATCGCGGTCGAGCGCGACGACTGGGACGGCGAGGAGCACCTTCGTCCCCTGACGCCAAAAGGCGCCGAAAAAACGCGTGAAGCCGTCGCGGGGCTTCTCCGGCTGGAGCTGGAACCCGGATATCTCTGGACCAGCCCGCTGGCGCGCGCGTTCGACACGGCTAAGCTCATCCGCCAGATGCTCTGCCCTCGCATCGAGTTGCACGCCCATGAGGTGCTGCTGCCGGAAGCCTCGCCCGACAAACTGCTGGCGTTGCTGTCCTCGCTGCCGTCCGATGCCACGGTGATCTGCGTCGGCCATGAGCCGCATCTGGGAGAAACCGCCGGCCTGCTGCTGCTCGGGAAACCGGTCACCGGGTTGTCGCTCAAGAAGGCCGGTGCCTGCTGCCTGCGTTTTCGCGAGACCCCGAAAGCCGGCCGGGCCGAGCTGCGGTGGTGGATGGGACCGTCTCAGCTCAGGAGCCTTCGGTAGGGGCCGCCGCGCCGGCGGGAGCAGGCACACGGGCGAGCCCGCGGTTGCGCCCGTTCCTGAGCAGCGGCTGGATCTTGGCCCGTAGAAATTCCTGGATTTCCTCGAACGATTTCCGCGCATCCACCACTTCGAATTTGAATTCCTCGGCCATCTTGTCGAATTCCTCAATCAGCTGCGCCTGATATTTTTTGAAGCTGTCGTAGAGATCCGTCCCTACGCGCATATCCATGCCGGATTCCCAATAATTCATGCCGTTGCTTTCGAGGACCCGCAGCGCCAGCGTATCGGCGTCGATGCGCAAATAACAGACCAGGTCGGGGATCAGGGCGAAGCCGAATACGTCGCGGATCCAGGCCGGGTCGCCGCTCCGAACCGTATCTCTGGCGAAGGCGGTATAGATGTAGCGGTCTGCCAGCACGACAAAGCCGGACCGCAGGGCGGGGATGATCTGATGCTCGAGGCGGTCGGCAAAATCAGTCGCGTACAAGAGGCTGAGCGACCAGTGGTCCAGAATATTGCCCTGCTTGGCGATGTCGATGGTTTTTGACATGAGGCTCGATCGCGTCCATCCCGTCGTGATGACGCCGTAGCCCTGCACCTCGAGCCATTCCTGCAGCAGCTCGATGTGCGTGGAGCGGCCGACGCCGTCCGTCCCCTCGATGACGATCAGCTTGCCTTTGAGGTCACTCGGATTGAGGTATGCCAAACCGTCGCCAAAATACTGCCGCCCTTTTCCCATAACCCCCTCGTTTCGGCTTATAGTGCTCGAGCGCCTTGGTCACGACCGCCCGCATGTCGTCCTGCTGCTCTTCGATCTCCTTCGTGGCATCCATCACCGTTAAGTGGTACTCGTCCACGATTTTGTCGTACTCCGACAGAATGCGCGATTGGAAGATCCGGAAGCTTTCCGTCACGTCCTGGCTGAGCCCCATGTCCATCCCGGCTTCGTAATACTTGAACTGGCCCCTGGTCCCTCCCAGGAGGCGGGCGATGGCGGTATCGATGGGAACCTTGAAATAGAACGCCAGGTCCGGCTGGACGGCAAAACTGTAGAGCTTGCGCACCCAGCTGCTCGACACCCCGCGCACGGCGTCGCGCGCGAACGCCGTGTAGGCATAGCGATCGGCCAGCACGATCATGCCGGCCTTCAACGGCGGCAGGATGTGGTGATAGAGGCGGCTTGCAAAATCCGTCGCGTGCAGCAGGCTGAACGTGGTCGGCGTCAAGGATTTTGTTTTCTTGCCCTTCTTGGTCGTCTCCTTGACCAGGTCCGAGGAATTCCACTCGGTGAAAAACACGTTGAAGCCCTGGGCCTCCAGCCACTTCTGCAGCAACAACAGCTGCGTGCTTTTCCCCGATCCGTCGATGCCCTCGACGATGATTAGCTTGCCGGGGAATGGATGCGGCTGCCCGAACGTCACGAGGCGGGGCGCTGGCGAGGTCATGCGGATTCTCCTTGATACGGCCGTACGGAAAATTCAATGCTGCGCCGGAAGACGCGCTCGAACAGATCGGCCCGGCTCTGGGCCGCCCAGATCTCCAGCTCGGGATCGCTGGTGGTTTCGAGCGTCATCCGCACCGGCTTGCCGAGCCTGATTTTAACACGCTGCACGACTGAAAACTGGCTGCGGTCCAATCCGTCGGCGATCCGGAGCAGCGCACTGAGTTTCTGGACGGTCCGGCGGTTCTTCAGCAACAGCGCCTCGAACGGCTTGTGCTTCACCTCGGGCAGCGCGCGGCGGTGGTACCGCGCGATGTTCGCGATCAATTCGATCTCCTCCGCGGTCAGCCCGTCCAGGTTGCTCTGCGTGATCAGATAATACGCGTGCTTATGGTGCTGGCGGGGATTGATCAGATAGCCGATGTCATGGAGCAGGGCCGCATACTCGAGCCATTCGCGCTCCCGTTCGCCGAGTTTGTGCAGAGCAGCCGTCTGGTCGAATAACTGCACGGCTAGCTTGGCCACGTGATGGGAATGGGCCTGAGGATAGTGGCAGCGCTGGGCCAAATTGAGAATGGTGCGCCGGCGGATGTTGGGAATTTCCTGCTCGGCGCGGATGCCTTCCTGGTGCCGCTGCATGAAGTCATAGATAATTCCTTCCCGAATGGCCTTGTCGCTGATCGTCAGCGTGTCCTGCCCGGCCTGTTTCATCAGGGTGCGGAGGACCATCGCCGCCGGCAGCAGGGTGTCCACGCGCTTGGGATCCAACCCCGGAATTGCCAGCCGTTCCTTTACGGACACCTCTCGCAACAGGCCTTCGACCTCTTCGATCTCCTTCCGTGAAACCGTCGCCAGGTTAAGCTGGGGAACCGGCTTCTCGGTGCGGCGAAGGTAAATGATCTCCGTCAGGTTGCCGGCCATTCCGGACGTCCCGATCATCTGGCTGAACTCTTTCACTTTGAACCGCTGCAACGCGGAGGCGATCTCGGTCTCAATCGCCTGTTGCAGCACATCCAGCATCGCTTCCGAGGGTGGGTCCCGATGCAGGTGCAAATCTTTCAATCGGATGGCGCCGAGCTTCAAGCTCTGGCCTTGGAGCATGGTCTCCCGGTTGCCGGCGACCAGTTCCACAGAGCCTCCGCCCACGTCCACGATCAACACGGGATCGGCCGGCAACTCCATGCTGTGCCGGACCCCCAGATAGATGAGGCGCGCTTCTTCCTGCCCGGTGACGACCCGGACGGTCAGGCCCGTTTCACGCGACACCGCCTTCAGGAACTCGCCGCCGTTCTTCGCTTCGCGGACGGCGCTGGTGGCCACCGCCTTGATGCGCTTGTAGCCCTTGTTTCTGGCGAGAGTGACCTGCGTCTTGATGACCTCCAGCCCCCTGCGCATGGCAGCGTCGGGCAGGCGGTGGGCCTTGAACGTGCCGTCGCCGAGGCGGGTAATATCCTTGTACCGGTCGAGAATCTTATAGGAAAAATCCGGCTCGATCTCCGCCAGCACCATGTGAATGGAGTTGGTCCCGATATCGAGCACCGCAAGCTTCGACATGACATCCTTGAGTTGAGCGCCGGCCGCACTGCACTGGCGCTAGGTCGCTTTCAGAAAGGGCATTGAAAGGTACTCGAAGACGGGGTAGAAAAGAAAGTTAAGAATTTTTATGTTGTATTTCATATGGTTAGGGACGGCTGGGATTAGGAAGGGCCTCGGTGCGATGCAACGCACGGAATTGTTCATTGAGGGTGAGCGATCTGTGTCCTGCAGGTTTATCCCAGACCTCCCCAGGGGGCACAACCCTGAGGAAGTCTGAGGTCACAAGAGAAACGCTGCAAGATGCACCGTATCGTGTGCGCATAGCCGCACGGTCACGAGCTTGTTAAATAGAGGTAAATTCAAAATGGGAACGGACTACGATCAGCGAGCGATCCGCATGGCTTCGTAGACTCGGCGCACATCGGAAAGAGGTGCCCAGCCTAACACTCCCACCGAATCCGTCACATAGGCTGGGGTGCGCATGCCGTTCAGCACGCAGGTCACGCC
>JBGPNZ010000128.1:0-6706 GCA_041487795.1 Nitrospiraceae bacterium
ATCACGAAGATGCGGCGCCCTTTGGTCATGTGGATCGGTTGCGCCATCGGCTCGCCCGCCAGATGCTCGTGGCTGTCTGCGCTGACCTCGCGGCGATGGTGCGGATTCATCGGAAGCGGCGTATTGAAGAGCACGCGTGGGCCGAGATGCGACGTCTCGTAGGCCTGGATGTCGTGCATGACCGGATCCATGTTCAGCACCACGACATCGCTCCGATCCTTGACGATCGTCATAAACGGCAGAAACCGGCAGTCGCGGGCTTCGATCGTCGGCGGCGCAAACGCAAAGGGCTTGCCGCGTTGGACCTCTGCCAGAAATACCACGACATCCTTCAACCCGCCGTCCGGCGCGATCGCAAATTCATCCAGAACGCGCCAGCCGGTGCCAGTGGAGATGCGTCCGCAATAGACCGGATCGGGAAACGTGATGAGATTGAATCCCTTGGCAATCGGCTTGCCGCCGGTGATCGTCACCTTGCCCGAGATAACCCCGCCGTCGGACACGGCGATTTCTTCGTAGGCCCAGGCCGGCGCAGAGCACACCAGCACCGTCGCCACCGCCAGTACAATCATCCGCATCATTGAACGCTCTCTATCACGACTGATTACCATAAACAAAAAGGGGAGCCTTGCAGCTCCCCCTCTGTATAACACAGCGACCGTGTTCAGGCCAGCCGTCTTACCGCGTCGACACCGGCACGATCGGCGTCAAAGTCTCCACTTCGGCGCGCTTCGAGCCCGGCGTCGCACCGCTCAACGGCAGGAGCGACTGATCGCCGGCCGGGCGAACCCGCAGATAGCCCCACTGCCCGGACTGGGAGTACGGCAACCGCTGGTTGCTCCAGACATAGTCGCCCGCCATCCGATACGGACCACCGGCCGACGGCAGGAACGCGTCGATGGTCTCCGAGCCGGAGAATTCCACGACGCTGATCTGATCCGCGCCCCGCATGAAGGGCTCGATCGGCCACTCATGCTTCTCGACGCTGAACATCTGGTTCTGCTCGTTGTTCGCGCCGAACACGTGGATCCGGACCGGATCGCCCGCATGCGCTTCGATGAGCGGCGTCACCGGATCTTCCGGCTTGTCGGTCTTGCACGGCTGGAACATCTTGCCCAGCGAGCAGCCCGACTCTTCGCGGAATTTATACGGCTCCGACCGGTAGTTGACGCCGGTCAGGCCCGCTACGTTCTGCACGTAGGGCATGAAGCTGGTGCCGATGATGTTGTCCTCGTCCTGGAAGAACAGGGCTGCATCGCGGTAGTTCGTCCGATGCTCGTAGCCCGGAATGGTCCGGTCCACGATCACATCGGCCGCCCACGCGTTCTTGTTGGACACGTCCGCGCCCGTTTTCGGATCGCGGTACTGGGCGCCCTTCGGCCCGATAATCACGGCGCCGAACAACCCGTTCCGAGGGTTGATCATCACGTTGCCCCAATCCCACACCAGCGAGGCAATCTCGCCCAGCGACGGGTCCGCATAGTAGGTGTACGTGCGGCTCTCGCCCGGCGCGATCGTCTGATCGCCCTGGTTGTTGCCGACGTTCGCGCCCAGCGAATCCTTGGGATCGAACGCCAGGGAAATCGCTGAGAAGGACGCGCGGCTGTTCTTCATCTTGTTCTTCAGATTGACCTTGAGGCAGTCCCCCGTATTGGCACGCAGGGTCAGCGGCATCGGCTGTGCCCCTGTGGCCACCTTGGAAGCTTCCTCCTCCAACGCGTAAATTTTTGCATCGGGGTTATTGAGCTGGATCTTTCGCTCGAAGTCCACCTCGATGGTATCCGGCGCCTTCGAGTTGAACTTCATGGACGGATAGTCCATCGCCACCACGTTGAAGGTCTTCACCGACGCGTTCGCCGGGCAGACCGGCAGCGGCGCCGGAATTTCGTTCCGGCCACTGTAGCCCGCCGGCAGTTTCTGGAGATCCGGCTGCTCCTTGTCGTGCACCCGGATGAGGCCCCAGGCGCCTTCGGAGAATTTCGAGGAGCGCCCGTTGAAGTGAATATAGTCGCCGGCCTGCGCGCGCGGCCCGCCCGCCTTCGGCACGACCAGGTCGTACCGCTCGGCGATTCCGATGTGGATCGAGTTCTTGCGGTTCGCATCGCCCGCATAGCGCTCGCTCAGGAAGGTATGGCCCGAAATGGTCCAGACCATGCTCTCGTTCATGAGCGTATGCAGCAGCCGGAAGACCATCGTATCGCCCGTATAGGCCCGCAGCAACGGCGTGTATGGATCGCCGTGCACCAGACTACTGAACGCCTTCGATACGTCCGGATTCGTCGCCAACCGCTGCGCGATCGGTCCCGCGCGGAAGTTCAATCCGCTGCCGGTCGTATGCGTGCCGCCGTTCAGGAACGGCATCGGCGTCATGTAAATCTTCTCCGGCATCATGAAGGACACGGTCTTGCCCGCTTCCAGCGCCACTTCCACCGGCTGGCCGGGAGGATTCCCCGCCGTCACGATGTTCACCGTGTGCGGCACCGTGTCATGCACCTGCACCATCAACTCGCGGAAGCTGCCGTTGACGCCATGTCCTACCGGCTCCACGGTGCGAATGTCCGCCACCGGGCCGCTCCGGATTTCCTTGCCGGTCGCAGGATTATGATACGTGGACCCGAACGGCTCGGCGATGAAGGCCCCGAAGCCGCCGTGCGGCCACGTGGTCGCGCCGAAGGCATGGTCGTGCCAGAACACCGTGCCCACGTCCGCATCCACCCAGAACCGCTGCCGGACAAATTCCACCGTCACGATGTCGTTCGCTGGGTGGTCGTTCCGCAGCCCCTTGGTCAGCGTAATCGCATTGCCGTTGATCTCTTTGATCCGGGCGACTTCGTTGCCCTTCACATTGTCCGCCCCGACCAGAATTTCCGTATTCACATGGAACTGGGCCGCGTTCTTGACTGTGATGCTCTTGGCCCCCTTCTTGGCCGCCGCCGTGATCGCCGTGTTCATCGGCGCCGGCAGACCCTTCTTGTTCTTCTTCTCCAGCATCGTGAACGGCCGGACCGACTGCTCGTACGAGAAGCCGGTGATCACGCCGTCCGACGACTGGTTGTCGAACTGCAGGAAATGCCAGTGTGTGTTGATCTTGGACGACTGGAAGTTCGTGTAATCGTCGTCGTCCCACTCGCTGGTCAGCGTCCAATCCAGGCAATCGTAGATATTGCCGCGGACGACCAGCGGATATTTGAGATCGTCGTTCGCCCGAATGGCCGCTTCCTCTTCATGCAATACATAGATCAAGCCGTTCGGATCCACCACGGCCGGCTCCTTGCCCTGCGCCTTGGCCAGCTTGATCGGGAGTTTAATGAAATGGACGTTATAGATCTTCCGTCCGGCGTTCTCCGGGCACAGGCTCCAGCGCCCGCTCTCGCCCGGCTTCGCCGGATCCAGGCTGGGCTCGCCGTTTTCGTCCCGGGCGATCATTTCAAGCCAAGGCGCGCCGGAGTGCCGCGGGGAGAACATCACCCGCTTGCCGAAGTGCGGCGTCAGGTGCGGCCACGCCACCTTGCCTGTCGCCGGCTCGAACGTGATCGGATGCCGCTTGCCCGGATGCGTGGACTTGTACTTGGGATTGTCGATCGTGCTCTCTTTCTCGCTCATCGCGCGGGGGCCTTCCCAGATCCAGTCCAGCACCGTCGCATCGTAGGAGATGATCTGCCCCTTCTCATCGTCCTTGTGGCCCGGCTTGCCCTGTGTCGGCAACTGCATCTCCACCCAGTCCTTGATGTTGACGACGGCAGGATTGCCCTTCCAGTTGCTCTTGTCCTTGTCCACGATCTGGAAGGTCTTGCCGAACCAATCCACGGTCTTGCCGACCAGCTTGTCCGATGTTACGCCGAGCTTGATCCGGCCCTTCCGGTCCGGCAGTTCGCGCAGGTCCGGCATCGTATCGTTGCGCTGGTCACCAATCTGCATCGTGTTGTACACGCGCCAGTAGCCCCACATGCCCGCGACATAATGATGCGCCACGTGGCAGTGGAACAGGAAATCGCCCGCCAGCTGCTGGCAGAGACCAGAGCCGCACTCCGTCTCCAGGTCGAGCGCCTCGGAGGGCCCGATCACTTCGACGTCCACGCGGTCCGTCTTGACGCGGATCACCGGATACTTCACCGGCCCGTTGGTCGCCGTGGCCCACAGGTTCATGTCGTCGATCGCCCGAGGGCTGCGTGGCCAGCGGATGGTGCCGCCGTGCGGATGGTGCGAGTGGAAGACCTCCGACCCGCCATGGACCAGGCGGAACTTCGCCGGATCGCCCATGTAGGACCGGGGAATCGTCGGGGACGGATCGCCGAAGGTATAGGAGCTGTAGCCCATCGACTCGTCCTCAAACCCGAAGTACTCGTGCTGCACGTGCATATTATTGATGCCGAACGGCTCGCTGCGGTAGTTGATCGAGCGGCCGGCCGGGCGGTAGGCATCCGTCAGCGGATCGCGCTGCGGGATGAAATCGCCCTTCTTATTATTGATGCGGAACGCTTCGTCGCCGTTCTCGTGGTAGATCAGCACGAATTCCCGGAAGTCCGGGCCGGTCCCGTTCTTGATGATGACCTGCCAGCCGCTCCGCGCCGGCGTCGGATCGCCCGTGCCCAGCGGCTCCAGGTACTCCGAGCCCTTCGGTTCCACGACGAAGGTGCCGAACATGCCCAGCACCGTCAGCTCACGGTCGTTGCTGAAACTGTGGAACTGCCGGCCGCCCTCTTGCGTCGCCGGGTGGATGTACCATTCCAGATCAGCCGCCTTGTCCTTGGCCACGATCGTGTCCGGATTGGTCGTCGTCGCCGGTTTGCCGGTGGCGCTCACGACCATGCTCGAGCCGTGAACATGGAGACTCACATCCTCGCCGCCCTCAAGCTTGTTCTGCAGCTTGATCTTGACGCAGTCGCCCTGGTTGCTGCGGATCACCAGCGGCTGAATCCACTGGGCCTGCACGCCGGGCAACACCGCACCTGGGTCATAGCCTTCCTTCTCGCGGGCTTCCGCATTCTTCTTTTCTTCCGCGCGAACCTTCTCGAGATTCTCGGTCAGCACGTACATGTAGCCGGGGTAGAAATCCAGCCACTGGTTGAGCGTGATCTCGACGTTGATCGCCGACACGTCGTAAGACCGGACCGGAGCGCCGGCCGGGCAGCGGCCGCCCTGCATAACCGGTTCCTGGCGCGGATCCGAGACGAGCAGCATATCCTGCCCGCCGGCCCCATACTGGTGCATCATGGACATGTTGTTGAAGGCGCCGCTCGTTTGCTGCACCTGGGCATCCTGCTCCATCTGGCGCATGATGCGCTGGTGCTGCATGTCCACTTGGAAGGCACGCTCCGGGCGCCCTTCCTTGGTGTCTTCGATGATGGTCTGTGCCTTGAGTTTCTCGGCCCATTCCGGCGTCTGATGCGTCATCCCCGTCTGATGGACGTGGGATGCCGGCGTCTCAGCCGAGACTGTCACCGGAAGCATCGCGAATGCGCCGATAGCCAGCCAGCCGAACAGGCGGATACACGAAGAGAAAATGGGATGTAACATGGACCGGCCTCCTTGAAATGGAAATGACATGACAGGCTCTGTGAATCAGTTCTGTGGTTACAGGATGGACACTGGCGGGAACAACCCGGCCTGTGGCACGTAACCGGTTAATCGCCTCCAAAAATCATTCTGATGAATAGAATATAAAACCGGCCCTACGATACTCAAGTCGCCAAACCATGTCAACCCCTTTGGGACCCATTTTAAGAACGGAACGTCCGCCGGCGACGACGCGCAAAGAACCTTCTCGCGCGGCCTAATCTTATGCCATAATGGGTTCCCATGTTCCTCAAGCGTTTCCTCGTCGGGCTCCCTCTTAAAACAGCACAAGCCGCGCACGAACGGTTGTCCAAGCGCTTCGCGCTGGCCGTCTTCTCGTCCGACGCCCTCTCTTCAGTCGCCTACGCGACGGAAGAAATTCTGCTGGTCCTGATCCTGGTCGGGGCCGCCGCCCTGAGTTATTCCATTCCTGTCAGCATCGCCATCGTGCTCCTGCTGACGATCCTCACCCTGTCGTATCAGCAAATCATCTATGAATACCCGGCCGGCGGAGGCGCCTACACCGTCTCCAAGGCCAATCTCGGAATTTGGCCGGGCCTCACAGCCGCCGCCGCCCTCATGATCGATTACGTGCTCACGGTCGCCGTCAGCGTCGCGGCCGGCGTGGCCGCTCTGACCTCGGCGGTGCCGGAACTGCTCCCGCACCGCGTCGCGCTGGCGCTCACCACGATTATCCTGGTCCTGGTCGTGAATCTGCGCGGCGTCCGCGAGTCGGGTCGCATTTTCGCCACACCGACGTATATCTTTATCGGCTCCGTCTTTTTCATGCTGGCCATGGGGGTCGTGCAGATGATGACGGGCACAGCGCCCGCAGGCGCCGCCTGTCAGTTTGTCGCCCCCGACACAACGGAAACCCTCACGCTCCTGGTGCTGCTCCGCGCCTTTTCCTCCGGCTGCACGGCGCTCACCGGCGTCGAAGTTATTTCCAACGGCGTCTCGGCCTTCAGAAAACCTGAGCCCCGCAACGCCTCGCTCACCATGGCCGGTATGGCGCTCATCCTGGGCACGATGTTTATCGGCATCAGCGCGATGGCGAACCACCTGCATATCACGCCGTGCACCGACGAAACCGTCGTCTCGCAGATCGCCCGGGCGACCTTCGGCACCGGCTTCATGTATTACCTCATCC
>JBGPNZ010000129.1:0-6675 GCA_041487795.1 Nitrospiraceae bacterium
AAAGGCGACAGGCCGCTTCAAGCCTGTCGCCTTTAACGCTTCGCCACGTTCCGTGGGCTGCTTCAGCAGTGATTACCCTCGAGCATTGCCTGCCGCTTAAGAGCATTGACGCAATTCTGAGGAAAGCGTAGCCTGCTTCCGCCGAAATGGTGAATGTCCCTGTTTTTCTTTTCCTTCAGCTATGCCGAACGGATGAACCTACAGATCAGGATGGGAATGCGGCGGTTTACGCGTCTTACGAACGCACACTCAAAGAAGGTGGAGAATCACCGTCACGCCATGGCGCTCTATTTCATGTTTTGCAATTTTGCCAGAATCCATCAAACTCTCAGGGTTACACCTGCAATGGCTGCTAGCGTATCCGACCATGCATGGTCGCTGGAAGAAATTATTGATTTGCTAAATTAACAACATAGAATCTTGCGGAGTTGAAAATGCCAATAGAAAACTTTGAAGATAAACTTATTGGATATGGTCTTGGTTTTGTTTTCTGCTTTCTTTGGACGATTGCATTGGATGCTGTATTTGGCATGCCTCCCGACCGTCCATTCATGGATTACGGATGGGGCTGGGTTTTGAAGCCAATCTTTTGGACTATCGCCATCATCGCTGCATTAAGACTTTCCGGCAAT
This sequence comes from Nitrospiraceae bacterium, assembly GCA_041487795.1. GTDB lineage: Bacteria > Nitrospirota > Nitrospiria > Nitrospirales > Nitrospiraceae > 2-02-FULL-62-14. Next base: position 633 of record JBGPNZ010000129.1, read on the forward strand.
CGAAGAAGATATTAACTATTTCAAACGGGAGAGAAAGCGGGACATTCAAGGTTAGTTGGGCAATCACTGCCGGAGTAGCCCGCTGCACGTGGCGAAGCGTTAACGGTGACAGACTTTCAAGCGGTCTGTCACCGTTCTGTTTTTTATTAGCGGGGACGGGCTATTCCTTCGAGCGGCGGCTTGGCCTCCTCCGACTGCGCGCATCGAAGGAACACATTCCGATCGTGCGCCTTCTGCGAGCAAGGGAGGAGACCACGCCGCCGCTCGCTCCTTCCCTTTTCTCCTCTTGCCTTCATAATACCAACATGGTAGGTTGGGGCTCGTGAAAGTGGGCCTCAGGCCCACTTTTTATTTGAGTCGGGTGTACACATGAGCTGGAGCACGCAGGAGCCGGCCGGAACGGCCAGGGGGCGCGAGGCCCAGTTCATCGCGGAACGCGTCCGGACCATCGCGGCGCCGCTCGCTCGCTCACTCGGCGTGGATGTTGTGGATGTCGAGTGCGTCGGACAGGGCACGCGGACGCTGGTGCGGGTGTTTCTCGACAAGCCGGGCGGCGTGAGCCTGGAAGATTGCGGGCAGGTGCATGTCTCACTGAGCCACGCGCTGGACGTCGAGGACCCGATCGCGCATTCCTACACGCTCGAAGTTTCGTCACCGGGGCTCGACCGGCCGTTCAAGCGTCGCGAGCAGTATCACCGCGCGCTCGGCACCGTGGTCAACCTCAAGCTCCGGACCCCGATTAACGGGCAGTGGCGGGTGGTCGGCACGCTGCGTGAGGTGCGCGACGACGGCGTGACGCTGTCGGTGGAGGAGAAACGGTCGGAGCAGATTCTGCAGATTGTGTGGGAGAGTATCGCGGAAGGGCGGCCTGAAGTAAGGTTTTAAGAATATGATAGCGACGACAGAGCCTAGCAAGCGAGGAATGAGACTATGAACGGCAAAGAACTAATTGCAGTGATCGACCAACTGGGCCGCGAGAAGGGTATCGACAAGGCCCGCATCATCGGCGCGGTGGAAATGGCGCTCCAGACGGCGGCGAAGAAGCGCTTCGGCCAGGGGGAAAATGTCAAAGTCGAGTTCGATGCCAAGACGGGCGACATTTCGGTGATCTCGCTGAAGACCATCGTCGAGACCGTCGCGAATCCCAAGGCCGAAATCTCGATCCTGGAAGCCCGCAAGGTGGACGATGGGGCGGAGGTGGGCGACGAGATCGGTTCCCTGATCGAGATGGACGAGCTCGGGCGCATTGCTGCGCAGACCGCCAAGCAGGTGATCTGCCAGAAAGTCCGCGAAGCCGAATGGGAGGCGGTGGAGAAGGAATACTCGACCCGCCAGGGCGACCTGATCAACGGCATCATCATCGGCCAGGAGCGGCGCAACTACATCGTGGATCTCGGCAAGACCGAAGCCATTCTGCCGATCCAGGAACAGATTCCCCGCGAAACCTACCGCCGGGGCGATCGCGTCAAGGCCTATCTGCTCGAAGTGCGGAAGACGCCGAAGGACGTCCAGGTGATTCTCTCCCGGTCCCACCCGCAGTTCGTGAGCAAGCTGTTCGCGCTCGAGGTACCAGAAGTCGGCGAGAAGATCGTCGAAATCAAGGGCGTGGTCCGCGAGCCGGGTGACCGGACGAAGATCGCCGTCTCCTCACGCGACAAGGCGGTGGATCCGGTCGGCGCCTGTGTCGGCATCAAGGGCTCGCGCGTGCAGGCGGTGGTGCGGGAGCTGCGCGGCGAAAAGATCGACATCATTGCCTGGACCAACGACCCGCGCGTGTTTATCGCCGAAGCGCTGAATCCAGCGAGCATCGAAAAGGTGGGCATTGACGAAGAGAAAAAGTCGGCGCTCGTGGTCGTAGCCGATTCACAGCTGTCGCTGGCCATCGGCAAGAACGGGCAGAACGTCCGGTTGGCCGCCCGGCTCACCGGCTGGAAGATCGACATCATCAGCGCAACGGAATACGAGAAAGAGAAGGTCGAGCGCGACCGCGAGATCAAGGCGGCGATGGCCGAGGAAGCCGACGCGCAGCGGGAAGAAGAAGCGGCGCGCGCGCAGCGGCAGGCGGAAGCGCAGGCCGAGCAGGCGGCGACGGAGTCGAAAGCCTAGGGAGTATCGGAAGGCGCATGTCAGGCACACGAGTTCACGATCTGGCCAAAAAGCTGGGGATGGAGAGCAAGGAATTGCTCGCCGAACTCAAACGGCTCGGCATTGCCGCCAAGTCGCATAGCAGCACGATGGACGACGATGCCGTCCGGACCGTGCTCGCCAAGCACGCCAAAGACACGCCGGCCTCGAAGACTCCCGCCAAGGCGTTGGTCAAGAAAGGCACGACAACCCAGAAAGATACCGCGGCCAAATCCGCTCCTGCTGAAGAATCTCCCAAAGCCGACAAGAAACGGCTGCTGTTTAAGAAGAAAAAAGAGGACGAATCGACGGACGAGAGCGTGGCGGCGCCTTCGCCGATGACGCCGATTCATCCCGCAGGTCCGGCGCATGACAGCGCCACCGGTGCCGTGCCTGCAGCTGAACCTGTGCATGCGCCGCCGTCTCTCTCCGGACATCCCCCGGCAGTCAGTACTGCAACGTCCGTACATGAGCCGGCTTCGAGCGTGGGTGCGCCGTCGGCTGTCGCGGCGACCGCTGCTCCTGGGCCGGCTCCGAGTGCGGCGGGCGTGCGTAAAAAGATTGATTTAGGCCAGCCTGCCGGCGAGGCGGGGCTGAAAGACAAACTACTCAAGAAGACGAAGAAAACCGGCCGCGTCAAAGATGAGGACGAGCTGCGCTTCCGTGAAGATGCCGCCCGCTGGCAGGACCTGCGGGCGATTCCCGTCCATCGCCGGGAGGATCGCTCCCGCCATCAACAGGCGTCGACCGTCACGGAAATCACCAAGCCCCGTCAGAAAGCCATCAAACTGACGGCCGGCCTCACCGTGAAGGAATTTTCTGAATTGGTCGGGCAGCGGCCGGCCGATGTGATGCGCAAGCTCATGGACACCGGCCAAATGCTGACGCTGAATCAACCGCTGAATTTGGACGCCGCGCAATTAATCGCCGAAAGCTACGGCGTCAAGACCGAGGTCGTCGTCGAGAGGCAAGGTGAGGCCCTCCTCGACGACATTGCCGACACCGAACAGGACGGGGCGACCCAGCTGCGTCCGCCGGTCGTGACGATCATGGGCCACGTGGACCATGGCAAAACCTCGCTCCTGGATGCCATCCGGCAGACGAAAGTGGCCGAAGGCGAAGCGGGTGGAATCACGCAGCATATCGGCGCCTATACGGTGGCGGTGCACGGCAAGCAAGTCACGTTTTTGGACACGCCCGGCCACGAAGCGTTCACGTCCATGCGGGCCCGCGGCGCCAAGATCACCGATCTCGTCGTGCTTGTGGTGGCGGCGGACGACGGCGTGATGCCGCAAACGGTCGAAGCGATTCATCACGCAAAGGCGGCGAGCGTGCCGATCATCGTGGCCATCAACAAGATCGACAAGGCCGGCGCCAACCCGGACCGCGTGAAAAACGCGCTGGCCGAGCACCAACTGATTCCGGAGGCATGGGGAGGGCAGACGATCTTTGTGGAAGTGTCGGCCAAGCAGAAGACCGGGATCGAGACCCTGCTCGAAATGATTCTCCTCCAGGCGGACGTGCTGGAGTTCAAGGCGGACCCGGCACGTCTGGCCAAGGGCACCGTGATCGAAGCCAGACTGGACCGAGGCCGCGGTCCGGTGGCGACCGTCCTGGTGCAGAGCGGGACGCTGCGGGTCGGCGATGCCTTCGTCGTCGGCACGTTCAGCGGGCGCGTGCGCGCGCTGAACAACGATCGCGGCGAGAAGGTGAAAGAAGCGGGCCCCTCGGTCCCTGTCGAGGTGATCGGCTTGCCGGGCGTGCCGGGCGCGGGCGATCCCTTCGTCGCGGTCAAGGATGAGCGCGTCGCGCGCCAGATCGCCGACGCGCGCGCGCAAAAACAGCGCGCGGCCGACATCAACGCCGGCCCGGGAAAAGTCACGCTCGACGATCTCTTTGCCCGGATCAAGGAAGGCGACGTCAAGGAGCTGGCCGTGGTGATCAAGGCCGATGTGCAGGGCTCGGCGGAGGCCTTGGGCAGCGCGGTCGAAAAGCTGTCGACCGACGCGGTCAAGCTCCGCGTAATTCACTCCGGGGTCGGCGCGATCACCGAAACGGACATCATGCTGGCCTCGGCCTCGCGCGCCATCGTCATCGGCTTCAACATCAGGCCGGAGCCGAAAGCCTCCGCGCTCGCGGAGAAGGACGGCATCGACGTCCGGCTCTATACCATTATTTACAATGCTATCGAGGATATTCGGGCGGCGATGGAAGGGCTGCTTGAGCCGACGCTGAAGGAGCGTGTGGTGGGCCGCGCGGAAGTCCGCCAGATATTCACGATCCCGAAAGCAGGCGTCATCGCCGGTTGCTATGTCACGGACGGAACCATTCAACGCTCCGGCGCCAACGTGCGGGTGCTGCGCGACAATGTGTCGGTCTATCAAGGCAAGATGGGATCGTTGCGCCGCTTCAAGGACGACGTGAAGGAAGTTCAGCAAGGCTACGAGTGCGGCATGAGCGTCGAGAATTTCAACGACATCAAAGTCGGCGACGTGCTGGAAGTTTTTGCCGTCGATAAGATTGCGACCAAGATGTAGTGGGATGCATGTGCGGGCGGTGTGATGATTGTCGGGGTCTGTACGGTCGAGCTGTTCATCCCGGACGGGCAGTCGCTGAAATCGAAGCGGCAGGTGTTGAGCAGCTTAAAAGACAAGCTCCGAGATAAATTCAATGTCTCGGTGGCCGAGGTGGACGAGCAGGATCTCTGGCAGAAAGCGGTGCTGGGCATCGCCTGCGTCGCCAACGAGACGGCCTACGTCAACCAGGTGCTGGATCAGGTGCTGAATCAGATCCGCGCCGTTCCGACGATCGAGATTGTGCAGTCGCGCATCGAATTGCTCTGAAAAAGCTAATAGCTGGTAGCAAATAGCTAGCAGCAGGAAAAGATTCGGAGCTATTCGCTGCTCGCTGTTAGCACGAGCCTTAATATGGCCAAGACAGCGTATAAGCGTGCGACGAGGGTGGCGGATCAGATTCGCATGGAAGTGGCGGACATCATCATGCGCAAGACCAAGGACCCCCGTGTGGCGTCCGTGACGGTCACCGACGTGAAGATCACGAACGACCTGCGGCTGGCCCGCGTGTTTGTGACGACCCTGCTCGACGCCGAGCAGGAGCGCGCTGCGTTTGTCGGATTGAACAAGGCCAGCGGGTTCATTCGTTCCGAATTGGGCCGCCGGCTGAATCTGCGCTATACGCCCGAGATTGTATTTCAGAAGGATGTCAGCGGCCCGCGCGGTGACCGGCTCCTGTCCATCCTTGATCATCTCGACGAGGAACGGAAGAAGGACGTCAAGCCGGACGAGTCCGCAACACCGGCACAGGCCGGCGAAGGCCAGTGAACGAATGGATATGACGGTGGCAGCGGAGACAACGGTGGCCCACGGTATCGCCATCGGTGACGGCATTATGAACGTCAACAAGCCGGCCGGCTGGACCTCCCACGATGTAGTAGCGAAAGTGCGCGGACTCTTGAAGGGACCGAAGGTCGGCCATGGGGGGACGCTCGATCCGGCGGCCACCGGCGTGCTCCCCATTCTGGTGGGCCGCGGCACGCGCATCGCCGAATACCTGTTGGAATGGGACAAGGAGTATCGCGCGGTCCTGCGCCTGGGCCAGACCACGGATACGCAGGATGCGACCGGCACCGTGCTGGCGACGCGTTCGCTCGACGGGCTCTCGGAAGAGAAGATCAGGGCTGCGATCGCGCCGTTTCGGGGGCGGATTACGCAGGTGCCGCCGATGTATTCGGCGGTGAAAGTGGCCGGCACGCCGCTCTATAAGTCGGCGCGGGCAGGCAAAACGGTCGAGCGGCAATCGCGCACCGTGGAGATTCATGAACTGGACGTGCTCAGGATCGCTGGCTCGGACATCACGTTGCGAGTCCGCTGCTCCAAGGGAACCTACGTGCGGACGCTCT
>JBGPNZ010000130.1:0-6657 GCA_041487795.1 Nitrospiraceae bacterium
CGCCTTCGCAGGCCTCGCACCGCCCGCCCTTCACATTGAAACTGTACCGGCCCGGCTTGTAGCCGCGCACGCGGGACTCGGGCAGTTGGGCAAAGAGGTCGCGGATGAAGGTGAAGAGGCCGGTATACGTTGCCGGATTGGACCGCGGCGTGCGCCCGATCGGCGACTGGTCGATGTCGATCACCTTGTCCAACGCCTCGACGCCTTTCAGTTCCCTGCACCCGTCGATCCTGGGATGCTTGTGATAGAGCAGTTGCGAGAGCGAGTGAAAGAGCACTTCCAGCACGAGCGTGCTCTTGCCGGAACCCGACACGCCGGTCACGCAGGTCAGCAGGCCGAGTGGAATCTTCGCCGTGAAGTTTTTTAAATTATGCTTGCGGGCCCCGACGACGCTGAGAAAGCCCCTGGGTTTTCGATCGCGACGAGGCAGCGTCACCGTCATCTCGCCGCGCAGGTACTGGCCGGTCAGCGACGCCTTGGTCGCCATCACTTCTTTCGGCGTACCTTGCGCAATGACATGCCCGCCGAGCGCGCCGGCGCCCGGCCCGAGATCGAGAATATGATCCGCGGCTTGCATCGTTTCCGCGTCATGCTCCACCACCACGACCGTATTGCCGAGATCGCGCAGACGGAGCAGTGTCTGGAGCAGCCGCCGGTTGTCCCGCTGGTGCAAGCCGATGGACGGCTCGTCGAGAATGTAGAGCACCCCCACCAACCCTGAGCCGATCTGTGTGGCCAGCCGGATACGCTGCCCTTCCCCGCCGGACAGGGTCGCGGCTGCACGGTCCAGCGTCAGGTAATCGAGCCCGACGTTGACGAGGAAGCCCAGCCGTTCGCGAATTTCTTTCAGGATGCGCTGCGCGATGAACGTTTCCCGCTCCGTCAGCTTCAGCGACTCGACAAAGCCGGCTGCCGCCCGGATTGACAGTTGCGTGACTTCTGCAATCGAACGCCGTCCCACCTTGACCGAAAGGCTTTCCGGCTTCAGCCGGGCGCCCTTGCAGGCCGGACAGACTTCCAGCAGAGTCAGGTCTTCCTCTTCCGGGCATCCCGGTGGCATGGCGAATCCGATGCCGTCACAGGTCGGACAGGCGCCGTGCGGACTATTAAAGGAAAATACACGGGGGGTGATCTCCGGATAGCTCACGCCGCAGCGGATGCAGGCGAGTTTTTCACTATAGAGCAGGCTCTTGCCGTCTTCCGTCAGGACGCCGACCAGCCCCTCCGCCAGTTTCAGCGCCGCCTCGACCGAGTCGGCCAGGCGCTTCGATAACGCATCGCCCGGCCCGCCGGCTTTCATGACAAGCCGGTCCACCACGATTTCGATCGTATGTTTTTTCTGCTTGTCGAGCGCGATCTCCTCGCCCAACTCGACCATCCGGCCGTCGAACCGCGCGCGCACGTAGCCGGCCCGACGCATCTCCAGCAACTCTTTGCGATATTCGCCTTTGCGGCCACGGACGATCGGAGCCAGGATCTGAAACTTCGAGCCGTCCGGGAGAGCGCGGATCGCGTCCACCATCTGCTGGACGGTCTGGGCCGAGATCTCTTCGCCGCACTGGTGGCAAAAGGGGCGTCCGATGCGGGCAAAGAGCAATCTCAAGTAATCGTAGATTTCCGTGACCGTGCCGACCGTGGAGCGCGGGTTGTGGCTGGTGCTCTTCTGCTCGATGGAGATGGCCGGCGACAGGCCTTCGATCGAATCCACGTCGGGCTTGCCCATCTGCTCGAGGAACTGGCGCGCGTAGGCCGAGAGCGACTCGACATAGCGGCGCTGCCCTTCGGCATAAATGGTATCGAAGGCGAGGGACGACTTGCCGGACCCGCTCAAGCCCGTGATGACGACGAGCCGGTCCCGGGGAATCTCGACGTCGAGATTCTTGAGATTGTGTTCCCGCGCCCCTTTGATGACGATCGAACCGGACATGGAAGACGTGATTATAGCATTGCCGCGGCTTTGCTTGACAAAGCCTCAAAGTGGGTGCCACCATCGCCGCATGCTGCAACTCGAAGAAAAACCCGCGCCATCGGCCGAATCGTCGGCGCGAGTGGTATCTGAATGGTCCGGCCCCGCGCGCGAGCAGGCCGTCCAACGGATGTTCACGGCCATCGCCCGCCGGTACGACCTCAATAACACGCTCCTGAGCTTCGGGCTGCACCATCGTTGGAAACGGATCACGGCATCTCTCGTTCCTCCTGTCACGAACGGTCGGGCTCTGGATGTTGGCGCAGGCACGGGTGACCTGGCCTTGCTCATTGAACCTCGCCTCGGACCGAACGGCCATGTGGCTGCAGTGGACTTAAACGAAGCCATGCTGCGAGAAGGCCATCGAAAAATCGGACAGCGCGGTTTGTCCAACCGGATCGCCTGCCTGCAAGCCAATGGGCAGTGGCTGGGGTTTCGCGACAACAGCTTCGACGCGGCTACGGCGGGATTCTGCATTCGCAATGTCGGCGATCTGATGAAGGCGTTCACCGAGATCCGGCGTGTACTGAAACCGGGCGGGCGCTTCATCTGCCTGGAATTTTCACATCCCGCCCGCACCTGGCTGCGGGCTCTCTATGATTGGTATTCCTTCCGCCTCCTGCCGTGGATCGGTACGCGCGTGGCGCATGACACCACCGGCGTGTATGAATACCTGCCGGCGTCGATCCGGACGTTTCCCAATCAGGAAGGGCTCAAAGCCATGCTGCTGAAGGCGGGATTCTCGCAGGTGGACTACCGAAATCTCAGCGGCGGCATCGTGGCAATACACGTGGCAATAAAATAGTCGCAAAGTCTATCAGTCTGAAAATCATCAAGTCCAAAGACTTTCGATTTTACGACTTTCGGACTTTCAGACAATGGCTCCCTGATGAATTCCATCCTCTACGTCTTTCTCCCCTGTAAGAAGGTGTACCCGATCGGGATCACCTACCTGGTGGACTTCATCCACCGGCGTAAGCCGGATGTCCGGCAGCGCATCCTGGACCTGTCGCTCTATCCGAAAGATCAGCGTGGCAAAGTCCTGCGCGAGACCGCCAAGGCCTTTTCGCCCGATCTGGTCTGTTTCTCCTGGCGGGACATCCAGATCTTCTCTCCGCACGAAGGCGATTCCTCGCTGGAGCATGCCTTCAATTTCTACTTCGCCAGCAACCCGTTCAAGCGGATCACCGCCTCCTTCCAAGGGCTCAAGCAGCTCTACCAATACTATGACCAGATCCGGACGATCCTGTCGTACCCCTGGTTGATCCGGAAGGAGTTCCCCAAGGCCCAACTCATGATCGGCGGCGGGGCGTTCACAGCCTTTGCCGACCAACTCATCGAAAAGTTGCCGGACGGGACGATCGGCATTCTGGGCGAGGGCGAAGACGCCATTCTGAAAGTCCTGAACGGCGAGTCATTGGAGAAGGAACGCTATATCATTCGCGAGAACGGGAAAGTTTCGAAAGGCCAGCAGGGGTCGCCGGCTCTCCTGGACGCGCTGACGGTGGATCTTCCCTATCTCACGTCTGTCTTTCCGCAGTACGACGAGTACCGGGACGAATGCATCGGCGTGCAGACCAAGCGCGGCTGTCCCTATGACTGCGCCTTCTGCCTCTATCCCTATATCGAGGGCAAGCGCGTCCGCTACCGCCCGCCGGAGATGGTCGTGCGGGATATCTCACAGCACTATCACAAGTGGGGGGCGCGGCGGTTCTGGTTCACGGATGCCCAATTCATCACCGGCAAGGAATCCTATCCGCAATGCACGGAGATCCTTGAGCGCATCCTTCGCGAGAAGCTTGAGATCGAGTGGTCGGGCTATATCCGCACGTCGCTGATCACCGCCGATCTGGCGAAACTCATGGTTCGCTCTGGCGTGGGCGACCTGGAGGTGGCTATCACGTCCGGCTCGCAGGAGATCCTCAACGACCTGCACATGGGCTTCAAATTGGAAAAGCTCTACGACGGCTGCCGGTATCTCGCCGAGGCGGGTTTCAAGGGCAAGGTGATCCTGAATTACTCGCTGAACTCCCCGCACGAGACGGAAGAGACTCTGCTGCAGAGCGTCGAATCCTACAAAAAGGTCGCGGCGATTTTGGGCGAGGACCGTGTCTTCCCGCTGATGTTCTTCCTCGGCATCCAGCCGAACACCGATCTCGAACATCGCCTGCTGGAGGAAGGCTATCTGTCTGCCGGGTACAACCCGCTCATGCTGACGCCGCGCAGCATCAAGAAACTCCTCTACAACCCGGCTCCCTTGAACAAGATCATCGCCAAGGCCTGTTTGGCCGCCTGGCAGAGAAAGCACGGCAGTCAAGATCCCCGCGCCTGGTCTGGGTCGCTGTCGCAGGTCGATCGGCCAGCCTCTGCATCGACCGGCTATGCGGACGGGAATCTGATCCGCGGCATCGAACAGAATTCAGGGCGGCACGCGCTGCTCACGCTGGAAGAAATCATCCGTTCAAAAAAAGAGTCCTCCGCCTCAAGGAAATCCCCTGCGGTAACAGCCGGTTAGCCGATATTTTCGAGTGCTCAGGGCTCCTTTTTCACGCTTGCAATCCCCGTAAATCCGGTGCTATCATGCCCACTCCTTTGGCCTCTAACGTAAGAGAATTGTTCGAATTTTCATAAGATTGCGTCTGCTCTGACGGCGCACGGACCGCCTGCTTAGAGCCAGGAGGAACGCCTCGATGTACAAGACGATTTATATTCCTGTCGACAACTCCGATCACTCCAACACTGCCGTCGACGTGGGCATCTCCCTGGCCAAAATATTCGGCTCCAAGATCGTCGGCAGCCACGTCTACGCCGCCAAGATGCACGACAAGCGATTCAAGCAGATGGAGGCGGGCCTCCCGGAGGAATATCACGACGAGAAGGAACTGGACCGGCAGCGCCAGATCCATGACTCGCTGATCACCCGCGGGCTGCAAATCATCACCGACTCCTATCTCGATTACGTCGACAAGCGATGTACGGAAACCAACCTGCCCCTGGAACGCAAATCGCTCGAGGGCCGCAATTGGAAAGTCCTGGCCGAGGACATCAACACCAGCGGCTACGACCTGGTCATCATGGGCGCGCTGGGCGTCGGCGCCGTCAAGGACAGCGTGATCGGCAGTAACACGGAACGGGTGATCCGTCGCGTGCGCAACTCCGACATGCTGATCATCAAGCAGACCCAGCCGATGGACGGGGGCAAGATCGTGGTCGCGGTGGACGGCAGCCCCTATTCGTTCGGCGGCCTGATGACCGGCATCGCGCTGGGCAAGGCCCTGAACAAGCCGGTCGAAGCCATTGCGGCCTTCGATCCCTACTTCCACTATGCGGCCTTCCACAGCATTTCCAGCGTCCTGAACGAAGAAGCCGGAAAAGTCTTCCGCTTCAAGGAGCAGGAAAAGCTGCACGAAGAAATCATCGACAGCGGCCTCGCCAAGATTTACCAGTCGCACCTCGACATTTCGCGCGAGATCGCGCAGGCCGAACAGTCCGACATTAAGACGACGCTGCTCGACGGCAAGGCGTTCGAAAAGATCATCCAGTACGTCCGCAAGGAAACCCCGTGGCTGCTGATCGTCGGCCGCATCGGCGTGCACAGCGACGAGGACATGGACATCGGCAGCAACACGGAAAACCTGCTTCGGAGCGCCCAGTGCAACGTGCTCGTGTCCAATCGCAAGTACGTGCCTCCCATCGACACGCAGGCCGAGTACACCATTGCCTGGACGGAAGAGGCCCTGCGCCGGATGGAGAAGATTCCGGTCTTCGCGCGCGGCGTGGCCAAGACGGCCATTCATCGCTATGCCATCGAAAAGGGCCACACGATCATCAGCAACTCGATCGTGGATTTGGCGGTCGGGCACATCCTGCCGAAGGGCGCGATGGACGCCATGCGCGCATTGGGCGGCAGCCTCGACGCGGCGGGGATCGATCGGAACAAGATGCAAGCCGATGACGCAGTGGCGAAAGATCTGATGGGCTCCACGCTCAGCGGCATGGTAAGCGGGATCGTCGAGGAGAAACCGACAGTCAGCGCGGGCACCCAGGCCTACCTGGACCGCATGAGCCAGAACTACTTCGTCTGCGACGGTTGCGGCTACATCGGCAAGGGCGAGACGCCGGTGAAATGCCCGATCTGTGGCGCAGCCGGCGATCGCTTCAAGCTGGTGGACAAAACGATTTTTGAAGCGGCGGCGAAAGCGGAAGGCACGCTCGAGACCGAGGTAGCCTACGACGATGTGCCGATGCAGTGGACGAAGGACGCCAAGGAGGCGATTCGGGCCGTGCCGGCCGGCTTCCAGAGACGGCGCGCCAAGGCCAAGATCGAAAAGACCGCCCGCAAGCTCGGCATGACGACGATTACGCTCGAATACGCCGGACCGATGATCAAGGAAGCGGCCGATGAAGACTACACGCCGATTTTCGCCAACAAGGGAACCGGAACGGACACCGACGCTGCCGCCAAGCTCGCCGGCCTGGGTAACGGACAGGGCAATGGGCACGGTAGCGGCCATGGTAATGGCGACGAAAATGGAAACAGCACAAGTGAGGCTGCGACTATGAGCACGGCGCCTGCTCCGTTCACGTGGACCGCGGATGCGCAAGTGCGGCTCGAGCGGGCTCCGGCCGGATTCATGCGCGACTGCACGCGTTCGCTGATCGAAAAGCATGCCGAGAAACTGGGCGCGACC
>JBGPNZ010000131.1:0-6601 GCA_041487795.1 Nitrospiraceae bacterium
CAAGGTGTCAAGTGGGGCGCGGCTCGGGGGGAGGAGAGATTTATCGAGGGCGCGAGGAGAACGAAACGCGCCGACGGTCAACGGGTCGACTTATGACGTGCCGCGAGATTGCGTCTTCGCGTGCAGGTGATCTCCATGACGTCTCTTATTTATGTGGTGGAAAATCCTCCCGCGAGCGTCAGCAGCCGCTCGCCTTCGCGGTCCACGATCGGGATGAAGGCCTCGACCACGCGAGGATCGAACTGTCGCCCGGATTGTTTGGCGATCTCCTCCCGCACCTGCGCGATCGGCCAGGCTTTCTTGTATGGCCGCTCATGCGTCAGTGCATCGAACACGTCGGCCATGGTCGTGATCCGTCCGGGCAAGGGAATCTCCTCGCCTTTGAGCCCGCGGTAGCCGGTGCCGTCCCAGTGTTCATGGTGCGTGAGGGCGATCGTTTCCGCCATTTGCATCAGCGTGAACAAGCCCCCGCCGAGCATGTTGGAGCCGATCGTCGTGTGCGTCTTGATGACAGCGAACTCCTCCGGCGTGAGCTTGCCCGGCTTGAGCAGGATGGTGTCCGGAATGCCGATCTTGCCGACGTCATGCAGCGGCGCGGCCTGGCGGATCAACTTGACCTGCGTGAGCGGCAGACCCAGGGCCTCGGCGAGGAGTGCGCTCACGTGCCCGACCCGGCGCGTGTGTTCGCCCGTATCGTCGTCGCGGTACTCCGCCGCCAGCGCCAGTCGCGCGAGCACCTCCAGTTGCGTGCCCTCCAGCTCCCACGTGCGCTCCCGTACCTTGACCTCCAGCCGCTCGTTTTCGCCCTCGAGTTGGCTGTGGAGGTAGCGCATCTCGAGCAGATTATGGACGCGTAGAACGGCTTCAGTGGCGTCGATCGGCTTGGTCAGAAAATCGGTTGCGCCATCGGCCAGCGCCCGGTGTTTGGTCGGCGTCGAGACGTCGGCGGTGATGACCAGGATCGGGAGGAAACCCCCGGGAGGAATCCTGGGTTTGAGTTGCTTCATGACCGCGTAGCCGTCGAGATGCGGCATCATGAGGTCGAGCAGCAGCAGGTCGGGCTGGAATTTCTGAAAGGTCGGCAGGGCTTGACGGGGATCGGTTGTGGACGTGATCTTGGCATAGCCCTCCCGCCGCAAGAGCTGCTCCAGCAGCAGCACGTTCGCTTCTTCATCGTCCACGATCAGAATCTTCAACGCTCTCAAGATGGAATCCGCAATCATGATCTCTCCATCTGTCCGATGCTGCCCGCACCTATGCCTGACGGCCTTCCGAAGGCTATCCGGTCGGTCATTCTTGCGCACCAAGGATCAGTGCGACGGTGATGGCCAACTCGAGTTGCTTCAGATCCAGCGGCTTGAGTAAGACCTCCGACACGCCCAGCGCCAGACATTCCTTCAGCAAGGGCTCGTCCACGCTGGCGGTCGCCATGATGACACCCGGAGGAGGCTTGACCGGGAAGGACGGCGCGGTCAGCCGGCGCAGCACCTCGACGCCATTCATGCCCGGCATGTAGAGGTCCAGGAGGACCAAGTCCGGCGGGTGCTGTTGGATCAACGCCAGCGCCTCCTCGCCGGTTGGGGCGGTCTCGACTCGGTAGCCCTTTCGCGAGAGAAATGTGCTGGCCAACTGGCGGTTCGCAGGTTCGTCATCAACGACCAGGATGGTCGCTAACGGTGTGCTTGCCGGGGAGCGAGCCGCTGTCAGGTCAGCGGTCTTTCCCGGGGCTGAACTGCCGACGTGCTGGAGCAAGCGATTCAGCACGTCAAGAATGAGATTGACCTTCAAGCCCTTGCGCAGGAAGTCGGTCGCTCCCAACTCGCGCGCCTGATTTTCCAACTTGAATGACGCCTCTCCAGCCAGGACAAGAATCGGGAGGTGGCGGGCCTGCGACCGTAACTGTGACAAGGCCTCAATCCCGGACGTGCCGGGCAGATCCAGGTCGAGCAGCACCACGGCCGGGCGATGACTCTCAATATGCCGGAATGCTTCCTCGACCGTCCTCACTTTGATGACCTCGTGATGACTGGCCGCCAGCGCAGCTCGCAACGACTCGGAGTACGCTGGCTGCGCCTCAACTAACAGGATCGTCGCCATGTTGACCTCCTATGACCGACCGCTTCGTTTTTCGTGGCGCTGCATGCCACAAGTGCCTTCCCAACCTCGCTATGCGAGCGTCTCGCTCAGCAGCGCGAGGAGCTGCTTCAAGTTCAGCGGTTTGGTCAGATAGGCGTGAGCGCCGCTCGCGCGCAGCTGCTCAATCTGGCTTTGCGAGGCGTCCGCGCTGAGAATGATGACCGGGATATCGCGCAGCGCCGGCTCCGCCTTCAGTTGCAGCAGCACGACCTCGCCGCCGAGGTCCGGCAAGTGCAGGTCCAGCAGGATCAGATCCGGCTTGTGATGGCGGGCGAGGTCCAGCCCCAACCGCCCCTGCATGGCCGAGAGCAGCTTGATCTCGGGCCGGGTCGCCAGAAGCTTCTGGATCAGTTCCAGATTTGAGAGGTTGTCTTCGATGTAGAGCATCGTGCGGAGAGGGCGCGTGCTTAAGTCGGCCAGCGCGGCTGGATGGGAGATCGCGGTCTCACCGGTGGAGGGAGGGACGACAGTCATCTCCACCCAAAACGTGCTTCCCTGGCCGACAACGCTGTCCACGCCAAGCCGTCCGCCCATAGCCTCCATCAGATGCTTGGTGAGGCTCAGGCCGAGGCCGGTACCCTCGATGCCCATCTGTTCTGCACCCAGCCGGTCGAACGGCATAAAGAGCCGGGCTAGTTTCTCCGACGAGATGCCGGCGCCCGTATCGGTCACGGCCACCCGCGCGTACCTGTCGGCCGTGAGCATATATGTCACGGTGACGCTGCCGCTCTCGCGGTTGTATTTCACCGCGTTCGAGAGGAGATTCAGCATGACCTGTCGGAGTCGCTGATGGTCGGCTTTGACGTGGAGCCCTTCCGCCTGCCCCATGTCGCTCCGCACCGTGATATGGCGCGGGTCGGTGAGAGGCCGGATCAGATCCAGCGCCTCGCGCACAGTCTCCTGCAGCGACACCGGTTCCAGAGAGAGACGCATGTGGCCCGCCTCGATCCGGGAGATGTCCAGCACTTCGTTGATGAGATTCAGCAGGTGTCGCCCGCCGTGCAGGATGCGGGCGATGGATTCATGTTGGTCGGGCGTGAGCGGGTCCATCTCCAGCAACTGGGCGAATCCCAGGATGGCGTTGAGCGGCGTGCGCAGCTCGTGGCTCATCCGTGAGAGGAATTCGCTCTTGGCTTGATTGGCGCGTTCGGACGAGAGCCTGGCCAGGTCTCTCTCGCGCAGCGCGTCTTCGGCCTGCGTGCGTTCAATGAACTGGCCGATCTTGTTGCCGATGTCACCGAGCATCTGCAGGAGATCGATGTCCGGCTCACGGATCTCGTGGCTGAAAAACTCGATGATGCCGTAGACGTTCTTCCCGATCTTAATCGGGAACCCAACCGCTCCATGCAGCCCCGCCTTCGCCGCCGTCGGTGCTCGCGGAAAGTTCGAGTCCTGGAGGACGTCAGGAATCCAGGTGGGTTCACCGCGAGCCCAGACGCGGCCGGGCATTCCGACGTCGGGGAGAAATGTCCGCTGCCGGCTGACCGCCACGAACTCAGCGGCCTCCGCCTGCGGAACATGCCAGATTTCGAGGCAACGCAGGAGATTGGCGTCACGGTCCACTCTCCAGATGGCGCCCACCTCCCAGCCGAGAGATTCGCAGAGCACCTGCAAAATCTTCGCGCTGGCATCCTGCAGCGTTGGAGACTCGGCCAGCACCTGCGTCACCGCATACTGCGCGGTCAGGCGACGTTCTGCCTGCTTGCGCTTGGTGATGTCTGCAATGAACGCGGTGAATTGCCATTTGCCGTTGATCTTGGTCGGCGTGATGGCCAACTCGATCTGTATTTCGTAACCGGTCTGATGCAACGCGACGATCTCGATCAGCCGGTTCAGCATCGGGCCTTCGCCGGTGGCCAGGAACTGCGTAAGTCCTCGGGCGTGGGCCTCGCGATACCGGGCGGGAATGATCGTCTCGGCGATGATGCGTCCGATGGCTTCATCTTTCTGCCAGCCAAACAGGGCTTCGGCCCGCTTGTTCCACTCGATGATGCAACCCTGCTCATCAATCACGATGATCGCGTCCAGTGACGTATCGATGATGGATTTCATCCGCGTGGCTTGCAAGCGAAGCGATTCTTCCATGCGCATGCGCGTGGCGGTCGCCGCCGCTTCATTGATGGCTCGGCGCACCGCGGCGGGGAGCCGGACCAGTTTATTTTTGAGGACGTAATCTGTCGCGCCCAGGTGCAGGGTGAGCACGGCGAATTCCTCTCCTATCGTTCCGGAGACGAAGATGAACGGGGTGTCCGGGCGGCGTTTCACGGCAAGCTTGAGGGCGTCCATGCCGTTGAAGCCGGGCAGCTTGTAGTCGGCCAGGATCACGTCAAAGGGTTCCCGTTCCAGGGCGGTCATGAAGGCCTTGCGCGTCTCGATGCGCACAATGTCGCAGGACAGTTCCTCGCCGGACAGAGTTGCTTTCACTAGCTCGGCGTCCTCGGGGCTGTCCTCCAGGTGGAGAATGCGCAGGGGCTTCGGGGACACGTTACTTCTTCGCCTTTCTGACGCTGCTCGAAGGCGGCTCATTGACGAGCGCCCAGAACACGCCCAGATTGCTGACGGCCTTGATAAACTCCTGGAAATCAACCGGCTTCACCACGTAGGCGTTGACGCCCAACTGGTAGCTCTCGACCAAATCCTTCTCCTCGCGCGAGGAGGTCAGGATGACCGTCGGAATGGGTTGCAAGTTCGGGTCCGCCTTGATCGTTTTCAAGACCTCCAACCCGTCCACCTTGGGCATCTTGATGTCCAGCAGCACGACGGCGGGATTGCCCTCCTGCCGCATGGCATACTTTCCCCGCCGGTAGAGGTAATCCAGCGCTTCCGCGCCGTCGTTGACGACCACGACCTCGTTGGCCAGATTGTGCTCGCCCAGCGCCGCGAGGGTCAGTTCCACGTCCTTCGGATTATCTTCCGCCAGCAGAATGCGCTTGAGGTCAGACATTTTTTCTCCTCCCCGATTCGTTCATTGCCATTTCCTCCTGCCGCTCACCTGCCGTGGTCGGCAGCGAGAAATAAAACGTCGCGCCTTTGTTCACGGCGCTTTCCGCCCAGACGCGGCCTCCATGCCGGTGGATGATACGCTGGACGAGGGCCAATCCGATCCCTGTGCCTTCAAACTCGGTGGCGCCGTGCAGACGCTGGAAGACGCCGAAAAGCTTGTGGGCATACTGCATGTCGAAGCCGACGCCGTTATCCTTCACGAAAATTACAATTTCCCCCTGACCGTCCCCTTTCCCCTCTGGGGAGAGGGCAGGGGGGAGGGCGCCGACTTCGATCCGGGCCTGCTCGCGGGGGCGCGTGTATTTCACCGCATTGCCGAGCAGGTTGATCAGTGCCTGACGCAGCATGGCCCGATCGCCGCATACCTCGGGCAAGGCCCCGATCGTCCATGCAATGCGTCGTTCATCCATTTCAGGTTTCAACTCGTCCAGCGCCTGCTTGACCAGTTGCTCAAGGTTCACGGCCGTAAAGTGGATCTCCGTGCGGCCCATCCGTGAAAATACCAACAAGTCGTCAATCAGCAGACCCATCTGTTTGACCGAATCCGAAATCGTCTTCAGGTACCGCCGGCCTTTCTCGTCCAGCGCGGCGGCGTGCTTGCCTAGCAGTTCCGAAAAACCGTCTATATGGCGCAGCGGCGCGCGCAGGTCGTGCGAGACGGAATACGAGAAGGCCTCCAGCTCCTTGTTGGCCGCTTCCAGCAGTTCACCGCGCTTGCGGATTTCCTCCTCCGCCTGTTTCCGCTCGGTGATGTCAGCCACCACACCCATCATTCGGACGGGATCGCCCTTCTGATTCCGATCGACATGGCCCTGGGCGGCAATCCAGTGAAGAGATTGATCCGGCCACATGATTCGGCATTCCATGTTGAAGTGGCCGGTTGCGAAAGCCTCTTCAAACCTCTTTTTCACAAGGTTTCGGTCCTCAGGAACAACGTGGGTTAAGAAGATTTCGGAACCCCATTCAGGCTGAAGTGATGGATAGCCGAATATCTGGTCATGCTTAAGGGACCGAATCGCCGTATCATTTGTCAGATTCAGTTCCCAAGCGCCCATTTGAGCGGAGTCTAAAGCCAGATTGAGTCTTTGTTCACTCTCCTTTACAGCCTCTTCCGCCCGTTTGCGTTCGGCGACTTCCTTCTTGAGACCCTCGCTGGCTATCTCCACCTTGGTCTTCTCGACGTTGAAGTCCTCCAGGATGTTGAAGGTGGCGCGCTGGGTTTCCTCCTGGCGGCCCTTTTCCAGATTGAAGTCGTCGAGGATGTTGAGGACAGCCCGCTGGGTTTCCTCCTGGCGGCCTTTCTCCAGGTTGAAGTCGTCGAGGATGTTGAGGACAGCCCGCTGGGTTTCCTCCAGGCGGGCCCTTTCCAGGTTGAAGTCGTCCAGAATGTTCAGCACGGCGCGCAAGGTACTCTCGGGGTCCTGGACGCCTTCCCGGTCAGCCTCATGAGCCAATTGTGCCA
>JBGPNZ010000132.1:0-6584 GCA_041487795.1 Nitrospiraceae bacterium
CCTGGTGGTGGCGGCGGCGGGCACTAAGATTTAACGGGTCTGTTTTAGAAAGGGCGGCGTTCCGTAAGGGACGCCGCCTTTTATTTGTTCGATCGCATATACGCTGCTGCGACAAACCTGCCTGCCACGACCGGGCAGGCAGGCGACGGGCTTGCTGCTCAGTCGGTCAACGTACTGCGTTCAGTACGCCTCCCTCCCTCGCAGCTTCACGCGCCGGTCTCGCGGCGCGTCTCTGCGATCTCACCAGAGTCAACCAAGCACAAGCTGGATTTATTTTTTTGTCTCGTCGTCCAGGCGGCGCTGCAGCTCGGCCAGCCGATTCATGGCTTCGAGCGGCGTCATCGAGAAGAGATCGATCTGGCGGACCTCTTCGATGATCGGGTGAGGCAGAGGCAGGGCAGGATTGGGGGAAGAGTCGCTGGAGTGGGATTGCTGAGACGATTGAACAGAGGCTGAGGCCTGTTCCAGTTGTGCCAGCACCTCCCGCGCGCGGCTGAGCACGGGCGCGGGCAGGCCGGCCAGACGGGCCACATGAATGCCGTAGCTTCGATCGGCGCCGCCCTCTACGATTTTGCGAAGAAACAGCACTTCTTCATCCCGTTCCTTCACCGCCACCGTGTAGTTCTTCACGCCGTCATGCGTTCTGGCCAGTTCCGTCATTTCGTGATAGTGCGTGGCAAACATCGTCCGCGCGCCGACATGGCCGCGGTCCTGGATATATTCCGCGACGGCCCAGGCGATGCTCAGCCCGTCGTAGGTGCTGGTGCCGCGCCCGATCTCGTCCAATAGAATGAGACTGCGCGCGGTCGCGCTGTTGAGAATCTGTGCCGTCTCGGTCATCTCCACCATGAACGTGCTCTGGCCCGCGGCCAGATTATCGGAGGCGCCGACGCGGGTGAAGATCCGGTCCGCAAGTCCAATGCGGGCGGAGCGGGCCGGCACGAAGCCGCCCATCTGGGCCATTAATACAATCAGTGCCACCTGTCTGAGATAAGTGCTCTTGCCGGCCATGTTGGGGCCGGTGAGGATCAGCAGCCGGTTGGCGTCCAGGTCGAGCCGTGTGTCGTTGGGGACGAAGCCCTGCGGAAGATCCAACCGTTCCACGACGGGATGGCGGCCATCAAAGATTTCAATCTCTCCGCCTTCGTCCACTTCAGGCCGTACGTAGCCATTGAGCGCGGCCGTTTCTGCGAGTGACGCGAATACATCGAGTGCGGCGATAGCCGCTCCCATCGCCTGTATGCGGGCGGTCTCCTGCGCGAGCTGCGCCCGGATGCGCTCGAAGAGCTCCTGCTCAAGGGCCTTTTGTTTCAGGTCGGCACCGGTGACCTTGTCCTCCAGCTCTTTGAGTTCCGGCGTGATGAACCGCTCGGCGTTGGCCAACGTCTGCTTGCGGCTGTAGTCGGCGGGGACTTTGGTCAGGTTGGTTTTCGTGATCTCGATGTAATAGCCGAACACCTGGTTGAACCGGATCTTCAGAGACTCGATGCCGGTCCGTTCCCGCTCCCGCGCTTCCAGCTGCGCGATCCAGTGTTTGCCGTCCCGTCCGATCATCCGCAATTCGTCGAGGGCGGCGTCGCAGCCTCCGCGGATGATGCCGCCGTCGCGGATCGACACGGGCGCGTCCGACAGAATCGTCTTCTCGATCAGCTCATGGACGTCGGCTAGGTTGTCCCAGTTTGCGGCCATCTCGCGCAGCCACGGGGCGCGGCAGGAGGCCACCCGTGCGCGCAGTTCCGGTAGGACCGCCACCGATTGCTTGAGCGCCAGCACATCGCGCGGCGACGCCGCGCCCAGCGAGATGCGGCTGCTCAATCGCAGAATGTCCTGCACGGACCGCAGCGCGGTTCGAATCGCGACGCGGGTTTCGAGGGCTTGCAGCAACTCCCCGACGGCGTCGAGCCGCGCCCGGATCGGGTCTATTCGAAGCAGGGGACGGAGGATCCAGTCCCGCAACAGCCGGCTTCCCATGGTCGTGACGGTGCGGTCGAGAACTGCCAGCACGGTCGTGTCCTGCCGGCCTTCGACCAGCGATCGGACAAGCTCGAGATTCCTGATGGTCGCGCCGTCAAGGTGCATGTCCTCGCCGGAACGGCGGACACGGAGCCTGCGCAAGTGCGAGAGATTCTCGGTCGGCCTGGTTTCGCGCAGGTACCGCACCAGCGCGCCGGCGGCCTGAAGCCCGATCGTCAGGTCCTTGCAGCCGAATCCTTCCAGCGAGGCAACACGAAATTGCTCTAAGAGCGTCCGCTCCGCTTCACGGGCGTCGAACGACGACGCATCCTGGACACAGTCCCGCGCGCCGCTTGTGCTGCAGGCCGTGCGAATCGGCTCGGCGAGGGCAGGTGGGCGGATCAATTCTTTGGGCTCCAGCCGTGCCAGTTCGTCTTGAAGATCATGCGGTGTTTGTTTCCCCGAAAACTCCGTCACCCAAAATTCGCCGGTGGACAGATCGAGGGCGGCCAGTCCCGCTGCGAACTGGCCGTGCGAGACGGGCGCCGCAGTGACGGCGGCCAGGAAGTTGGATTCCGTCGGATGCAGCAACTCGGCGTCCGTGAGAGTGCCGGGCGTGTACAGCCGGATGACTTCACGGCGCACAAGCCCCTTGGCCAATTTCGGATCTTCCACCTGATCGCAGAGGGCGACGGTTCGCCCGGCCTTCAGCAGCTTGGCGATATAGCCGGCGGCGGCATGGTGCGGGACGCCGCACAGGGGAACAGGCGCGGCGCTGGATTTATCGCGCGACGTGAGGGCGATCGAGAGGAGCCGCGACGCTTCTTCCGCGTCCTCATAGAACATCTCGTAGAAGTCGCCCACGCGGAAAAACAGAATCGCGCCCTCGTAGGCACGTTTGATCTCCCGGTACTGTCTCATTAATGGAGTGAGGTCAGAATCATTCACGTCAGGTGGTCCATTCAATCAGGCGTGGTGTCGCACAACACTCGGGTGCAGCGGAGGTTCCTTCCTCGTACACGTCCAAGACGGAGGGCTAAGTGTATGGCGCGGCCAATCCTACACTGTCTCATCAATGGAGTGAGATCAGAATCGTTCACGTCAGGTGGTCCATGAGATTAGACCGGGGCGCCGCTCATGCCGAGGGCTCGTCATCGGCGGCGGGGGACGGGGACTGATCGGGCTCCAATCCGCGTTGAGCCTCCCGTAGTTGCTCCAGTTCGGCTTCGGCCTCCTGGAGTTGTTTGGTCTTGCGCCGCAATTCGATCCGTCCGCGGACCCAGGCGGGGAACAGCAGGATGGACGAGACCAGCAGACCGATCACGAATCCGCTCAGGATCGGCACGTAGACTTTGGTTTCCGCCGATTTCAATCCGAAGAAGTATCGGAGCGCGACTTCTTGATCCTGATTTTGGAGAAAAAAGCTCAGCGAGAGGGCGAGCAGGATGAAGACGAGAATCAGGCGAATCATCGGCGGGTCCGTTTTTTCGAGCGCCCGGCCGCAGGCGCGGTCAGTTTGTTGAATCGTGCGAGAAGCTTCCGATAGGTCGCCTGCAAGTGCTCGGGCATCACGCGGGTCTCTGCAAATAACGGCATGACGTTCGTGTCCTCGTTCCAATGTAGAACGATGTGGTGGATCATGAGCGCGCTCGTTTTCTCAATCCTCCATGAACGGCCTTCGCGCTCAGCTGACGGAAGCGTGCATGAAGTTTCTTCCATGTCGTGTACAGATGTTCCGGAATGACGCGGGTTTCTGCAAATAACGGCATGAAGTTCGTGTCGCCGTTCCAGCGCGGGACAATATGGAGATGGACGTGCGTTTCGATTCCCGCCCCGCTGACCCGCCCCAGGTTGACGCCGATGTTGAATCCTTCCGGCTTGATCTCGGCCCGCAGGACTTTCAGCGAGAGATTCGTGAGCGCCAGCAGGTCGAGCGAGACTTCATCAGGCAACTGCTCCAGGCTCCTGACGTGCGCATAGGGCGCTACCAGCAGGTGGCCGCTGTTGTACGGGAACAGATTCATCATCACGAGCCCGTGGCGTCCCCGGTGCAACAGGAGGTTCCGGGCATCGCGCCGTTCCTTGGGCTTGACGCAGAAGATGCACTTGGCGGGCTTGCGCGCGTTCTTAATGTAGGCCATGCGCCAGGGCGCCCAGAGAACTTTCATCGGATCCGTCTCCTTTGTCCGGCCGTCCGGCTCGAGAGTTGTCCCGCCCGCACACGCGCCAGCAGGCGGCGTGCCCGTGCCCCCCGCGGGACAAACGTGATCTCGCGGACGCTGGGACTCCGGTGCTGAAGATGAATTTCCAGACGATCGGCAGGCAGATCATGGCCCGCTTTATCCGCCCATTCGATCGCAGTCACCGTCCGTCCGTCATCATAATCCGATAGCCCGATATGCGGCAGCTCTGTGACTGAGTCGAGCCGGTAGAGGTCCGCATGGGCGAGCCGCATGCGGCCATGATACTCGTGGATGAAGACGAACGTCGGGCTGCTCACGGCTTCAGGAGGCGCGCCGAGTCCCGCGGCCATGCCGCGCACCAGCGCCGTTTTCCCGGAACCCAGTTCGCCGTAGAGCGCCACGAGCTCGCCTCCCTGCAGCGATCGGCCGATGCGGCGCCCGAGACGATCGGTTTCTGCAACGGACTTCGAAAGACAGTGCCACGTGCCGGGCAGAGACCGCTGTGACTCCCGCCCAACCCGTCGTGGCGCGCGCATCCTAGCCGTGTGTGCCATGGACGGCCTCGGTCAGGGCGAAAGGAATCTGCTCGATCACGTCGCCTGCGATCATCCCGGCAGATCCCAGTCTGACAGCCGCCAGGTCTCCAGCCAACCCGTGCAGATACGTGCCGGCGCAGGCCGCGTCCCACGGGTCGAGTCCCTGCGCCAGCAATCCGACGATCATGCCGGTCAGCACGTCGCCGGTGCCGGCGGTCGCCATACCGGGATTGCCGGTCGGGCAGATGGCTGCGCGTCCGTCGGGGTGCGCGACGACGGTGCGGGCTCCTTTCAAGACGAGCATGACCTGCCGCGCCTGCGCGAACGTCATGGCGGCGCCGATGCGATCGTCGTTGATCGAACGGGTCGAGGCGCCGTCCGTCAGCCGGGCCATTTCTCCCGGGTGCGGCGTGAGGATCGGCGGAATCTTGCACTCGCCCAGCAACGAGGTCCGTCCGGCGAGCGCATTAAGGGCGTCGGCGTCCAGCACGGACGGTTTCTCCAATCTGGGCAGAAGCGCATGGATCAATTCGACGGTCTCCGGATGCGTGGTGAGGCCTGGCCCGATCGCGACCGCCGTCCGTGCGTTGATGAAGGACAAGATGTCCTCCAGGCCGGCCCGCGCGAGCGTTCGCGCGTTTGTTTCAGGCATGGGTACGGTCATGGCTTCCAGCAGTTTCGCCTCCAGCGTGTCGTTCACGCTCGCCGGCGTGGCGACCGTGACGAGGCCGGCGCCGACCCGTAGCGCGGCCCTGGCGGCCATGGCCGCCGCGCCGGTCTTGCCGACCGAGCCCGCGATGATGCCGGCATGGCCGTAGGTGCCCTTATGAGAAGATACCCGGCGATCGGGAAGCAGCCGGTGCACAGTTTCCATGGTGATGAGCGACACGCGACTTGCGATGGTCTCGACGAATGCCGGAGGAATGCCGATGTCCACGACCTCCACTGTGCCGGCGTGATCGAGGCCGGCGCCTGTATAAAGGCCCAGCTTCGGCAACCCGAAGGTGACCGTCATGTCAGCCCTCACGGCCGCGCCCAGGACCGCGCCGGTGTCGGCATGAACGCCGGACGGGAGATCCACCGCCACCACGGGAGCCGTTGCGTCATTGATGGCCTCGATCGCCGCTTGATAGGGAGCCGAGACGGAAGCAGAGAGGCCGGTGCCCAGGAGCGCATCCACAATCATATCGCTCTGAGCCAGAGCGTTGCGGATCGCCTCGGGCGCCGGAGCAGCCGACACGGCTTTCGCGCCGGCGGCGGAGAGGAATCTCCGGTACATCATTTTGGCGTCGCCCGACAGATCGCCGGGGCGGGCCAACAGCAGGACCCGTACCTTGGCGCGTCGCTTCCGGAGCACACGTGCCACGACGAAGCCGTCGCCCCCGTTGTTGCCCTTGCCGCAGAGGATCGTGACGGTTTTGCCGGACAGGGAACCGGCGGCCAGTTCCATTGCCGCAACCACCCCGCTCCCGGCCCGCTCCATCAACGTGGCGCCGGGCACCTTCGCCTCCGCGATGGTCCGGCGATCCAGTTCCTTCATTTGGGCGGCGGTGACGATCTTCATTGTAAAACCATAGGCGAGGGGCGAGGGGCAAGGGGCGATAGGTTGAGAACGAATTTGAATCTGCGGCCCATTGCCTACAGCCTCTTGCCTCTCGCCCGGCGGTCCTTTGTCAGGACCGCCTCGGCGATGGCGTAGTCGGTGTCGTGCGACAGGCTGACGTGGATGTTGGTGACACCGGCGCGCTTCATCAGCGTTTTGACGCGGCCCGAGACAGTCGCGCGCGGACGTCCGGTTCGATCGTTGAGCACCTGAATATCGTGCCAGCTGATCCCATCCGACCAGCCGGTTCCCAGCGCTTTCAGCACGGCTTCCTTTGCCGCGAAGCGTCCGGCAAACGACGCATACGGC
>JBGPNZ010000133.1:0-6473 GCA_041487795.1 Nitrospiraceae bacterium
CGAGTCGTGCCGGAAGCGGCCGGCCGGCGGCAATCATAGAAAGGCAAAGTAACTATCCGCAGCGATTTGATTGAACGCAGCGGCTCAAGCGAAGCTTGGTATGGAGGACATTGCCATGAGCAAGAAAAACACGACAAAAACGGCACGTCTGGCGCCCCGTTCCGCGGCACCCCGGCTATCTTCTGCAGAGCAGAAGCGACCGATCGAGTTGCCTGACGGCATGTGGGAGCAGATCGCCCAAAAGGCCTACGAGTTGTGGGAAGAGCGCGGACAGCGCGCGGGCTGTCATTTGGACGATTGGTTTGACGCCGAGACGATTGTGATGGAAGAAATTCATGAAGCACGGGAGTGACTCCGGCGTGGGCGAGGACATCCGCACGGCATCGTCGCTGGCGTCCCTGCTCGCACGGCTGCAGGCGTTGGCGCGCGAACCGACGTTCGATGGGCCACGGCAACGCGCGTTGAGCCAGGCGCTGCGCCCCTATGCGGAGTATGAGCAGCAGTTCGGGTTCTCTCCGCTGCCCGCGGAAGCGGAGCTGGCGTACCTCTATGTGTTTGCAGACTATCTCCCGGAAGACGGGCAGCCCTCTCTGATCGAGCAGGTGCGCGACACGATCACGACGCACGTACCGGAGGAGGAACGGGCCTGGCTGGATCCGCTCCGCCACTCGAACATGGATGTGTTGGAGGTGGTCTCCCGGCAGGGAGACGGCCGGATGGAGCTTCGCTCGCTGGGGAGCGGGAAGTCGTGCCAGGTCGATGCCGGTGAACTCGGCCGTCGTTGCAAGCCCGGCCAGGTGTTGCTGACCAGGGTGATCCGTACGGGGGATCGCACGGTGATTCCCGGTGTGGCGCTGGTGCTGTCGGCATCCGCCGGCCGCGCGCTGTTCGATGGCGCGAACGAGTGGCGCCGTGCGATGGAAGCGGAAGCCGGCTCCTTCGAATTGGGCGAGTGGGAAGAATTCGCCAAACGGTATGGCCACGTGCTGCTGTGGCGGTTCGCGCAAGTTCGGCTCGAAGCGCTGGTTCGTGCCGAGATGACCATCAAGTATCGGACGTTGAGCGGTCAACCGTTTCTCCATGCGCTGGCGCTCTATGATCATCACGAATTTTCATTTTTGAACGACGGCCTGGCGAACCTGGAGCGGTGGCGGGAAGAACCCGGCGATCCTGCGCGGACGTCCGTGCGCAGTTGGGTGCAGACGGGCGATGATGCGGCATCGGTCGTGGCGCGGTTGACGCTCACCCCGGCGCAACTGTTCGTCGAATGCGAGTCCGGCGCGCGCCTCGATCAGGTCAAGCATCAGCTGGCGTCGACGTTCGGGTTTTCGCTTCACTTTTGCGGGGAGGCGATGGAGGTGCCGCCGCACGAGTTGCCGGCAGTGAACCTTGAGGAAGAGGACCCTGCTCCGCGTACGATCGTCATCACGCCGGACGCGGAGCAGGAACTCTTGACCGCGTTTCTCGAATCAGTCTATTTGGAGTGGGCGGACCGGCCGTCGCCCTCGCTGAATGGGCAGACGCCGCGCCATGCCATACATGCCGCGGACAGCCGTGCCAAGGTGGCCGCGTTGATCGAGGCTTTGGAGCGAAACGATCTTGCCGCACGCCGTACGGGAAAAACCGGCTACGATTACAACCGTCTCCGCGCGCACGTGGGACTGTAGGAAGGTTGAGGCTAAGGTTAAGGCTGAGGTAAAAACAAGGTGACTGCATGACGCCGGATTCTTCGCTCAACCTGAGCCTCAACCTTAACCTTATCTTAGAGCGGTGCCGAACGGACCCGCCTAACATTCTCGATACGTTGCTGGCGGTTCAGGGCGCGTTCAACTACGTGCCATCGTCGGCCCTGCCGGCCATTGCAGAGGCGCTCATGGTTACCGAGGCCGATGTCGTGGGCGTGCTGACCTACTATCCCGAGCTGCGCACCCATCCGCCGGGGCGGCACCTGATCCGGGTCTGCACCGGCGAGTCCTGCGTCGCCAATCATTGCGGCCGTCTCACGGAGGCCCTGGCGGAGGAACTGCGAATCGGGATGGGCGCGACAACTCCCGACGGACGGTTCACGCTGGAAAAAATCTATTGCGTCGGCAACTGCGCCGTCGGCCCGAGCGTGATGATTGACGAGGACGTCCACGGACGGGTCACCCCTGGCGACATCGGGGCGCTGCTCGCTTCCTATAAATAAGGAAGACTATGTCGGCGACACGCCTCTATCTTTCCAGCGATACCTCCTCAAAAGCGGCCGGCACGGACCGGTTGGCCGGGGCATGGGAGAACCACCCGGGGGTCGCGCTGGCCCGCACCTCCGCACGCGGCGCCTTTTTCCTGGAGCCGACGGTCGAGCGGGACATGCCGCAGGGCCGGACGGCCTGGCCGCAGGCCAAGCCGGAGGACCTAGCGCGCATTCTTGCCGGCGAAGGCGGGACGCCCGTGGAGCAGATTGCCTTTCTGGCTCAACAGACCCGCGTGACCTTCGCCAACTTCGGCGTAACCCGGCCGCTGTCGCCGGAAGATTATGTCGCGCATGGCGGCGGCGCGGGATTGGATCGCGCCAGAGGAATGTCGCCGGACGGAATTCTCGACGCATTGAAACGCTCGCAGTTGCGGGGGCGGGGCGGCGCGGCCTTTCCCGTCTGGACCAAGTGGAAGATCGCCAAGGACACGCCGGCGGACCGCAAATACGTCGTGGCCAATGCGGACGAAGGCGATGCGGGGACCTATTGCGACCGCATGCTCATGGAAGGCGAGCCGTTCCGGTTGATCGAAGGCATGCTGATCTGTGCGCTGGCGATCGGCGCGGAACGGGGCTACATCTACTGCCGCCAGGAATATCCGGCGGCGGCGCGGGCGCTGCAGGCGGCGATCGCAGAAGCCGAGCAGTCGGGCATGCTGGATTGCCGGGGCAAGACCTTCAAGCTGGAAGTCTTCGTCGGAGCCGGCTCGTATGTGTGCGGCGAGGAAACGGCGCTGCTGGAATCGCTGGAAGGCCGTCGCGGCGTCGTGCGCGCCAAGCCGCCCTATCCGGCCGTGGCCGGCCTGTACGGGCGCCCCACGGTCGTCAGCAATGTGCTCACCTTCGCAACGGTGCCGAGCATTCTCGCCAAGGGAGGGGACTGGTACGCCTCCATGGGAACGGAACGGTCGCGCGGGACGATTCCATTGCAGGTCGGCGGCCGCGTGAAACAACCGGGCCTGGTGGAGATTCCATTCGGTGCGACGCTCGAAGACGTGCTGGATCGGTTCGGGGGCGGCATGGCGCCCGGCGCACGATTGAAAGCCGTGCAGGTGGGCGGGCCCTTGGGCAGCCTGTTCCCTGCCTCCAAACTGAATATCCCGATCTGCTACGACGCGTTTGCCGACGCGGGCGCGATTCTGGGCCACGGCGGCATCGTGGTCTTCGACGACGACACGGACATGGTCGAGCTGGCGCGGCACTTCATGGCCTTCACCGCCGACGAGTCGTGCGGCACCTGCACGCCGTGCCGCATCGGGTCCGTGCGGGCCCGCGAAGTGCTGGACCGTATCCGGAACGGGCGCGGCCTCCCTGGCGATCTGGCGCTGCTGGCTGATTTGAGCGAGACGATGAAAACGGCCAGCCTCTGCGCGCTGGGCGCCCGTGCGCCCTATCCGGTCTTAACAGCGATTGAACACTGGGGAACAGAGTTTCGGCGAGGGGCTAAGGGCTAGAGGCGAGCGGCATGGACAGAAATTCTCAAAGATCGAATCCTCGCCCAAACCCCGAGCCTCGCGCCGCGAGCCTCGCGCCTTCAGTGGTCACGTTGACCATCAATGGTCAACGCGTGACCACTGAAACAGGCGACACCATTTATATGGCGGCGCGCAGGGCAGGCGTGTCCATTCCCAGTCTCTGCGTGTCCCATCAACTCGCGCCGCACGGCTCCTGCCGCCTGTGCCTCTGCGAAGTGGAAGGGCAGTCGGGCACGCCGGCGTCCTGCACGACACCGGTCCGCGACGGCATGGTCGTGCGGACGG
Source organism: Nitrospiraceae bacterium (assembly GCA_041487795.1). Classification (GTDB taxonomy): domain Bacteria; phylum Nitrospirota; class Nitrospiria; order Nitrospirales; family Nitrospiraceae; genus 2-02-FULL-62-14. Next base: position 3,997 of record JBGPNZ010000133.1, read on the forward strand.
AAAGCACCTCGTTGAACCGGCACCGGCACAACATCGTTGAACTCTATCTCTCGGAGCATCGGGAGGACGCACCGCTGCCGGGGGCTCTACAAGAATTGGCGCTGGCGTTGGGTGTGAAGAAGGCACGGTATCCCGACCACGTGCACCAGAAACGGGCGGCGGTCCGCGATGACTCCAGCCCGTTCTTTACGTTCGACAACGCCGCCTGTATTTCCTGCGCGCGCTGCGTCCGCGCCTGCGATGAAATCCAGGGGACCTTCGCCCTGACGATGGTGGAACGCGGCATCGACACCCGGCCGATGGCCGGCGGCGGGAGCTTTGCCGCCTCGAATTGCGTGTCCTGCGGCGCCTGCGTGAAGGAATGTCCCACCGGAGCCCTGCAGGAAAAATCGGTCGTACAGTCGGGCCTGCCGGCGAAGACCGTGCGGACGACCTGCGCCTATTGCGGCGTCGGGTGTGCCTTTGATGCCGGCGTGCGGGAGGGCCGTGTCGTGAACATGGTGCCGGCGGACGATGGGCCCTCGAATGCCGGCCATGCCTGTATGAAGGGGCGATTCGGCTGGAGCTATATTGATGCGCCGGATCGCGTGCGCAAGCCGCTGGTCCGGGAAGGCGACCGCTGGAAGCCGATCTCCTGGCCTTCGGCGCTCAATTGGATTGCATCGGAGTTTGCACTCATCAAACAGGCGCACGGTCCCGATTCGCTGGCCGTGATTTCATCAAGTCGCGGTACGAACGAGGAGAATTATCTGTTTGCCAAGTTCGTGCGCTGCGTGCTCGGGACCAATCATATCGATAACTGCGCCAGGGTCTGCCACAGCGCGACCGTCACCGGCATGATGGAGACGCTGGGCGCCTCGGCGGCCACGAACTCGATTGCCGATCTCGACCATGCGAAATTGATCCTGGTCGTCGGCGCCAATCCCGCCGAATCCCATCCAGTGGTCGGGGCGCGGATCAAGCAGGCGGTCCGGCGCGGCGTGTCGCTTATCGTGATCGATCCGCGCCGAACGGAATTGGCCCGTCTGGCCGATCTGCATCTCCAACTGCATCCGGGCACCAACGTCGCGCTGCTGAACGGGCTTAGTCATGTGATAGCAAAAGAAAGCTTGCTCGACAGGGCCTTTATCGAGTCGAGAACAGAGGGCGTCAAGGATTGGCTGGAGACTGTCGCCTCCTGCACGCCTGAGAAGACCGAGCAGATCACAGGCGTGCCGGCGTCGATGATCCGCGAGACGGCTCGACGCTATGCGACGAGCGGCGCGTCGTTCTGCGTCCATGGCCTTGGCGTGACCGAACACCGATGGGGAAGCCACGGCGTGATTACGCTGTGCAATCTGGCGCTGGCGACCGGCAACGTCGGTCGCCCCGGCACCGGCATCAACCCGCTGCGTGGGCAAAACAACGTGCAGGGCGCCTCGGACGTCGGCTCGCTCCCGACCTATTTCGCCGGCTATCAGCCGTTCGACGATCCCAAACTGGCGGCCCTGCACCAGGCGGTGACGGGCCGGCCGCTGCCCGCGAAGCGCGGCATGAAAACGCCGGATATGTGGGATGCGGCGCTGGAGGGACGGCTCAAGGGACTCTGGATTATCGGCTATGACGTTGCGCAGACCGATCCGAATCTGAAAAAAGTTCGAGAGGCGCTCTCGCGGCTGGAGTTTCTGGTCGTCCAGGATCTCTTTCTCACCGAAACGACGAAATTTGCCCATCTGGTCCTGCCGGGCGCGTCGTTCCTGGAAAAAGACGGGACGTTCACTAATTTAGAGAGGCGCATCCAGCGCATCCGCAAGGCGGTGGAGCCGCCAGACGGTATCCTGCCGGACTGGCAGGTCGTGAGCGAGGTCTCGACCCGCATGGGCTATCCGATGTCGTATGATCATCCGTCCGAGATCATGGATGAGATCGCGACACTGACGCCGACGCTGGCCGGTGTGTCCTACGACAAACTGGAGCGACCCGAAGGACTCCAATGGCCTGTGCCGTCGAAGGACCATCCGGGCACGCCGTTGATGCACGCAGAACAATTTCCTCGCGGCCGTGCCCGCTTTGTCGGGGTGGAGTATCTTCCACCGGGGGAATCGCCGACGGCGGACTATCCCTTCGTGCTGATCACCGGCCGCATCCTGCAACATTATAATTGCGGCGCCCAGACCCGCCGGACGGACATCATGCAGGTGGTGGATACGGATGTGCTGGAGATGCACCCGGAGGATGCGCGGCGGCTTGGATTCTGCGACGGCGATGTTGCGAAACTGGTGAGCGCGCGGGGCGAAGCGGTGCTGCCGGTCGCGCTCAGCGAGCGGGTGCTGCCGGGAGAAGTCTTCACCAGCTTTCACTTTCCCGCGACGGATCTGAACGTCCTGCTGTCCTCCAGCGCGGACGAAAGCTCCAAATGTCCCGAGTATAAGGTCTCCACGGTGCGGGTGGAAAAACTTGACCGCGCGCCGGCGCCTGCGCATCATTTCCGGTTAATC
>JBGPNZ010000134.1:0-6424 GCA_041487795.1 Nitrospiraceae bacterium
GGAAGCCGATCTCCTGCAAGACATCAATCAATGCTGTGAATTTCTCAACACCAGGGATTTTGTGAAACGCAATATCCACGGCGTGATCGGCTTCGGCATGGGCGGCACGCTGGCCATCAAGTTCATGAGCCAGCGCAAACGTCTGCGCACGGCGGTCTCTTTTTACGGCGCGCTCCGCCCGCCCTTCGATTTTCTCAGCAATCTCCACTGCCCCTTCCTCTACCATTGGGCCGGAGCCGACGAATCGGTCAACGCGGCCGACATCGAACAATTCCGTCACACCGCCCAGGAGCAGGGGAAGCGCGTGACCATTCATAAATATGACAGCGCCCCGCACGCGTTCTGCAACGAAACCCGCAAGGAGACCTACCGGCCCGACGCCGCGCAGACGGCCTGGGATCGCACCATGGAGTTCCTGGCGGAATCGTTCAAGGCCGATCTGCAACCCCCGGGCAAATGACCCCCGCCACCGTTCCGGTCGCCCGACTTCTGATTGGCGTTGTCGTACTCATCCTTGCGCCGACGTCGGCCGGCGCCGCCGACGCACCGCCGTTCGTTCCGATCATCGAGCGCCATGCCCAGCCGCTGACCGCCGTGGCATCGGATGCCGATGCGCTGACTCTGTTCTCCTCGCAGTTGGCCTCCGCCTTGAACCTCAGTGCGTCGCTGGCGCCGGATCAGCAGCAGACAGCCAGCCAGTTGGTTGCCGAGCTGGCTGCCTGGCGGCTGGCCGCAGCCGTCAGAAAGGCGGCCGACGCCGACGATCATGCTGCGTTGCCGCCGTTGTTCCAATCCATCGCCGCGCAACGGAACTGGCTGCTGGGGAACGACCGATTTCCCGCGCTCAACCGTATGCTGACGTTCACCGAGACCCTGCAGACCGGGGACCCGGCGCGCATGGCGCATCTCGCCGGTCTCGCATTCCGCGCGGAGGCTGAGGCGGAACGGAATGCCCGGTTGCTGTGGGATCGACTGCTGTCATGGAACGAACACCTGAAGGCGCAGAAGGCGGCGGCACGGCTATGCGGCACCTGGCAGTGGACGATCCACAATCACAAAAATCACCAGGAACACAAAACCGCCATCGTGTTCCTGCCGCCTGGAACACCGGCTCCGCCCGACATGCCACAGCCTGCCAAGATGGTCGTGCTTGGCGACGCCGTGTATTTACGATGGGATTTTCAGAGAGGCTATCAGGAAGACAGCCTGCTGTTCGTGAAGGAAGGCCGGCACCTGGAAGGGACATTCATGGCCACGACAGGCGACTGGGGCGCCATCACCGGCAAGCGCATCGCGGGCTGCCCGCGCGACGAAGTAAAAAGTCAAAAGTAAAAAGGTAAAAATAATGACGTCTCGTCACCTTACTTTTGCCTTTTAACTTATTACTTTTCACTTGTCTTCCAGAACTGCCAAGCAAAAACAGCCCAACCCGCAAGAAACAGGACCCCGCCCAACGGCGTGATGGCCCCGAGCCACCGCACTCCGGACAGAGCCAACACATACAGACTGCCGGAGAACAATAATATTCCGGCGACAAACAACCAGCCGGCAATGTGAAAGGATGCCTGCGGGTATTGGTGCGCTGCCCACCCCACTGCGAGCAGCGCCAAGGCGTGGTACATCTGATACCGAACGCCGGTTTCGAAGACCACCAGCATATCCGGCGTGAGAATGGCTTTGAGCGAATGGGCGCCGAAGGCCCCGCCGGCCACGGCAAGGAAGGCGAATCCGGCGCCAAGCATGAAAAACAGACGGGATACGTTCGGCCCGATCACGACCAGGACCGACGAATTTCTGCCATGACGATCGCTTCCGCTTCGAGCCAATCGTCCATCTCCCGGTCGCCCTCCCGCCCACGCTGCTCGTACAGTTCGTAGGCTTTCAGCGCGATGAGCGCACGGATGTCATCCGTGAGCTCAAACGACTTCTGTTTGGGCTTGACGTTGGATCTGGACGAAGGGTTAGCGGCACGAGGCGATTTGGTGGGTTTTTTCATGGACCCTCCTTCCCTAGAAGCAAAGTGTAGCTCGCCAGCCGAAGCGGAAGCGTCCGGTCTGCCCGCCGTCGCAACGCTATGGCGGGCGGCCTTCGCTTCCAGCGAAGGCTGGTGCCGGAGCCCGGGATCGAACCGGGAGCCTCCTTACGGAGGGAGGGATTTTAAGTCCCTTGCGTCTGCCAGTTCCGCCACTCCGGCGCGATCAAGAACCGGGCTTGTGACTCTACACCCGACCTTAGAGGGGGTCAATAGAACGAGGACGGCCTGCGTCGAGGGGACGCAGGCCGTTCGCTGATGAGGAAAACTGCGGGATGGTCAGACGGCGATCAGGCGCCGCATGTCTTTCTTCGCCAGCCAGGACTTCCCGGACTCGACCGCATGGGTAAGACCGGCTTTGATGTCCCGGCCGTACCGCAGGGCCTGCACTTCCGCCCGCCTGGCATAGCGCTTAATCTGCCGGCGCGTCTCAACCCCGGACTGCGGCGCATACAGCAAGCCCAAGGCCGCTCCGACGACCGCACCGCCCACCACCAATCCCGCCACCTTCGCTGCATCTCGCCCTGTGTACGTCATGGAAACCTCCTTGTTGTGACTGCCTGTTGATTGTGTCTGACTCGCGCGTCCACTCTCTTGATTGCACTGTACTGCAGAGTGCGTGCCACAGAAAGATTCGAGAAGACTCAATGAGAAAACAACGTGTTAGCAACGGTATGCGATCCAGGTAGGGCGTAACGGCCCTGTTCCATTTTCACAACAGAGTCACAGTCTCGTTTCAGAAACACGACAGCGGTACATTCCGCTTGGAGACTTGCTAAAACAAGTCCCTGCGCCGTACTATGCCGCCATCGCTGCTTATGATTTCGCTGCTGCATTCCATTCCATACCCCAATATTGATCCGATCTTCTTCCGGCTGGGTCCGCTGGCCTTCCGCTGGTACGGGCTGATGTACCTGCTGGGGCTGACAGCGGCCTATTTTCTAATCAAGAGCCGCGCTGCAGCCCACCAAGTTGAACTCTCCAAAGACCAGCTCTACGACCTGGTTGTCTATGCGGCCTTCGGCGTCTTTCTGGGAGGCCGGCTCGGCTACACGCTCTTTTACAATTTCAAATTTTATGCGGAAAACCCGCTGAAAATTCTGGCCGTCTGGGAAGGCGGGATGTCGTTTCACGGCGGCCTGCTGGGAGTCATCGTCGCAATCGTGTGGTTCTGCCGGCGGCGGCGCCTGCCGGAGTTTCCAATCGGCGACATGGCTGCCCTCAGCGCCCCGATCGGCTTGGGCCTCGGCCGGCTCGGCAATTTCATCAACGGCGAACTCTATGGCCGCTCTACCGATGTGGACTGGTGCATGGTCTTCCCGACCGGCGGAGGAGAATGCCGGCATCCGTCACAATTATATGAAGCAGGTTTGGAAGGCGTCGTGCTCTTCGCGGCGCTCTGGGCGATCAGTCTTCGACAGACCCCGCCCGGGACGATTTTTTGGAGCTTCATCACCGGCTATGGGCTTTGCCGGCTGATCGTGGAGTTTTTCCGCGAGCCCGACTATCACCTCGGCTATATTCTCGGCCCCTTCACGATGGGGCAACTCCTGAGCGCGCCGATGATCCTGCTGGGTGCGTTCATGGTAGCGTGGGGGTACCAAAAGAAGACAGGTCGGCCAGGGTAACCTCTTTGCTCACGCACCGCGCACGCGCAGACGGTGCTCGGTGAACGTGCGCAGTTGAGGTTATCCCCGGCCTCCCTTAAAAAGTTAGACTGACGGGGCGACCGGTCGCTGGCAAACCGGTCGCCCCGTTTTATTCAACAGGATTTCCTCACGCTTCACGCCTAACTTTTCACGCTTCACGAATAACGCTTCACGTGTTTTTAGTACGGCATCTCGTTGTCGTCGAGGCCAAAATGGTGGCCGATCTCATGCGCCACTGTATCCTGGACTTCCTGAATGACTTCGTCTTTTGTCCGGCAGAGCCGCAAGATCGGCCCGCGATAAATGATCACCCGGGCCGGCAGGTGGCCGGCCGGATCGAAAAACGATTCTTCGCCTTTTGCGGTCCCGGTATACAAGCCCAGAAGATCATCTTCCGATTCCAGCTCCATCTCATCGAGCACCTCGCGTGACGGCTCTTCTTCGACGACGACGGCGATATTATCCAGAAGGCGGCGGTAAGAGGACGGCAGGCGCCGAACAGCCTGCCGCACAAGCACCTCGAATTCTTCAGGGCTGACCGAAAGTGTGCGTACGCGACGATGGGCCATGTGTCTGGTCGTTTTAGCCGAGGCGGGGCATGGCTTCGCCCGCATTATTCATGATGGCTTCTACTGCAATCACCGATACGCCGCTACGACAAGCCTGGCCGCTCGGGTGACGCGTCCAGGCGGGCGGGCTCGCCAGGCGTCTCAGCGGTTTCGTCACGAACCCTCATGAAGAATGCGGGCTAGTGATGCCCGGGGGAAAAGAATTCTCCGGGCTTAGGACTGGCCAGCACATCGCCATGCTGGCGGAGCGCCGGCGAAGACCAGATGATTTTATTGCCGGGAGCCAAATTCGCCGCCTCGACAAAGTGCTTGCGCGCCTCCTTATCATTGCGGAGCGCGTCGTAGACCAATCCAAGATTGTAATGCGCTTCCGCCAGAGTCGGTTGCGCCTGGATGGCCGCTTCGTACTGCGCCTTGGCGGCCTCCCATTGGCGCGCATAGAACAGTTTATTGCCCTCTGCAATCGCCGCCGCTGCCGCCGGAACCGACGTGGGCGGCGCGGACAGCGCGATTTCCAGAGTGCCCCGGCTTCCTCCAGCACAGCTTCCGAGCGCGAATCCGATCATACCGATCACGACTGCCAGCACGCTTCTGTAGATCATTCCTTCCTCCTCACTCACATCCTACACGGACACGGCTTTCCCATTTCGCATAAAAATAAGCTGCATTCCCACATCCGTCATCCCAAGACACCGCGACACCGCCTCACGGTAAATCCGCGCCTGCCCCTCGTATGCGGCGGCCCTGGCCGGCACCTCGCTGTCTTGTACCCGATCGGTCTTGTAGTCGGCAAGATGGATTTTCCCGTCGAGACGATACACCACATCGATGACGCCTTCCATCACCACGCAAGGCCTGGAGGCACGAGGCGAGAGGCTAGAGGCAAGCGGCTTTGCTCTTTCCTTCGACCCCTTGCCCCTCGCCCCTCGCCCCTCGCCTTCCCATGGCATGACGAACGGGACTTCGCGGCCCAGGATCGTCGCGCGCTGGAGTTCCCGGTACGGCTCGGACGCCGTAAAGGTTCTGAGCAATTCCTGGAGTTCGCTTTCAATCTCGGCCATCTTTCCCGCCCGATCCTCTGCGATGTCCTGGCGACAGACGGCCGCGATACGCTCCCTTAATTTTTCAGGTGCATCGGAAAAATCCCAGTGCTGCAGCACGCGATGGGCCAGCGTGCCGACCAGGCGGCTCCGTTCGGGATCGCCCGCCGCGTGCGAGGCCGGACGGCCGGCCTTCTTATCTCCGGACTGTAACAGGCCTGTCGGTGTCACGTGAACGGCCGCCGCGCGCAGGGCAGCCCATGCCTGATCGCGTGTCGCCCACCGTTCGGCAATCGCGGCCCACTCCGTCGATGCCCGCAGTCGGGCCGGCGCCGGCGTGCGCCGTTTGGGCGCACGCTCGCCTGCCGTCACGACCGTCTGCTCCAATGGAACCGGCCCGATGTGTAGCGTGGGGGATCCCGCCGCCCCGACTTCTCCCGTGGCCACTTCCTGCAGCAGGCCCAGAAATGTCCCTTTGGAGGGACGGCTGGGCCACCCGCCGGAGAGAATCAGCCGTTCCTTCGCCCGCGTCATTCCGACATAGAACAACCGCCGCCGCTCGGCCTCTTCCCGCAACCGGACCTTTTCGTTCACCAGCACGGCTCCCAGGCTGCAGCACTCGCCCCAGTTGATCCCAAACACGCCCGTCGCCCAGTCCTGAGACACAAGCGGCAGTTCGCGTCCCCGTCCGGTTCCGTGATGGAACCCCGGCAGAATCACAACCGGGAACTCAAGCCCCTTGGCCTTATGAATGGTCATCACGCGCACGGCTTCCAGCGATTCCTCCGCCAGCGCGCTCTCCGCTTCTTCCGGCTGTTCTTCGAGCCGCGTGATCATCAGCTCCACGAACGCCGTGAACGTCAGGTGCGGACGCTCGGCCAGCTCGGCGGCCATCTGGCGAACTTTCTTGAGATTTGCCACTGCCTGCTCGCCGTGCAACGACGCCGCCGCCAGTTCCAGGATCGGCAGCCTGGCAAACAGCCTGTCCATCGCCTCGGGCAACGGATCTGCTGGCGCCGTCCGGTGCAACTCGTCCAGACCGACGTACAGTTGCCGCACGGCTTCGGCGCGCGGGCGGCTCCATCCCGACAGGCGCTCCCTCTGCCGGTAGTCGAACGCCCCGCGTTCGCGCAA
>JBGPNZ010000135.1:0-6375 GCA_041487795.1 Nitrospiraceae bacterium
CGTCGGCGGGCGGTTCGCGGGCGGCGCTGGTAGAAGACGGCGACCGCTACCGGCTGGATGTGTTTCAATCGGCGCCGGAAGGCCGACTGCTCCGACGCCTCTGGTTCGAGCGCCGGTCGCTGCAGGTGGTGCAGGAGGAACGGCTGCGTGAGAATGGCGATGTGGAGGTCTCGATGACGTTCGAGGATTACCGGGTCATTCCTGCGGCGCCTGTTTCGGTCACGTCGGCGGCCGAGGGTTCTGCGGGCGTCACGCTGATGCCGTTCAAAGTAACCATTGTTGACCGGATTGCCTCAGGCTCGATGGTCCTGACGTTTCACGAGATCGTGCTGAATCCGGCGCTCAAACCGGAAGAGCTCGGACTGGCTGCGCGGGTGGAGAAAAGATCGCATGAGAATCCTGGCGGTTGAGACTGCGACGTCATGGCAGAGCGTGGCCATCGTGGAAGGTGACGCGGTCGTGGCCCGTTCGGATGAGGATGCGGCAGGGTCGCATGCCAAGCGGCTCGTGCCGACGATTGATCGGCTGCTGACGTCGTGCGGTCTGGCGCTGACCGATATGGAAGGACTGGCGGTCTCGATCGGGCCCGGTTCGTTTACCGGGTTACGCGTCGGTCTGGCCACGATGATGGGGTTTCGCCTGGTGACGGGATTGCCGCTGGCCGCCGTACCGACGTTGGAAGCCATGGTGTGGAATCTGCGCGGAGCGGAGCATCTGCTCTGCCCGATGCTCCGGGCGCGGACCGGCGAAGTCTATTGGGCCCAGTATCAGTGGTTGCCAGGCAGCGCGCTCAAGCAAGTGCGGGAAGAGCAGGTGAGCACGGTTGAAGCGCTGGCTCAGTCGCTGCCAGGTCCGGCGCTGATGTTCGGCGAAGGCTGGGAATTGCATAAGCAGGACTTCCGCCGCCTGCTCGGCAGGCGTCTGTGCGATGTGGGGGAGGCGCCGCCCGAGGCCATGCGTCCATCAGCCGTCAGTGTGGGGCGCGCAGGAGCCGAACGGCTTCGCCGCGGCGAAGTGGCTGGGCAGGGATTGTCTCCGCGGTATGTACAGCGGGCGGAAGCCGAAGTCGTGTGGGAGCGTCGAGGCGCAGTCTCGCCGATGGCCAAGGCAGCCAGACAGCCGGGCCGCCGGAAAGCGCGGGCTTCGTGATGGTGGCCGATACGTCGCAAGCAGGCGGCCTGCTCATCGAGCGCGCGGCGACGCAGGATCTCGATCGCATCCTGCGGATCGAGCAGGAATCCTTCTCGGTGCCGTGGACGCGAAGGATGTTCGAAGTCGAGTTGAATCAGAATCCGTTCGGGCATGTGTACGTGGCCAGGCCGGCCGGAGGCCACGAACAAGAGGGTGGCTTTATCGGGTACGTGTGTTTTTGGGTGGTGTTCGAAGAATTTCGGCTGATGACGCTGGCCGTGGAGCCCTCGTCGCGCCGACGGGGATTCGGGCGCGCGTTGCTGCGTCACGCCATGGCCCTGGGGCGGGCGCAAGGTGCCGCGCGCGCGTTATTGGAAGTGCGCGCTTCGAATGCCGCGGCGCTGCGACTCTACGCGCAGGAAGGGTTTCAACAGGGGGCCGTCCGGATACGCTATTATACGAATCCGGTGGAAGATGCCGTGTTGATGGAACTGGAACCGTTGCCCTGACGAGAGAGCCATGAATTGCGAACAGTGAGTTGGAAACATCGGCGACTCACAACCGATAACTCCGAACGGCTTTTCATAAAGGAGGGACCTATGCTGAACGATGAGCGGATTGCAGAGCTGTTGCGCGCCTCCAGTTTTGAATTTCAGCAGGTCGAATCGGCTCACCATCGTCTGGATGCGGAGCTGGCCGAACTGCACAAGCGGCACGTGCTGACGCCGCAGGAGGAAGTGCAGGTGAAGCAGATGCACAAGGAAAAGCTGGCCAAGAAAGATGCGATGGCCGCATTGATTCGCGCCTACCGGGATCAGCAGGAACATTCAGCAGCCCGCTGAGCAGCCGATGTCCGACGTCATGGCGACAGGATGTCTGTGATGCTGCCCCCGCTGGCCGGGCATCTCAGCACGCTCAAGCGCCGCCTGGTCGTTGTTGCGGTGACGGTGGCAGGCGCGTTTGCAGTCGCGTTCGCCTATTCCGCCGAATTGATCGAATGGTTCAAGCGGCCCTTCACCGATGACCTTATTTTTTACGGCCCCACCGAAGCGTTGTTCGCGTCGATCAAAATCTCACTCCTGGTCGGGGTGGTGTTGAGCCTTCCGGTCATCCTGTATCAATTTTGGAAATTCGTCGAGCCGGCCCTGCTGCCCCGCGAGCAGCGTTGGGCAATCCCGCTCTTCTGCCTGGCCACGGCGTTTTTCGCGTTGGGCCTGACGTTTTGCAATCTGGTGATCCTGCCGCTGGTGATCAAATTTTTCGTCAGTTTCGGAATGGACCGCGCACTGACGCCTCAGATGGCAGTCGGTATCTACGTGGACTTTAACGTGAAGTTCCTGCTCATCTTTGGATTTGCTTTCGAGCTGCCGCTTGTCCTGACTCTGTTGGCAAGGGCCGGGCTGGTATCCGCGGACGTGCTCAGCCGGTATCGCCGGCATGCCATCATGGCGGCGATGATCCTGTCGGCGGTGATTACGCCGGATGCGACATTGTTTACGATGCTGCTCATGGCGGTCCCGCTCATTATTCTTTATGAGGTCGGGATTGTAGGGGCTCGGATTTTCGGCAGGAAGCCGTTGCCGGGAGAAACCGAGGCGGACGGCGGCCATCTTGAGGGCCTGGTTCCAACCGGGACAGCAGGGAAACGGATCAAGTAAACAGGGAGCAGTAGCGTTGCACGCCCAGATTACGCGACCACCAATCCGTACTTTTGCCTTTTGCCTTTTTACTTTTGCCTTAGCAACTGTGGTTGCCTTGCCGGCAGTATCCCCCGCTTCAGCTCCGCCGGCTGTCGAGCAACACCCCGGATTACCGTCCAGCTTCGAGTTGCGCCCGGCTCCCAGCATCCAGGCGTTGGCGGTCGCACACGATAAAACGGTCTATGCCGGATCGTTCGGAATGGGCATTTTTCGAAGCGACAGTCATGGGAAATCCTGGGTTCCGGTGAACGCAGGTTTGCGCGATCGGTTTGTGCTCTGCTTGGCCGTCGCCGCCGACGGCACTGTGTATGCCGGCACGCTGCGCGGCGGTGTCTTTCGGACGAAAGACGGAGGCCGGAGCTGGCAGGCGATCAATGACGGGCTGTCCCGGGGGCAGGTCAAAACGCTCCTGATTGCGCACGGCACCGTCTATGCCGGCACAGGCGGAGGCGTCTACCGTCTTGCGGAGGGCGGCGTCTGGACACTTCTCACCAAAGGACTGGATGAAACGGTGGTGCAGGCGCTGGTCATGATGGACGACAACACGCTCTTTGCGGGGACGGCCGCGAAAGGCGTGCAGCGGTTCAAAGCGCACGGCTCGGAGTGGGCCCGGATGCCCTCGCATGGCTTGAAGGATCACGAAGGACTCATCGAAAATTTTATCCGGGTCTTGGTGGCCGGCAAGGACCGCACGCTTTATGCAGGGACGTTCGACGGCGGGGTGTTTCGGAGTGGCGACGGCGGCGAAACATGGCGGCCGATCAGCCGGGCGTTGCCGAACGATTCCATCCGGGGCATCATCGTCGGTCAGGGCGGCTTAGTTGTTGCGACGGGTCGCGGGATTTTCAAGAGCCTGAACGGCGGCCAGCAGTGGATGCCGCTGAATGCGGGCTTGACGGAGCTGTCGATTCAGGCGCTGACACCGGCGGGCGACGGGGTCTTCTATGCCGGGACCAGCGTGGGCGCGTTCCGCAGCGAGGATGACGGCCAGCACTGGGTGAATATCAGCGAGGGGCTGTTTGAACCACCGTCCGCGACGGACAAGTAATGAAAGGACGAACATGGCAGACGGAGGAGAGAAAACGCGCGCAACGGTCACGGTCGCCAGCAAGGGGGAGACGTGGGGGAGCATTGTCCTGAAGTTCTATCCGGACGTCGCTCCGAATCATGTGAAGAATTTTCTCGATCTGGCCGGAAAAAAGTTTTATGACGAGACGACGTTCCATCGAGTGATTCCGGGATTCATGATCCAGGGCGGGGATCCGAACAGCAAAAATCCCGATCGTGCGTCCCATGGGATGGGCGGCCCCGGCCATCGGGTCAAGGCCGAATTCAACAGCAAGCCGCATACGCGGGGCGTGCTTTCCATGGCTCGATCGAACGATCCGAACAGCGCCGGGTCGCAATTTTTTATCTGCGTGGCGGATGCGCATTTCTTGGATTGGCAATACACGGCGTTCGGCGAAGTGGTAAGCGGAATGGAAGTGGCCGACAAGATTGTCTCGGCCAAGCGGGATGGGCGGGACAATCCCCTGGAACGGATCGAAATCACGGTCACGGTGACGGAGTGACCGTGACCGAAGGTAAAAGGCAAAAGTTCAAAGTAAAAAGTTGGCGGACCATGCAGTTAACTTTTAACCTTTTACTTTTTACTTTGTACTTGCCGGCGTTCCTCGCCGGCTGCGCCGTACCGCAGGTCCCTTCACGGATCGTGTACGAAGATCCGACCAACTTTGTGCGCGTGGAGTTCGATCATCGCGTCTTACCGGATCGTCTGGAAACCAGGCACGCGCATCCGGCGGCGGTCGGCGCCAATGAAATGGCGGCGATTCTCAAGGGACTCAGTGTCCGCGATCACCGCTTGAGGGTTCACGTATGGATTGCCGGCGAGGCGGATTTTGAACCGGCGTTTACCGAGGAGGAAATCGAGCTGCTGGCGGCAAAACTGGCGGATGCGCTGGCGAAAGCGACGCCGGAAGAGAGAGTCACGTACTATCTCAGCTATCCGCAAACTTCCGTGAAGCGGCAGATCACGTCCGGCGGTCTGTATATGCAGGGCAGCGAGTTGCACTTCACGCTGAGCAATCACCGCGAGATCTACGGGATTCCGGCCTACGGGATGGTCTATGATCGCCGGTATCCGGTCCTGCCGATTGCCCCTAAGGATTTCGATGTCTTCTTCGATCCCGGGCACGCCGTTGTGCCGAGGATCTTCAGCTTGTGGGACGTGATCTGGGGGCTTGAAAAGGACGACGTGGTGATCGATCTGAACAAGCTGCATCCTTCCAAATCGGTCGCATCGGTGCCCGCTGATTAAGGCGTCGCCGCGTCCACGTATGAATCCATCACGCGCCCTGCCGCATAGGCTAGCGTCACTTCTGCAATCTTGTAATCGTATTGGGCTTCGGCCAGTTTCGTCTGCGCCGCCGTCACGGCCACCTCTGATTGCGTGACTTCCACAATAGACCCCAGCCCAAGCTTATAGCGTTGCCGGGCCAGTTGCAGCGCTTCCTGCGCGGTCTTGACCTGCTCTTCAGTCAGCTTAATTTGCTGCGCGAAAGTCACCGTGTCCAAATAGGCGTTGGTCACCTGTTGTGTCAAGGCTTGCTGGATGTTCATGCTGCCTGCATCCGCTGCGTCTTTTTGGGCCCGTGCCTCCCGGACTTGGTTTTCGATCAGGAATCCCGTGAACAGCGGTACCGAGACCATCGCACCAGCCGTCCACCAGCCACCGGTTCGTTGGTTCCGACTGGTATCGAAGACCTCGTAGTCTCCTGCGCTGGCAATGGCCGAGACGGTCGGAAGGTATTGCTTTTTGGTCGCGTTCACCTTGGCCTCTGCCGAGCGCGCAAATTCTTTCGTCCGTAGGAGCTCAGGGTGCGAGAGGCTGTTGGTAATGAGCGATTCAAGCGGGCGAGGAGGACGTACCGTAATCGGGATATCCTCGAGAACGTAATCCTCCGGGCCGGTCACGCCCATGGCCCGGTTCAACTCGGCAAAGCTGGCTTTCAGGTCATTGCGGGCCTTGACGAGCACGGACTCGGCATTCATCAGCTCCACCTGCACCAAAGCCAGGTCCAGCTTGGACTTGAGCTGCTGGCGGTAGAGCGTCTCGACCTGCGACCGGATAACCCCACGCTCCCGGACTGTGTCTTCGGCAATCTGCACCAACCGGTGTTGTTTCAGGCTGTTCAAGTACGCTCGCTGAACGGTGACAATGACCAGGAATTGCCGCGCAGTGCTGTCCTGCTCCTGAGCGCGAGCGGCAAGCTGTGACGAATCCACAAGGTTCCGGGTGAATCCGAAGTCATACAACCGCTGGTTGGCGATGACTCCGCCCGTGTATTGACTCAGGTTCTGGCGGAGCATGGCGCCGGCCGGCGCAACGAACCGAGGGTTGATCCCTCCCACCCCGGAGATGGTATCGAAGTTCGCATACACTTGGGGGTAGTAGAGGGAACGGGTCTGCTCGGTGCGGGCTTCGGCGGCTTTCAGGTTTGCGTCGGCTTCTTGCAGTGCGGGATGCTTCTGAAGCCCAATCTCA
>JBGPNZ010000136.1:0-6288 GCA_041487795.1 Nitrospiraceae bacterium
AAAGGCGGCGTCCCTTACGGAACGCCGCCCTTTCTAAAACAGACCCGTTAAATCTTAGTGCCCGCCGCCGCCACCACCACCACCAGGCAAATTATACTCGGCAGTCCATGGTATCAACCCACCCACCGGCTTCCCGCCAGGAATGAGCACATCATAGTACATGGGTAGCGTGCCGGCACCCTTCGGAGTGGTATTGAGCATCTGCTTGGCCTTGTAGCACCCGGCTTCGAATTCATCCTTGCCCTGGCAGGCCGCTTCCTTCAAGGTGCGGATGCCACGCGGCTTCGCCGGCTCGCCGGCAATTTCCGGCAGCTTCTTCACCGAGGTGATGACCCGGTGATTCTGCTCCGTCTCCTGCACCGTAAACTCGATCAGCGCCGTTTGCGAAGAGGGCGGCACTTCCTTGGCCGCCGCCGGTCCCGCATGGGAACGAGCCAGCTTCTTCAATTCGTCCCAGGCGCCCTTGTCGGCGTAGAACTTGAGGTTCTTACCCGGATGAATCTTCTGCCAGAAATAGCCGCTCTCGGCGTTGCCGCCGAACACGGCGACGTTGATCCACACCGCCTCATCGTAGGGATCGAGGATGATCACCCGCCCCTGCAGCGTGGTCGGTTTGCTCATGTCGCCCCACTCGAACCGCTCCTGGAACGCTTCGATGGCCAGGGCGGTGGAGGTCACACAGACCACCAGGGCCATGGCAGCGAGGAACGCCCAGCCTGTCTTATGAACTCTCATGATGCTCCCTCCTTAAAGAACCGAAGATGATGGTCATCAAAAAGACGGTCAATGAACTTCGTCTTAGTCCTTCTTCAACAACTTGAAGTCGGTGATCGTCCGGCCGTCTAGCGTCACTTCCATAGCCGTGAGCTCCTGCGAAGCCTTGATGATCTTGTCCATCAGGCCCTTGTCCTTCACAGACAGGCGCACAGTTGTGGCGGCATGGTACCAGCCGGCATAGGGATTGTTCTTATCGGTCCCACCGGTGAAGCCCCAGGCGCAGCAGACAAACAACGGATCCGGAGGACGCACGTCGAGATCGGAGGAGGCCCGCCCGCTCGGAGTCCCCGAGGCAGGCTGGTCCGTGTTCCAATACTGAATCCCGAACAGGAGTTCTTTCTCGGGATTATCCGCCCACTGAGCCCAGACACGGCCCTTGAGCGTCTTGGCCGCTTGAGCCTTGAAAGTACCAAGCTTCCCGTCTGCCGTGATATCGGCAGGTCCGGTCGGTGCACCGGGAGCATCTGCCGCCACGGCAAAACCGGTTAGCATCAAGCCCGTAACAAAGAAGAAGGAAACAGCCGCTATAACGACTCCTCTCTTCATCACTCGTCCCTCCTTACAAAAATAAAAAACAACCGATCACAATCCTACTTATAAGCGCATCAGCAGACCCAAGCAGGGGGCAATCGTACTGAATCCCTCAAACCTTGTCAAGGAAATATTTGGCGCTTCAGACACCTGCAAGACATTGAAAATATGTGGTTCTTTTGTGGGTTCGAAATTGATCCCAGGACTGTCCTCGAGGCTGGTATGAGGAACTGCCGAAACTGCAAATGCCAACGACAGGCTTTCCAGGATGTTCAAAAAGGCCTTGTTCGCACCCGCCCGCCCCAGCGCGCCAAGACGCGCTCTTTCCCGTGGCAAGGCCGCAGCTACGCCTTGCTCGCGATTCACGCTTTACAAACAACGCATCACGGGTTATGAGAGCGAGGCGAGAACGACGCCGGCGGCCTTTTTCAACATCCTGCTAATTAAGCGCAGAGGCCAGGGATCGGCGTGACACGGGCCCAAGCGCCGCGACAGACAAGCGGCGCTCATCGAACAATTCGCGGCTCAACCCGACCAGTTGCGCTTCGTTCACGCGGTCGATGCCGGCCATCACTTCATCCAATGACACCCGCCGCCCGTGGTGCAGCTCGTCCTTGGCCAGCTTGCCCATCCGGCTGGACGTGCTTTCCAGCCCCAGCATCACGCTGCCCTTCATCTGATTCTTGGCCCGTGCCAACTCCGCCCGCTGGATACCTCCGGCGCAGAGCCGCTTGATTTCGCGCGAGACCAGATCGACGACTTTGGGCGCCTCTGCCGGGCGAGTGCCCGCATAGACGGACCATATGCCGCCGTCGCTGTAGGCAGAGAGGCAAGAGTAGATGGAATAGGCGAGTCCGCGTTTTTCGCGGATTTCCTGGAACAGGCGCGAGCTGACGTTGCCGCCCAAGACGGCATTGAGCAGCGCGGCCGCGTACCGGTCCTTGTGCTCGACCGAGATGCCCTTCAGTCCCAGGCACAGATGCGCTTGCTCTAATTTTTTTTCGTGCACCCGCAGCCCACCGTAAATCTCGGCCGGCCATCGGTTTCGTTTTGTGGCAGCCGGCCGTTCGAACCGGCCGAAGTGGGTGTCGAGCAGGGACGTCAGTTGTTTTTGATCGAAGTTGCCGGCGACGGCCACGACCGTTTCGTGCGGATGATAGTACCGTTGAATGTAGCCGAGAATATCGCGACGTCCCAGATTTTTGATGGTCGCGACCGTTCCCAAAATCGGCCGGCCCAAAGGATGCGCGCCGAACATCTGCTGCGCATGGAGGTCCTGGACGAATTCTTCCGGATCGTCCTGGACCATGCGCATCTCTTCCAGGACGACCTGCTTTTCTTTTTCGATTTCCTTGGCCGGGAAACGGGAGTGGTGAAACAGATCGGCGAGGAGCGCCAGCCCCGGCTTCAACTGCTCATCCAGAACCTTGACGTAGAACGTCGTCGTCTCGCGGGTCGTGAAGGCGTTCATCTCGCCGCCGAGAGCGTCGATCTCGCGGGAGATCTGGACGGCGGACCGGGTGGCGGTCCCTTTGAAAAACATATGCTCGATGAAGTGGGAGAAGCCTTCTTCTCCCTGCTCTTCATCGCGCGAGCCGACGTTGACCCAGATGCCGACCGTGACCGACTTGAGCGCCGGCATCCGCTCGGTGACAAGTCGGACTCCGTTGTCGAGAATCAGCTTGCGATACACACTGCTCCCTGACCTCGCACTTCCGCAATCTTCAACGAGTCATCGCGCATATAAGGCTGAGCAGACTGCTCGGCTCGTCCTTTTTGACCACGGCTGGATGAGATTCCAACCGTGTTCAATTGAGACAAGGGCATCCGCTCGGTGACAAGTCGGACTCCGTTGTCGAGCACGACCTTGCGATACATCCGGTCAGCTTCCAGCCGATTCCTTCGAGGCACCGACCTGCGGCGGCGCCATGGTTTCTTTGCGGCTGAGACGAATTTTGCCCTGCCGGTCGACTTCCATCACCTTCACCATGATCTGCTGGCCTTCCGAGACCTCATCCGCCACGGACTGGACCCGGTGATGGGCAAGCTGGGAGATGTGCACCAGGCCGTCCGTCCCCGGCAAGATCTCGACGAAGGCGCCGAAATCCATGATCTTGCGGACCGTGCCCGCATAGATCTTGCCGACTTCGACTTCTTCGATGATGCTGTTGATCCGGTCGATCGCTTTCCTGGCCGACGCTTCGTCCACCGCGGCGACCGAGATGATCCCCGTATCCTCCACGTTGATCTTGACGCCGCAGTCGGCAATGATCCCGCGGATCGTCTTGCCGCCCGGGCCGATCACTTCGCGGATTTTGTCCTGTTTGATTTTTAACGTGAAGATGCGCGGCGCGAACGGCGAGAGATTCGTGCGCGGCGTCGACAGCGCCTTCGCCATCACTTCGAGAATATGCAGGCGGCCCTTGCGCGCCTGCTCCAGCGCGTCCTTCATCAGCGCCGGCGTGATGCCGGCGATCTTGATGTCCATCTGCAGCGCCGTCACGCCGTTCTTGGTGCCGGTCACTTTGAAATCCATATCGCCCAGATGATCTTCGAGGCCCAGAATATCGGAGAGGATTGTCACGCGATCCCCTTCCTTGATCAGGCCCATCGCAATCCCCGCCACCGACTCCGTGATCGGCACGCCCGCGTCCATCATGGCCAGGGACCCGCCACAGACCGTCGCCATCGACGAGGAACCGTTGGACTCGAGAATGTCCGAGACAAGCCGAAGCGTGTACGGGAATTTTTCCGTGTCTGGGATCACCGGCTTGAGCGCGCGCTCGGCCAACGCTCCGTGCCCCACCTCGCGGCGGCCCGGCGAGCGCAAGGGCCGTGCCTCGCCGACGCTGAACGGCGGGAAGTTGTAATGGAGCATGAACGTCCGGTAGTACTCGCCTTCCAGCGCGTCAATGCGCTGCTCGTCGTCCGAGGTCCCCAGCGTCACCACGGCCAGGCTCTGGGTCTCGCCGCGCGTGAACAGCGCCGACCCGTGCGTGCGCGGCAGCACGCCGACTTCGCAGGTGATCGGCCGGATGTCGGTCGGCCCGCGGCCGTCCGCGCGCGAGCCCTTTTCCAGGATCATGTTGCGGACTTCGGTGTACTCCAGTGAGTGGAAGGTCAGCTTGACGTGCCGTTCGCGGTTCGGATCGTCGGATTTGAGCTTCTCCACGGCCCCTTTCTTGATCTCATCCAATTTCTCCTGGCGAGCCGACTTGTTCGGAATGAAGATCGCCTCCCGGATCGGCTTGGCCACAAGGTCGCGCACCTGTTTCTTCAGCCCCTCGTCGACATGCTCTTCGGGGACGGTTCGCTTCGTCTTGCCGACCTTGGCTTGCAACTCCAGAATCTTGGCGACGATCCGCTTGATCTCGGCATGGGCCGCTTCGATCGCCCCGAGCATCACCGTCTCGGGCTGCTCGTTGGCTCCGCCCTCGACCATCATCACGGCGTCGGCCGTGCCGGCCACGATGAGATGCAGATCGCTCTTTTCCAGTGTCGCCAGGTCGGGATTGATGACGAACTGGCCGTCCACGCGGCCGACTTTTACGCCGGCCACCGGCCCCAGGAAGGGAATGTTCGATACGGACAGCGCCGCCGACGCTGCCGTGATGCCGATGACATCCGAGGTCCCGGTCTGATCGGCGGATAACACCGCCGCGATGACCTGCGTTTCGAAATGATAGCTCTCGGAAAACAGCGGACGGATCGGCCGGTCGATCAGCCGGCTGGTGAGCACTTCCTTTTCCGACGGCCGCCCTTCGCGCTTGAAGTAGCCGCCCGGAATCTTGCCGGCGGCGTAGGCCTTCTCCTGGTAGTCGCACGTGAGCGGTAGGAAATCCACGCCCGGTTTCGCCGTCTGGGACGCGACGGCCGTCGCCAGCACGACGATATCCCCGTAGGACGCCAGCACCGCGCCGTCGGCCTGCCGCGCGACGCGTCCGGTTTCGAGCCGGAGCGTTTTCCCGGCTAGCTCAATCTCAACCACATGTACCATGACATCTGTCTCCTCTTCTCTCTCTACCCCACAGATGCCCACAGAGATGGGCTCACGTCCGTGAGCGCATGTCCGTGTTCACCTGTGGAAGCAGCCCGATGGTCGCGCCGGCGTTGGACGCCAGCGCGTGGGTGGTGAACTACTTCCTGATGCCCAGCCGCTCCAAGACGGCCTTATACCGGCTCGCATCGATCCGCTGCAGATAATTCAACAGCCGGCGACGGCGCCCGACCAGTTCCAGCAACCCGCGCCGCGAGTGGTGATCCTTCTTATGCAGCTTGAAGTGCTCCGTCAGATAGGTGATCCGGTTGGTCAACACCGCGATCTGCACCTCCGGCGACCCGTTGTCGCTGTCATGCCTGCGATATTGCTGAATCACTCCCGTTTTTGCTTCCTTTGTTAAGGCCATCCCCCGTTCTCCTTCCCCCTGAACTGTTTCTTGTTACCGACTGACTGTGTTGACGTCCACCAGAACTTTGTCGATTGCGATGCCCGGCACGGCGTCGCTCCCTGCCGGCCCGGCCGACATGTTCCCCACGGCCAGCAACCGCCCGGCGGCGTCTTTCACCCGCACCATCGACGGCGTTCCGTGATGGGCCGACACCCACCGGCCGACACCGGCTGGAACAGCCCCACCGTGCCGCACGCGCTCGGCTGTTTGCCCGTCCACGATGACGGCGGGCATCATCTCAAGCGCGGCATCCAGCAACAGCACGTCATCTACCAGCCGTCCGGTGAGCACGCGCGCGCCGACTTCATCCAGCGTAAGCGCCCGCTCGACGGTCAGCGGTCCGACACGCGTCCGCTGCAACGACAGCAAATGCCCGCCGACGCCCAACGCCTCGCCGATGTCGGCGCAGAGCGTCCGTACGTAGGTTCCCTTGGAGCAGCGGACTCGCAACGTGATGTCCGAGCCGGCGATCCCGATCACGTCCAGCTCATGAATCTCCACGGTGCGCGATTGCCGCTCGACCGTTTTGCCT
>JBGPNZ010000137.1:0-6243 GCA_041487795.1 Nitrospiraceae bacterium
GGCATCTGCGTGGACATCCACGTCCACCGGATCAGCAACCGCTGGGGCTATGTGAAGACAAAGACGCCGGAGGAAACAGAAGAAGCCCTCCGCAAGAAACTTCCCACGCAATACTGGATCACCTACAACGATCTGCTTGTGCCCTACGGGCAGAACCTCTGCCAGCCGGTCTCACCCTGGTGCAGCAAGTGTAAATTGGTGAAGTATTGTGACCAGGTCGGAGTAAAGCGATCGAGATAGGCAATAGGCGATGGGCGGAAGAGACGTGTTTTCTTACCTATAGCCCATGCCAATTGCCTAGATAAAAAGAGTGGTTTCCGCTCCGGCGGTCAGAGACAGAATCGCAGGCAGCCCCATCACCTCGTCCACGTTCTTCGCCACCGCGTCCGGGTCTACGCCCATATATTCGAGGCCGGCACTGCAGGCCACCATGCGGAAGTGGCCGACCTGCTTCGCCTCCGCGAACATCTCCGAAATCTTCGGCACCTTTTTTTCTTTCAGCAGGCGCGCGACTTCTTTGCCGTCGATCTGATGTTCCGGCGAGAAGTCCATCTCGTCGATCCGCCCCTCGGCCAGCTTCTTGATCGTCCAGAACAGCAATACGACAGTGACCTGCTTGCCCATGGCGGCCGCCGTCAGGCCGATGGTGGCCACCTGATGCAATTTGTCGTAGGTGGAGTTGTGCGCGAAGATGATGAAGCGGTGTTTTTGGCTCATGGCGGCGCGCTCACAAGAGTGGGTGGATTATAGCGTCAGGGGGGCGGGGCAACAAGCGGGATAGTCCTGTCATTTCTTTTTCAGCTTTCCCTGGGACTTGACGCTGTTCACGAAGGCGTCGATCGCCGCGTTGACTTCGTCTGCGGTCATGGCGCGGTCGTGCGTCTCGCTTTCGTCCACAAGGTAGACATCCTTGTCCTTTTCCTGCCGGATGATGACCGTGTTCTCCGGCGTCACCTCGATCATCATGAACCATTCCTTGTCGCCTTTTTTGATCAGGGCCTCTTTGCCGAGGCCTTTTTTCATGATGTCCACCTGGTAGTCGCCGCCGGACGGATCGGCCGGCAGGGCGGGGACGGCCCAGGCCAATGCGACGATCAGGACTGGAACCGAAAGCGTGAGCACACGATGCGCGGCGTGACTCATGGCGGGGCCTCCGAGGATGGTGCGGCTGATTATAGCGCAGCCCTGCGCCGCGGTAAATGGAATAGCTGCGGCGCAAGTTCAAAGTAAAAAGTAAAAAGGAGAAAGTGTAAGAGCCTGGTAGTCCGTTACTTTTAACTTTTGCCTTTTTACTTTTGCCTTGCGTGCGCGACCGCACGCGCATGGGCCTTTGCCTTTTCCCCTGTGCCTTGTTACGATGCCGCGCGATGGACGTCCTGATCGCACAAGCGGAAGCGCTGCTCACGAAAAATGTGCTGATCGGTTTGACCATCGCGTCAGTCGCCTTTTTTGTCGGCACGCTCATCGCCATTCCGTTCATTTTGGTCCGTCTGCCGCCGCACTATTTCGACGAGCGGCATCCCCGTCGCTGGATGCCGGATCGCCATCCGGTCCTGCGGCTGCTGGGCCTCATTGCGAAAAACGCCGTCGGAGCCGTGTTCCTGGCGGTCGGCATCGCGCTGTTGTTTCTGCCCGGACAGGGCATTCTCACGATCCTGCTCGGCATCTCGCTGATGGATTTTCCCGGCAAGCGGTATTGCGAGCGCAAAATCGTCGGGCACCCGACCGTGTTGAAAGCCATTAACGCGCTCCGTGCCAAATACGACGCGCCGCCGCTCACCGTGGCGGGCGATCCCTAACAGAAGTAAAAAGTGAGAAGTTCAGAGCCGGAGGCGAACCAGTACTTTTACCTTTTGCCTTTTTACTTTTAACTTGGCTGTCACTATGCCACGCCGCACCTGCTACCTGATCGACGGCAGCGCCTACATCTACCGTGCCTTCTTCGGGCTTCCCGCGCTGTCCAACTCTAAAGGGCTCCAGACCAACGCGGTCTACGGCTTCACGACGATGCTCATGAAGATTCTGCGCGAGCGGAAACCGGACTGCCTTGCCATCACGTTCGACGAAAAGGGGCCGACGCACCGCCACGAGGAGTTCAAGGCGTACAAGGCCCACCGGCCGCCCATGCCCGACGACATGCAGGTGCAGATTCCGTACATCCATCAGGTCGTCGAAGCGTTCGGGATTCCGGTTGTACGGAAACAGGGCTACGAAGCGGACGATCTGATCGGCACGCTGGCGCGCCAGGCGGAAGCGGCGGGCTTCGAGGTGGTGATTGTCACGAGCGACAAAGACATGTTGCAGCTCATCACGACGGCCGTCCGGATCTACGATCCTATGAAAGACAAATGGCTCGGCGAGGCGGAGTGCCGCGAGAAGTTCGGCGTGGAGCCGGCGCGCGTCGTCGAGATCATGGGTCTGATGGGCGACACCACCGACAACATTCCCGGCGTCAAAGGCATCGGCGAGAAAACCGCTATGAAATTGATCGAAGAGTTCGGCACGATCGACAACTTATTGAAGCGGGTGGAAGAGGTGAAGCCGCCCCGAACCAAAGCGTTGATCACGGAGCAGGCCGAGAACGCGCGCCTGAGCCGGAAGCTCGCCACCATTCAGACCGACTGCCCGGTTTCATTCGACGCGCAGACGTTCACAACGCACCCGCCCGATCCGGAACGGCTCGCGCCCTTGCTGCGCGAGCTGGAATTTTCGACGCTGCTGAAGAACATTCAAACCGCGTCCGGGTCGGCACCGGCCGGTGAGGCGTTGGGCGGCGAGGTCGAAACCATCAAAGACGAAAAATCTGCGAAGCGCTTTGCCGATCATGCGGCAAAGGAAAAACGTGTCGGTCTGCACGTGGTTCTGAGCGGCAGCGGGGTGGCGGCTGAACTGCAAGGGATCGCGCTCGGCACGCCGGACGGTACGACCGTGTTCGCGTCGCGGCTGTTCGGCCCGCTGAAGGATCTGCTCGCCGATCGCACAGTGCTCAAGGCTTCGCACGATCTCAAGCCGGCGCTGCTCGCGCTGCACCGGGCCGGCGTGGACGATATTGCGCCGGCTTTCGACACGATGATCGCGGCCTACCTGCTCAATCCCAACCGGCGCGGCCATGCCTTGGACTCGGTGGCGTTGGAGGTTCTCGGCTATCAGCTGGGGACGGGGCAGGCTGAGAAACCAAAAGAAGAGCCGACCGATCTGTTCGGACAAAGCGAAGATCCTTCGGCTGCAACGAAAGCAGGCGAGGCGGCCGTCGTGACAGCCAGACTCGTGCCGGTGCTGAAAGATCGGTTGGAAGAGCAGGGGAGCCTGAAACTGTTCGACGAGGTTGAGATGCCGCTTGTGCCGGTGCTGGCTGAAATTGAACGCAACGGCTTCGGCCTCGACATCAAGGCGCTCAACGAGCAGAGCAAGGAATTAGAGCGGGAGCTTGAGCACATGCTGGGCAACATCGTGCGGCTCGCCGGCCAGGAGTTCAACGTCAACTCGCCCAAACAGCTTGCGACGGTGCTGTTCGAGAAGCTGGGCTTGAAGCCCTTCCGAAAAACCAAGACCGGTTATTCCACGGACGAAGACACGCTCACGCAACTGGCGGCGCAGCATGAATTGCCCGCGCAGATTTTGAACTACCGTTCACTGAGCAAGCTCAAGTCCACCTATGTGGATGCGTTTCCCGCGCTGGTGCATCCGGACACGGGTCGGCTGCACACGTCGCTCAACCAGACCGTCGCGGCGACCGGGCGGCTCTCCTCCACCGAGCCGAATCTGCAAAACATTCCAATCAAAGGCGAGCACGGGTTCCGCATCCGCGAGGCCTTCGTCGCCTCCAAAGGCCACACATTGCTCTGCGCGGATTACAGTCAGATCGAGCCGCGCATCCTGGCGCATCTGTCGGATGATCAGAAGCTCAAGAAGGTCTTTGAACGGGGCGAAGACATCCACACGGCGACGGCGGTCGAGATTTTCAAGCTGTCGCCCGATCAGATCACCAAGGAAATGCGCCGCGTGGCCAAGACCGTCGTGTTCGGCATCGTGTATGGCATCAGCCCGTTCGGTTTGTCGCAGAACATCGGCGTCTCTCAGGCCGACGCGAAGAAATACATCGAGACCTACTTTGAGCGGTATGCGGGCGTGAAGGCTTTCATGGACAAGACGATCGAGCAGGCGAAGAAGCAGGGTTACGTGACGACGATCCTGGGCCGCCGCCGGCCGATCCCGGAATTGCAAAGTTCTGATCCCACGCAGCGTGGGTTTGGGGAACGGATGGCTGTTAACAGCCCGATTCAGGGCTCAGCGGCGGACCTCATCAAAGTCGCGATGATTTCCGTGCTCAAGAAACTCCACGCTGAACTGCCGAGCACGAAGATGATTTTACAAGTGCATGACGAACTGATCTTCGAGGTGCCGGAGAAGGATGTGGAAAAAGCCAAGCGACTGGTGAAGACGGAAATGGAAGCGACGGGAGCAAAGCTTGGCTTATCCGTTCCACTGAAGGTGGATCTTGGCGTCGGTCATAACTGGCGTGTGGCGCATCCGTAAGATTCGCGAGAACTAGCTTGATATCTGGTATGGATCCTAGAATTACTGAAGCGATTCGCTGCTTTAAGGAAATCTATATTGAAGGAACACCATTGCTCATCCGCGACAAGTCTGCATTTCTATCCTTTGTCTGCATTCTGACTGCTGTGGAGGCTCTTTCTGGTTATCGTTACGAGAAAGGCAACGTAGAACAGCGGTTTAAGTCATTCATCAGAGAGTATTTCCCTAGTGAATACAATTCCCTTGAAGCCGATCTTTGGAGTTTCAGGAATAAGATGGTACACGCTTTTACACCCGCTAATTTTGCATTGATCCACAATCAACCCAAAGTGCATCTAACTAAAACTTCAGATGGGTGTGTAATTCTTAACGCCGAGAATTTTTATCAGGCCTTCCAGTCCGCTACGACAAGGTACTTCGATGAACTAGCAAGCAATACCGCGCACCAGGCTGCTATGGTCAGGCGCCTAGAAGATCTTTACAATGGTGGCTCCATCGGAGTTTTTGCAATCGGCTGAGGAATCAAAAAGGTGTCAGGAACCTTTCTGCAACCCCATCCCGCTCATTGACTCGCTTAGGGAAATTGAGTAGCCTGCTGCGCACATCCCACATCTGAGGCCGCTTAAGGAGGACTTGCCATGAAGCTGTTGCGCTCTGCAAATCTGGTGCTTGCGTCGGCGCTGTTGTTGCCCGCTATGGGCTTGGCCGCTCCTCCGCCGGAGCCGAAGGTGGACTATTCGGCCGACAGCACGATGGAAAGTGAGGGGGGCATGACGATGAAGTCCCGCGTCTATCACTCCCCGGGCAAGCAACGCATGGAGATGGGCGGGGCGGGCGGCAATGTCACCATCATGCGCAAGGATAAGAAGGTGATGTGGCAATTGATGGGGAACATGTACATGGAGATGTCGATGGATCGCCCGGACTCGCAGGATCCCCATGACATGGATGTGCAGCAGACCGTCGTCGGCGATGAAACGGTCAACGGAGTGAAGACCACCAAGTACAAGGTCATCGCGACGAAAAAGGACGGGTCGAAGTTCGGCGGCTTCTTCTGGACGACCAAGGACGGCATCACGGTCAAGATGGATCTCCTGTCCAAGGATGGCGACAAGAAGATGCGCATGTCGAGCGAGCTGACCAATCTGAAGATCGAGAAGCAGGATCCGAAGCTCTTCGAGATTCCCCCGGGCTACACGAAGAACGACATGGGCGCCATGATGGGGGGAGGAGGGAAAGGTGGGGCTCCGAACATTCAAGAGATGATGAAGGGCAGGGGGAAGGAGAGGGGCGGCAAGAGCAAGGGCGGCGAAGGCGATGAAAATATCGATGTGAATAAAATGATGAAAGACATGATGGGGCGGTAGCCGAGGAGAAACCGATGACGATATTCAGAATTCTCTGGAGTGCGTTTCTGCTCCTTGCCCTGACGGCTCCATCCGTCCGCGCGGATGACATCTGCATGGGAACGGACGAAGAGAAGGCCACGAAAACCACCATCGCGGCGGCGCTCAAAACTGAAAAGTCCGGCAAGCCGGCGGAACTCTTTATGGCCTATCAGGCCATTGCGAACGACGAGTGTGTCGATCGCTTCGATAAAAATATTCAGGCCAGAGCCAAGGTGAACTTGCCGAAGCTCGGCCGGGAATTGGCGAAGGCGACCGAGGCCAAGGGGTTGCTGTATTCAAAGGAGCCGGTGCGAGCCGA
>JBGPNZ010000138.1:0-6221 GCA_041487795.1 Nitrospiraceae bacterium
GCTTCCGAGCTACAGTCAATCCACTGCCACCGGAGGGGAGCGTGACTGACATCAAGATCCTGACCGATCTGCTCGTGATCTTTGCGATCTCCATCGGGATCGTCTTCGTGTTTCACAAGTTCCGTCTCCCTCCCATCGCTGGGTTTCTGGCTGCCGGGGCGCTGATCGGGCCTCACGGCCTCAATCTTGTCTCGGACCTGGAGCAGGTGAAGGGCATGGCCGAGATCGGCGTCGTGCTGCTGCTGTTCACGATCGGCATAGAGTTTTCACTCGCCCATTTGGCCGCGGCGCGCCGCCTGCTGCTGATCGGCGGGCCGCTGCAAGTCGTCGGCTCGCTGCTCCTGACCGCGGTCGTGGGCATCGCCGCGGGCCTATCGTTCCAGCAGGCCCTGTTCTGGGGCTGCCTGCTGTCGCTCAGCAGCACCGCCATCGTGCTGAAGGCCCTGGCGGAGCGGGGAGAAAGCGATTCGCTGCACGGTCGCGCCACGGTCGGCATCCTGATTTTTCAGGACCTCGCGGTCGTGCCGATGATGCTCCTGCTGCCGCTGCTCGCCAATCCCTCGGACGGCGTGCGACCCGACGTGCTGCTGACGCTCGGCAAGTCGGTCGTGCTGGTCGGCGCGCTGATGGCGGCCGCCTGGTACGTGGTTCCCCAGCTCCTCGAGCAGATCGTGCGCAGCCGGAGCCGCGAGTTGTTTCTCCTGACCATCATCGTATTGTGCCTGGGGATCGCGTGGCTCACGTCGCTGAGCGGCCTGTCGCTGGCGCTGGGCGCCTTCCTCGCCGGGTTGGTGATCTCCGAGTCCGAGTACAGCCACCAGGCCATGGCGGAGGTGCTGCCGTTCCGGGACAGCTTCAACAGCCTCTTTTTCGTCTCGATCGGGATGCTGATGGACGTGCGGGTGCTCATCTCCCACCCCGTGCTGGTGGTCGCGTTGGTCGTGGCGGTGCTCGTGGGCAAGTTCGTAATGGGCGCGATCCCGGTGGTGGCGTCGGGCTACCCGCTCCGTGCAGGGATTCTGGCCGGGATCTCGCTGGCGCAGGTCGGGGAGTTCAGCTTCGTGCTGGCGCAACAGGGCGAACAAACCGGGTTGCTGGTCGGAGAGCCGTATCAGGTCTTTCTTGCGGTGTCGGTGCTCACCATGGTGATTACGCCGCTGCTGATGCAGGGAGCGCCCCATCTGGCGAGGCGGGTCGAGGCGGTTCAGCGCCTGCGCCGTTGGTATTCCGACAAGACGACCTCGCAGGTGCAGCACACGGAATCGCGTCATCTGAAGATCAAGGATCACGTGATCGTGATGGGCTACGGGCTCAGCGGACGCAATCTGGTCCGCGTGCTGGAAGAAACGGAGATCCCGTATGTGGCGCTGGATCTCGACGGCGACACCGTGCGGCGCGAGTCCCAGAACGGCGTGAAAATTATATACGGCGACGCGACCAATCCCAGCGTGCTTCACCACGTGCGGATCGACGATGCCCGCGTACTGGTGGTCGCCATCTCAGATCCCTTCGCGGCGCGCCGCGCCGTGCAGATTGCGCGGGGGCTCAACTCCGACCTCCATATCATCGTGCGCACGCGCTATTTGCGTGAAATGGACGACCTGCACCAATTGGGCGCCGACGAGGTCGTCCCGGAAGAGTTCGAAACCTCGATTGAGATCTTTGCCTTGGTCCTGCAGACGTACAAGATGCCGCAGTCGGTTATTGTCCAGAAGGCGGAGCAGGTTCGGAAGGAAGGGTACGCGTTGCTCCGGCGCGGCGAGCTGCCGGATCTCGCGCACCACCTGCGCCGCGGCACGCTCACGGATGTGGAAGTGGACACCTGCCGCATCGACGCCGACTCGCCGGCGCTCGGCAAGACCATCGGCCAGGTATCGGTCCGTCCCAGGACCGGCGCGTCGGTGATCGCGCTCACCCGCCGGGGGATGACCGAATCCAATCCGACGGAGAAGGTCCAATTAGAAGAAGGTGACGTGCTCTCGTTGCTGGGCACCCGCGATCAGATTAGGCGGGCCGTGGGCTTGCTGATGGATGAGCAGGTGTCGTGAGAAAGAGTCCAAAGTCGTAAAGTCTGTCATGTCATAAAGTCAGCGTGAGTCATAAAGTCGTCAAGTCCTAAAGTCCAAAGTCTTCGTCATCCAGACTTTATGACTTTACGAACTTTCTGACTTGATAGACGTGCGTTATCGCTGCTACGGCCTGATCCCCGTCATGAATTCGTAGGCTTCCTGCAGCGTCGCCACTTCGACCACGTTGATGTTGCGCTGCTGTCCCAGTTCGAACAGATCCCACTCGGCCGTCTTCGCCTCGCCTTTCGGCACCAGCATGGCCCGCATGTTGGCCGCCGCCGCGCCCTGCAGCTTGACGGGAAGATCGCCGACCTCCTCGATGCGCCCGTCCGGAGCGATCACGCCGGTGATGACGATACCAGAGCGAATGGTGTCGCCGCGCCAGGCGGCAATGATGCCGACGGCGATCGCACTGCTGGCGCTGGATCCTTCGGCCAGACTGTAGCGGGAGCGGTTCTTGATCGTGAGCCGCCAGTTCCGTTCGTCCTCTTTCATCACCCGCGCCGCGGCGGTGATCGCCGCCCGGGCCCCGTCCTTCCAGACGTCGTCCACGGCAGACCCGGGCAAAGATTCGCTAAAGAGAATCGTGGGGCCGCGGCCTTGCGGGTCACGCTCCAGTTGCAGCGCGACGTAGTGAACGTTGCCGGTTTGTTGCCCGCCGATCACGCTGACGGCGAGGGCGGGAACGCTGACCACTCGTGAAGATTCCGCCCGGACGGCGGACGAGGATACGAAGCCGGCGAGCAGCACCAGTGCAAGGAGGATAACCCGATCGGCCAATCGGTTGCGGTGCGACATCGGATTCCTCAGCCTGACGCGGCAGGCGAGCATACGCAAAACCCGTGGTTTCTGCAAGGTGCGAGTAGGCGCGCCGGCCTCTGCCGCTGCCTTGACAGCCCGAAGAATCGCATACTATAGTGACGTGCGTTCTCCGCATCTGGAGCGGCGAACGATGGTGTGAGGTGCTGTATGAGTCCCACAAAGCTTGAGCCGGCTGTGGCGCTTGCGGAACTTCAGGAAAGCAAGCCCGATCGGGTGACCATCGTGGTTCTGAGCGGGGATTTCGACCGCGTGATGGCGGCTTTCATCATCGCCACCGGCGCGGCGGCCATGGGGATGCAGGTCACGATGTTTTTCACCTTCTGGGGGCTGAACGTCATTCGCCGCGAGGGGGCTACCAGCGGAGCGAAGGACCTGCTGCGCCGGATGTTCGGGTTGCTGAACAAAGGCGGAGCCGGCCGCCTGCCGCTCTCCCGGTTTCATTTCTTAGGATTGGGAACCGGCATGATGAAGCGGGTCATGAGCCGGAACCGCATGCCAGGGATCGCGGAGTTGCGCGAGACAGCGCAGGACCTGGGCGTGAAGTTCATCGCCTGCACAACCACAATGGGCATGATGGGCGTGACGAAAGACACCTTGATTGAAGGCGTGGATCAATTGGCCGGCGTCAGCACCTATCTGGCCGAAGCCCGCCAGGGCAACGTCAACCTGTTCATTTGAAACAGCGAGACGGGCGAGACGCGCGGGAAAAGCGAGAAACGAGTCGCGCACGTCCCGCCTTTCGCGCGAGTCTCGCTACCCTTTGTGTGGAGCAACAATGATCCAATCCGATGTGAAACTCGATACCTTGGGGTACTTCTGCCCCATGCCGATCATCATGACCTCCAAGAAAATCAAGGAGCTGACGCTGGGACAGGTGCTGGAAGTGGTGTCCGACGACGAAGGAATCAAGAAGGACATGCCCGCCTGGTGCCAGACCATCGGCCATGAAATGGTCGGCCTCGAAGAGGAAGGCAATGCCGACACACGCGTCTACAAAGCGTTCGTGAAAAAATCCAAGTAAGCGCATCGCACGCAAAAGAAATCACTGGAAGCCGGCGAAGTCATCTTTGCCGGCTCTTTTTTTGGCAGCGGCGAGTGCCCACAAGATATAGACTGCTCTCGAGTAGACCCCACTCCATATTGTGATTTTTCTTGACACTTTTGGGATGGTTTGTTACAGACATCACCTCAAGAGCCTGAAAAGGCTTGGAACTGGGCTTCTCGAGTCGCGCACCACACGCCTGAATCCCCGATGGAATCGGGGTGATTCAAAGAGGTGCGATGCCTGCAACAGTCAAGTTCAGACGCCCCGCTCGGGCCGCTTCGCGGCGCCGGATCTTTCTTCGCCGATCCTCTCGTACGCTGTTCGCATCGCTTATCGGTCAGTCACCGTCCGCACGGCCGCCACAACCAGGAGGTGCGTCCATGAGCTCTCGCGGGCTTGTGTTGAATGAGTATGTGTCGAAAGTCGCCTATCAGGCCGTTGCCAAAGCTGGTGAGTCGACGCTGCTGCCGATCATCGACCAGCAGAACGGGGAGCCGGAAGGTGTGCTGGTGGCTTCGTCGCTGGAACGGATCGTCGTGTGCGGGCGTGAGCAGGCCGTGCTGTCGCTGACGGATATCAAGACCGTGCAGCGCACGATGACCCGCGTGCAGGCGTGCCGGGCGGTCCTCTATGTACCGGCGGAGATGATGATTCCCAGCCCTGTCATGTTGCTGGCGACGCTGTCGAAGATCGATGTTGTGCGGATGGCTCCCGCATCCGCGAATCCGTCCTAGTTCCACCAGCCGGCGTGTCCGCGCACCGGAATCGCTCACCAAGGGAGGCATCATGCTGGGACCCTTTCTCCTGAAATACCACCACATGTTCGTCGGCGCCGCATCGGCCGGTACCTTCATCCTGTCCAGAGACGGGCGGTCGGCCGATTATGTCGGCGCGAGCGCGGACGATCTGATCGGCACGTTGGGCCGCTTCGCGAGGCAATCCG
This sequence comes from Nitrospiraceae bacterium, assembly GCA_041487795.1. Lineage (GTDB taxonomy): Bacteria > Nitrospirota > Nitrospiria > Nitrospirales > Nitrospiraceae > 2-02-FULL-62-14. The sequence goes on from JBGPNZ010000138.1 coordinate 4,880, forward strand.
ACTATCGCTACTTCTGGTTTGTCGAAGCACGCTCCGCCGAGGACGCGGCAGAGCGTGAACAGACCTGGCTGCACCGCTACCGCCCGACGGACAACGCCTCTCGCTCATCCGCTCCGCGCGGAACAGGGTGGCGATGCACGACCGAAGGGTGCGCCGCCTGCGCGCTGGCTGGGGCCGCACACTAGCGCACCGCTCATCGTTCCCTCGCCTCAATCATCCACGGCCATCCACGGCTTGACCCTGCCGTGCCACAGCCCTAGCATGCCTCTCGTGGCCAATCGAATCGTCGAATGCGTGCCGAATTTCAGCGAAGGGCGGAACGCCGCGACCGTCCGCGCGCTCACCGAGGCCGTGCGCGCTGTGCCCGGCGTGGTGCTGCTGGACCAGACGATGGATCCAGACCACCACCGGGCGGTGCTGACCTTCGCAGGCGCGCCGGAAGCGGTGGTGGAGGCCGCCTTTCACGCGGCGAAGACGGCGGCCGCGCGCATCGATCTTCGTACACACCAAGGAGCGCACCCGCGCGTTGGCGCGACCGACGTCGTCCCGTTCGTGCCGATCCGCGGCGTGACCATGCGCGATTGTGTCGAATTGGCCCGAACAGTCGGCCGCCGGATCGGGGAGGAACTGAAGATTCCGGTGTTTCTCTACGAACAGGCAGCGACACATCCCGCGCATGCGAATCTGTCCGATGTCCGTCACGGAGGATTATCGGGGCTGGCGACTCGCATGGCGGACGATCCGGCCTGGACGCCTGATTTCGGCCCGTGCCGGTTGCATCCGACCGCCGGGGCCACAGCGGTCAGCGCGAGACGGATACTGGTGGCGTTCAACGTCAATCTCGACACCAACGATCTCGGCATCGCCAAGGCCATCGCGAAAACTGTGCGGCAATCGAGTGGGGGGCTCGCGCACGTGAAAGCCATCGGGGTGCCGTTGGCCAGCCGTGGGCATGTGCAGGTGGCCATGAATCTCGTGAATATTGACGGCACGCCGGTCCACGTCGCCTTCGAGGCGGTCCGCCGCGAGGCCGAGCAGCGCGGAGTGCAGGTGGCCGGCAGCGAATTGATCGGGTTGGTGCCCCGGCAGGCCGTGCTCCAGGCGGAGGCTCACGGGCTTCGAATTGACTCGTTCGACCCCTCTAAAGTCCTCGAAACAAGGCTTGAACAGGCCGGTTTCGGAGAGGTCTAGCCCGCATTATTCATGAGGGTTCGTCGCGAAATCACGCAGTCGGGTCGCGAGACGGGCGCGTGGAGCCGCAAGGGAGGGAGGCGTCCTTGAAACAGGACGTTGACCGACCGAGCGGCGAGCCCGCCCGCTTGGCTGCCAGAAACCCGCAGCC
>JBGPNZ010000139.1:0-6218 GCA_041487795.1 Nitrospiraceae bacterium
AGTTCGATCTCTTTATTCAGCAACGCGGCCTTGATCATGCGGATGACGTCCATCCGGAGTTGATCTTTGGCCTTCATAGCCGTTTTCAGGTCGTCCGAGAGGCGGTCGTGGAGCGACATGGTGAGCCCTTTCTGTAGATGAAAAGTGTGGCGAGGATAGTCCTTGAGGCAGAGGGAGTCAAGAATTGCCAGCGGCACCCGTGGTTTTTCGGCTGGACAGGGGATATGATGAAATTATGAGGGACTGATGCGCTGATTCCACGTGCCGGGGCGTGATAGGTTGGAAAAGCCATGATTCTGCGATGGGGCACCGCTCACAAGTCGGTTGCGCTGCTCCTCCTCTCGGCCTTGGCTGGGTGCCAGGCGGCTCCGCCTGCTCCCCTGCGTCCCCTCGTATGGCAGACCGTTCCGCCGGAACTTCGTGTGCCGATCAATGTGGAGCGCCTGGCTGTGCTGTACCCCAAGACCTATAACCGGCTGGCCATGGACGCCTACGCCCGCTTGGCCGGCACGACATTTCGGTTCAAGGAACAGCGGCCGTCGCTTCGCATCCTCGAGCGGTTTGATCTGTCGGTGATCCAACACGAACAACGTTTCCAGCTCAGCGGCGCCGTGTCCGATGAGAGCGCCTTGAGCGTCGGGCGTCTGATGGGCGTTGACAGCGTGCTGCTATATCGCATCGAGGAGCCGAGCGTGCGGGATCGAGCCCTTGCCAAACACTTCGGCGATCTTCCGCCCTTCACCGTGACCAGCAAAATCATCATGGTGGAAAGCGGGGAAGTGGTTTACCATAACGTGGTGACGGCCCCGATTGCGCGGGCGCACCTCCCGGTTCCACACTTTTTCAGCGATCCCGAAATGGACCATCAACTCCGGGCCGCGCTGGACCGGGGCGTCGCCCAGACCGTTGCCGATCTGCGGCACGCGTTCCGGTAAATCAACGACAAGAGAATTATCACAAGGAGGCGAGCATGAGTCAGTGGCTGAACTATCGGCTGGTAGTGGCGGGGCTGGTACTGATTGGCGGCGTTATGTTGGTCGGCTGCGCGGAGCAGAAAGCGGCGCCGTCGCAGCGGCAGATTCAAGCCGACTCCGATCGGTTTTTCGACAAGATGAAGCAGGAAGAACGCGACCACGGCACGGTTCCGGAAAAGAAGGGAGCCGGTGACAGCGGCGGCTACTGACGGCTTTCCCGTCCGGCTAGGACGTCGGTCAGCGGTTTGACGAACGGCAGCTCGGTGACGAGTTGCCGGTGTGTGATCGGCTCCACCGGGCGCGCTTCATGAAACGTTCGCAGGAGGCCGAGCGAGACGATCAGCCTTAACACCCCGGAGATAAAAAAGACCGCTTGCAGATTCGAGGCGAGGTGCAGCTCGACTCCGGCCAGCGTGAGATCGGCCGGCACCACTGTCGCCAGCCAACTCCCCAGCATCGCTCCCACAAACCAGCCCATCGCATTGATCGTGTTCCAGACCGCTATGCCCTTGGCCCGATCCTCCGCGTGCACGGCGTCGAAGACGTAGTTCTGCAGGCCGAGCGCGAGCCCCGCCCAAATCGTGCCGCCCAGAAAATTGACGCCCAATAGATACACGAAGTTCGTGTTGACCAGATAGAGCATCGGGAGGAACGGCACCATCAAGCCGGTGGCCACGAGCAGTTTCTTGTTTCCGAAGCGGTCGCCCAGCCGGCCCCAGGGCTTCAGCGTGAGGAACTGCCCCAGCACGCCGGCGGCCAGCCACGAGGCGTACATCCAATAAGAGAAGTGCAGGTCCCTCAAGAGATAGATCACGAAGTAGGGGCCGGAGATCAGGACGCAGACGTGCATCAGCCCCGAGAACCAGAGGAAGCGCTTGTAGTTGACGCTCCGCTCGTGCCGCAGGAATTCGAGCAGGCGGAACTCGGCTTCCCGCGTCGCCGGCGCCGCGGATTCGTCCATGCGGCTCAAATAGCGCGTTGACAGAAATCGCGCGGTCGAGGCGGCGAGGAAAATCAGCGCGAATCCCACCCAGGCGTGTTCGCGCGATTCCGCTCCATGCAGAATAAGGCCTGCGGCGCAGAGCGCGGAGAAACTCAGGACCGTCATGACCTTGGTCCGGCGCGCGAAATAGGCCCCGCGTTCGTTGGGGCTGACAAGGTCGGTGATCAGGCTGTTCCAGGCCGGCACGGCGAAATGGCCCATGCCGAAATAGGCCACGGCGCAGGCGATGAGGATCCACGGGCCGTATGTCGGAGACAGCAGCGGCAACACCAGCAGCGGCAGCCAGGACAGCGCTTGGCCGGTTGCGCCGGCGAGCATGATGGTTTTCCGGTGCTGCACGCGGTTGAGCGCCTTGACCGAGAGCAGTTGGGACCAGGTCCCGACCAATTGCGGGAGGGCCGACAGCAGGCCGATCTGCAACGGTGTGGCGTGGAGCAAGAGCGCGAAGGCGGAGAGATAGTTCTCGCCGCCGCCCTGCATGATGGCCTGGCAGGCGCCGTCGCGGATGCCGTAGCGGCGGCTCTGCTCGCCTGCGGTGTTGTGGGTGGAGGACGCGTCGGACACGCGCGCATTATAGCAGACGCGGCTTTCACCGGCCGCCATGGGCGCGGTTGCATTCGCCGGAAGCCTTGCAGTAGGCTGATTCTATGACTGGATGCGCATGGAAACACCTGGATATTCAACCGGGAGGTGCGCCATGAGCCGCTTCACTGGAAAACTGAGCAGAACGATGTCGGGTGTCATGTCGGCAGGACTGGTGCTGCTGGGAGCCGTTTCCCTGATGGCGCCGGACATCGGGTCAGCCCGCGATTTGATGACGCCCAAAGAGCAGAGCAACACCGGCGATGCGGATTCGGCCAAGCTGCCGTCCTTCGATCAACAGAAACAGGGTGTGCCACAATCCATTTTTGTTTCCATCCACATGGCCAGGGGGTTCCAGGAAGAGTGGGATAGTTTCGGTCGTAAGGGCTGGTACACGCAGGACCCGCGCCTCAAGCCGATCGATCCCGGCACGACGGTGTTTGCGCCCGATGCGCCTGCGGTGTATATCGTCTTCGAAGTGGCGCCGCTCGAAGACCCCGCGCAGTTCAGCGCGCAATGGTTTTTGTTGGACAAAGATGACAAGCCGTCAGCGGAGCCGGCAGGCAAGGATACGCTCGAAGTGCCGGGGCACGAACGTTACGGCTATCTGGAATTAAAAAAGCCGGCCAGCGGGAATTGGACGAAGGGCAACTATCTTGTGAAGGTGTTTATCACGCCGCTGGGGCAGCAGTCGTTTCACGCAGCGAATCAGGTCGGCACGATGCAATTCAAGATCGTCGATCAGCCGGTTGCATCTGGAGCGCCAACTCAGAAATAATCCTCCCGACGGCCATTCATCGCTCTACATTCTGCGGTCAGCATTGCCGCTATGCCCATTTACGAATACCTCGCCGACGAATGTCTCCAGAAGCCGGCCTGCTCCCGGCGCAAAGAATACATTCAAGGCGTGTCGGAGCCGGCCCTGACCAGGTGCCGGGATTGCGAGACGCCGATCCGGCGCGTGATGTCGTCCTTCGCAGCTCGTTCAGGTGCGGTCGGCGTCTCGGCGCCGGATCCCACCGGGTTGAACATGACGGGCATTCCGGCTCCCTCCAGCATGCCGTCGGACAGGAAAGGCGGCTGCGGGCATGAGCACGGGCATTAGCCCGTGTAAGTTAAAAGTGAGAAGTAAAAAGTAAAAAGTTTAGAGGGGAAAGCGAATCCATGAATGTGACGGATCCGGAGAAGTTGGCGCTCCTCTATGAGCGGTTCAAGGACGTCTGTCTGGTCGAGAAGGAGGTCTGGAAGGAGATTTTCATGCCGCGGGATATCGCCCAGAGCGGGCCCGTGCTTACCAATCGGCAGGATCGCTACGAAGTCGTCATCGACGATCCAGGAGTGGAAAGTACGCTGGAAGCGAATATCCCTCTTGGAGGGAAAGCCTTAGCGGCAGCTATTCAGGAGTATCGTGCCCACATTAGTTTCGTGAAAAAGGGCTAGAGGTGAGAGGCAAGGGGCTAGAGGGGAGAGAAGCATGACGAGGACAGAAGAAACTGAACCTCTCGCCGCAAGCCTCTAGCCTCTCGCCAGCGCTAACGCGCTGCCAGCGAAGTTTCGATCCCCTGCACAATCTCGTCCGCCAGCGGTTTCGTCCGGTGGTGGAAGCGGGCGACCACGTTGCCTGACCGGTCCACCAAGTACTTCTGGAAATTCCATTCGACTTCACCGGGGAAGGGGCTCTGCTCCGTGAGATAGCGATACAGCGGATGCTTGTCGGAGCCTTTGACGCTGATTTTGCTGAAGAGCGGGAAGGTCAGGCTGTACTTCGTGAAGCAGAAGCTTTTGATCTCTTGATTCGTCCCCGGTTCCTGCTGGCCGAAATTATTGGCCGGAAAAGCCAGAATCTCCAACCCCCGATCCTGGTATTTTTCATAGATTGCTTCCAGGTCCGTGTATTGCGGAGTATTGCCGCACATGCTGGCGGTATTGACCAGCAGCAGAACCTTGCCGCGGAATTTGTTCAGCGGTGTCGGCTTGCCGTCGATGTCATCCAGGGTGAAGTCGTACACGCTGCCGGTCTGTGCGGCCATGAGGAGCGGTCCTTTCTCCGAGGCCTGTGCCTGGTCGGGGCCGAGGTAGCTGGGCCCGCAGCCGGCGGCCACTCCTGCGAACAGTGCCAGACCTGCCAGCTTGAGCGAGGTTTTCATAACGCCTCCTTATGAGAGCCGCTGCAAGGCCGCGACTCGATCCTCAATGGGCGGATGCGTGGCGAACATGTGCAGGAAGCCGGACGACTTACCCGAGATTTTCATCGTCGCCAGAGCATCCTGCGCCGAATGCTCGAAATGGGCTTTGTTGATCCACTGGTCGATCGCGCGCAAGGCGGCGATCATCGCATCCTTGCCGTAGACCTTGGCGGAGAACGCGTCCGCTGCGTATTCCCGGCGCCGCGAGAACCAGCTGATGGGAATCATGGCCAGGAAAGACAGCACGATCTGCAGGAAATAGTACACCATCAGACCCAGCATTTGATTGCGCTCGGCAAGGGTCCGGTAGGCCCATCGGCTGATCAGGTAGACGAAGGTGTTCATGAGGCCGGCCAACACCGTGGTGGTGAACATGTCGCCGTTGTAGACGTGGCCCATCTCGTGGGCGAGCACGGCCTGGACTTCCTTTTCCTTGAGATTGTTCAGCAGGCCGGTGGAGACGGCGACCATCGAGTTGTTCTTGCTAGGGCCTGTTGCGAAGGCGTTGGGATCGGGGGAGTCGTAGACCCAGACTTCGGGCATCGTCATATGGAGCCGTTGCGCGATCTCCTGAACGGCGCCGTAGATCACCTGCTCGGCAGGGTTGCGGGGCTGGGTGATCTGGTAGCAGTCGAGCATCATCCGGGCCATCTGTTTGGAGAACGCCAAACTGATGAAGGCGCCGCCGAAACCCAACACGATGGCCCACACGAGGTCTTGCTGGTCCACCGCGCCGCGCACGTCGATGCCGAAGGCGGGCAGGATGATGTTGACCAACAGATTAAACGAGATGGACAGGGTGACGAAAATCAGTACGTTGGCGATCAGTAAGAGCGCCATGCCTTTCAACCACTTCATTGAATGCCTCCTCTATGGTTCATCACGGGATGTACACAACTGAACGGTCACATTATACAGCCTGCTCGGCGGAAAATCAGCGGTAGGGGAAAGATAAGGCTGTATGGCATGCGGTCAAGCCCCGGCATTGACGGGTTCCCCGGCTTCTGCTAGAAGAGGACGCATGAAATATATTCGCATGATCGTGATGATGGCCCTGTGCGTTGCGTTGGCGGCGCCGGTTCTGCTTCTGGCGGACGATCCGTCCCCGGCGCCGGCCGCGCCGGTGACTGTCGAGGTGGGTGCTGACGGCGTACAGCGGGCGACGATCACCATGGACAGTTATTCCTACGCGCCCAATCATCTGATCGTCCAGGCCGGCAAGCCAGTCGAGCTGACCCTGACCAGCGTGACGACCATCGTTCCCCATAACTTCATTCTTAAAGATCCGGCTGCGGGGCTGGTTATTGAGAAAGACGTGAGCGCCGGCAAGACTGACAAGGTCACGTTCACGCCCACACAGGCGGGACCAGTGATCTTCTATTGTGACCGACGGCTTTGGCCGATGCCCAGCCACCGCGACAAGGGCATGGAAGGCCGGTTAGAAGTTCGATAGGGTGTTAGCCACGGATACCA
>JBGPNZ010000140.1:0-6188 GCA_041487795.1 Nitrospiraceae bacterium
GTGCTTACGCCGTTCCTTGTTGTCCGGTCTCGGCCCCTGACGCATCCGATTCCGGCCCGCGCATCGGCTCAAACTTCAACTCGCGCATCGAACTCAGTGTCAGCGAATGCCCGCAACAGCGAATCTCTTTGAATCCTGCGCCGCCGTCAATGACGATCACGCGCAGCCCGCACGAATCCGGATGCAATTTTTTCTCGTCCAGAATGGCCGAAACCGGCATGCGGCCTCTGCTGCGACCCAGCGGGGAGCCGACATCGGGAACAATATCATCTTCAGTCAGTTCGTGATCGCAACAGAGAACTTTCTCAAAGCCGGCACCGCCACTCATGACTTTAATGATGAGGCCGCAACTACCGGGGTGCCGCTTGTGCTCGTCGAGCAGGTCGCCTTTTTTAACGCCCATGTAGCGATCTCATTAGTCAGAAAGTCTATCAAGTCCAAAAGTTATAAAGTCAGTTATTGGAAAGACTTTCGACGTTACGACTTTCAGACTTTACGACGCACTTAGTTCTGTGCCGCCGCTTCCATCCCTCGCTGTTCGTTCACTCGCTGAAAGATCAGCAGTCCGACGACGAAGAAGGCGGCCATGGAGAGGACCGCCCAACGCTGGCTGCCGGTCCAGGCCGTCACTTCGCCGTAGACCACCGGACCGATGACGGCGGCGAATTTGCCGGTGACGGTGAAGAAGCCGAACAGCTCGCCCTGCTTGCCCGGCGGCACAAAACGTCCGATCAGCGCCCGGCTGGTCGCTTGATTGGCGCCGAGCACGGCGCCCGCCACAAGCCCGATCGCGTAAAACTGCGCCGGGGTCTGCACAACCGACGCGGCTCCCACGACTCCGATCCAGATCAGCAGCGTGAGGCTGATCGTGCGCGTCGAGCCGATGCGATCGGCCAGCACGCCGAAGCCTACCGCGCCCAGGCCCGCCGTCACTTGCGTGATGAGGAAATAGATAATCAGATCGCCCGGAGAAAAGTCCAGGACTTTGTTGGCAAAAATGGCGGAGGCCACGATGACGGTGTTGATCGCGTCCGTATAGATCAGATAGGCGATGAGGAACCACAAGAGATCCCGGTAGCGAGTGAGCGCCTTCGCTGTCGCCGAGAGCCGCGCAAACGTGTCGCGCCATGCCGACGCACCGGCTGCGGGTGGCTGGGGTACGGCGCGCTCACGCAGCCAAAACAGAGTGGGGAGCGACGCGACCAAAAAAAAGGCGGCGGTGACAGCGAAGCTGAGCCGGTACAGCGAGAGGTTGTCTTCCGCAAAGCCACCTGTGATGAACGGATAGGCCAGAGCCAGCGACAGCAGCCCGCCGGCATAGCCGAGCCCCCAGCCGTATCCGGAAATCCGGCCCATCGTTGCTGGCGTGGTGATCTCGACCAGAAACGCGCTGCAGAAGAGGAATCCCAGCTCGAAGGTGATGTTGGCAAGACCGACGAGCAGCAGGCCCAACCAGACATCGCCATGCTCGACGAACGCGAGCAGCGCCGTGCAGGCAACACAGAGCAGCGTGGAGCCGATCAGGAGGGGGCGCTTGATCGCTCGTGCGTCGGCCAGCGCACCCAGCGGGGGCGAGAGCAGCGCGACCACCAGCATCGAGATCGCGTAGCCCCAGAACCAGACCCGTTCCGCCGTCGCACCGCCGAGATCGCGCGCGACGACCTGGATGAAATAGACGCTGTAGGCGACGGTGATGATGAGGGTGGAGAACGACGAGTTGGCGAAGTCGTACAGGCACCAGGCCCAGAGTTCCTTCGGCCCGGCGGGAGCGCCGGAAGAAGTAATGGTCCCGTTGTGCGGGGGAGTCACGCCTGTGCTTTCGGCATCCGTTCGTGCGTGCGCCGGATCGTGTCCAGCAGGACCTGATGCGTGCGGCAACCCACGACCAGTTGCGCCACGCTCGGGTCGGCCGGCAGGTGCGAGCGCAAGAACTTCCGCTTGAGCTGCATGATCCGGCGCACGGACGTGTCCAACCGGTCCGGTGAAATGATCCCGCTCTCGACGGCCTTCCGGACGGCCTCCATCGCAGCCACGGCCCGGTCATGGTCTTCGCAGATCAAGAGGATGTCGGCACCGGCCAGGAACGCCTGCACGGCGGCGTCCCCGATGCCGTGATGGTCGCTGATCGCGTGCATTTCCAGATCGTCGGTGACGATCACGCCGTCGAACCCCAATTGCTCCCGCAGCAGGCCGGTGAGGATTGTGGGGGATAGGGTCGCGGGGCGTTGGGCATCCAGCGCTGGGTAGACCACGTGGGCGGTCATGATCGAGGCGAGCCCGTTCGCGATCGCGTGCCGGAAGGGTGGTAACTCCCGCTGGACGAGCATCTCGAGCGGAGCCTTCACGACCGGCAATTCCTTGTGCGAGTCCGTGCCGGTATCGCCGTGGCCGGGAAAATGTTTACCGCAGGCCACGACGCCTTTGCCTTGCAGTCCGCGGATCGCCGCGAGTCCCAACTCGGAAACCATGTCAGGCTCGGTGCCGTAGGCCCGGTCGCCGATAATCGGGTTGGCCGGATTGCTGTGCACGTCGAGGACCGGCGCCATGTTCATATTGACGCCGACCGCGCGCAGTTCGGCAGCAGTCACGGCTGCCGCCGCATAGGCGAGTTCTTCGGAGCGGCAGGCGCCGACGAGCCCGCAGGGCGGGAAAATCGTAAAGCCCTTCGGCAGGCGCGAAACGCGGCCGCCTTCCTGGTCGATGGCGATCAGCAGCGGGGAGTGCGGCGAGCGTGCCTGGAGACCGTTGGTCAGTTCAATGATCTGCGCGGGGTCTTCCAGGTTCCGGGCAAAGAAAATCATTCCGCCAGGCTTGTACCGGGCCTGCAGCGCGGCCCACTCCGGCGACACCGACGTGCCGTCGGAGCCGAGCATGAAGAGTTGACCGATTTGTTCGTGAAGTGTCACGTCCCCGTAGCGAGGGCTAGAGGCTCTGATCAATCAGATACTGGATCAGCAGCCGCGTGCCGATGCCCGTCGGGCCCTTGGGAATGTAGGCCCGCTCGCGCTCGCTCCAATCGGTGCTGGCGATGTCGAGGTGCACCCAGGGATGGTCGCCGGCGAACTTGCTCAGGAAGAGCGCGGCGGTGATCATGCCGCCGCCGCGGCCGCCGATGTTGCGCATGTCAGCCACATCGCTTTTGAGCTGTTCGAAGTATTCGTCCCAGAGCGGCATTTCCCAGACTCGCTCGCCCGCCTTGAGACCGGCATCCCGCACGGACCGTTTGAGCTGATCGTCGTTGCCGAACATGCCGATCGCGAACTGTCCCAATGCCACGACGCAGGCGCCCGTGAGCGTGGCGATGTCGATGACGGCGGCCGGCTTCAAGCGCGCGGCGTAGGCCAGCCCGTCGGCCAGGATCAGCCGCCCCTCCGCATCGGTGTTCTGCACTTCGACGGTCTTGCCCGACAGCGTCGTGAGGATGTCGCCGGGCTTGATCGCGCGGCCGCCCGGCATGTTTTCCGTGGCGGGCAGGATGCCGACGAGATGAATCGGCAGGCGCAACCGCGAGGCGGCCCGCACGGTGGCCAGCACTTCGGCGCCGCCGGTCATGTCGGCCTTCATCTGCTCCATATTCTCCGCCGGCTTGAGTGAGATGCCGCCCGTGTCGAAGGTGATGGTCTTGCCGACGATCACGATGGGTTTTCCGTTCCGGCGAGAGCCGTTGTACTCCAGAATAATGAATTTCGGCGGCTCGTGGCTTCCACGCGCGACGCCCAGAAAGGCGCCCATGCCCAACCGCTCAACTTGCGCGCGCTCCAGAATCTTCACGCGTACGCTGCGCTCGCGGCCGATTTTTTTCGCTTCTGCCGCTACTCGCGTCGGCGTCATCACGTTCGAGGGATGGTTGCAGAGATCGCGGACAAGCATCGCGGCCTCGGCGGTCGCCGTGCCACGCCGGGCGCCTTCCTTGAGATCGGCCAACTGCCGGGTATCGGCTGCGAGGACAGTCAGGCGCGCGACCTGCTTGGCGCCGGCCTTCTTGTCGCTGAGATACTCGGTGAACTGGTACGTGCCCAGGATGGCGCCTTCGACGAGGGCTTGCGCCAACTCGACCGCGGACGTTTTCGGCAACCCGTCGCCGTGCAGGCAGGTGACGAACGAGGATGCGCCGGTTTGCCGCACTCGCTTGACGGCGGTGCCCATGGCTTGCCGGACAGAGTCAACCCGCGCATCTTTCTTTTTCCCCAACCCGACCAGCAGCACGCGTTTTGCCGGAGCCTTGCCCGACGTATGCAGGAGCACCGCCTGGTTCAATTTGCCGTCAAATTCGCCGCTTTTCAGCAACTCGCGCAACTGCCCGTTGCAGGCGCGATCCACGGCGGCCGCTGCGTCGTTCAGCCGCGCGTCGCCGTCGAAATGGGTGAGGACCAGCACTTCGGCCGATTCACGTTCGATCGTTCCTTGCTTCACCGTGACGTTCATCAGTTCCCTCGCAAATTCGTTAGGTCCGTTTAGCCCGTTAGTTCAGTTTGGTCCGTTAATCGCATTCAGTCCTTTAGGTCCGTTAACGGACAAACGGACTTAACCGACTCAACGTTCTGCTCACACGCCTTTCATATTCTGGTCCCAGATGAATTTGTGCAGTTGAAGTTGGACGCGAACCGGCAGCTTGTCGGCCAGCACCCATTCAGCAAGCTGGCGTGGGTCCAACTCGCCGAACGACGGGCTGAACAGGATCGGGCAGCGCCCGGTCAGATTGTGCCGTTCGGTGATTGTGCGGGCAAACTCATAGTCCGCCCGATCTTTGATGACAAATTTCACTTCGTCCTTGTGTGCAATGCGATCCAGGTTTTTCCAGTCCATGCGGTCCATCATGCCGCTGCCGGGGCATTTCACGTCCATAATAATGTGGGCGCGTGAGTCCACCGGGATAATGTCGATTGCGCCGCTCGTCTCGACCAGCACTTCGTAGCCGTCCGCGCAGAGCCGCTCGATCAGCGTGAACGCTTCAGACTGGTGCAGCGGCTCGCCACCGGTGACTTCCACCAGCCGGCAGTCGAAGGAACGGACCTTTGCAAGGACGTCGTCGAGCGCCATTTCCGTGCCGCCGTAAAACGTATATTCGCTGTCGCACCAGGTGCAGCGGAGCGGGCAGCCGGTGAGCCGTATAAAGGCGCAGGGCCGGCCGGCGAAACTCGACTCGCCTTGGATGCTATAAAAGATTTCGGTTATTCGCATGGCGAATCAGTCATCAAGTCTGAAAGCCATAAAGTCGAAAGTCTGAGGAAAATGGACTTTACGACTTGAAGACATTACGACTTTACGACGGTCAGTTACTCCCATCTCACCACCGGCCAGTGGTACCGTGCGGCCACCTGCTCCATTCCACGGATCGGATTGACGACGAGGGGATGCCCGACCGACAGTAAGATGTCCACGTCGCCGGGACTGTCCCCATAGGCGTAGCAGTCTTTGAGGTTGAGCCCGCGCTCGTGCGCGAACTCTTCGATCAGCAGGCGTTTGCCTTCGCCATAGGGGACGGGCAGGACGAGGTGGCCCGTGTAGGCGCCGGTCTCGTCCAGATCAGGCTGGGCGCAGAAGATTGTCTCCACGCCGAGGAATTTCGCCAATGGAGCGATGAGAAATTCCGGGCATCCCGTGATGAATACCACGTGATGGCCGCTGCGCTGATGCTCCTCCATCCGCGCCACCGCGGCGCGGGACACGAGCGGGCGGATGTCGCGCTGGACAAACGCGTCGGCCAGCGGCTCGATCGTTTCCGGCCGTTTCCCTTCCAGGTACAGTTTGCGCTCGCGCAACGGATGCAGGGAGACCGGCGGCATGTGTTGCAGGAGATACCCCAGGCTCCGGGCGGCGTCCGTCCATCCCACAATGCCCTGTCGCCGTAAATAGTGGAAGAAGCGAACCTCGATCGCCGTGCCGGGAACGAGCGTGTTGTCAACGTCGAAGAACGCGGCGACGTGTGTGCGCGAGTCCGTAGTGGTCTCAATGTGTTGAAGCGTCATGGTTTCAGGAAGCGCCAGCTCAAAACGCTTATTTAACGAAGGAAACGGGCTACCGGCGTCTGTTGGCGAGGATTCTATCGGAGGGTTTCCTCGTTTGACAAGGCTTTTGAGCGACTTCTATAATCCCGCCAGTGCCGAAGTGGTGGAATGGCAGACACGCACGTTTGAGGGGCGTGTGGCGAAAGCCGTGCGGGTTCAAGTCCCGCCTTCGGCACCAAC
>JBGPNZ010000141.1:0-6061 GCA_041487795.1 Nitrospiraceae bacterium
GATGGGCTCACAGCTTTTTGTGTATGTGGCGAGGTGGCTGTTGGCTGACACATTATCGCGGACTTCGGCCAATCCTGCTCGCCTGTACCTGCGGCAAACTCTTCTGGTGGAGCGAAAAGTTCTTACACGAATCCAGCGAAAAGAGGCAGATCGACCATGGACAACCATGAAGTTCTTGGGAGTGGCGGGAGATGCCTCTGCATCTCAACCTTAACCGGGTCCACTATGCCGGCGCCGGTACGTGGGCAGCCTGGGCGACTCAGTCTGGTTTGTGGCTCCGCAGCGCGCCGGGGCCATGCCGCCACTCCCTAGGCCTTCATGATTCCAGCGAGAAGAGGTAGAAGACTATGGCAAGTGAATGCGTCTGTTGTCGAGGCGGTCATCAGAACGTGACCGCCCAAAAGGGCGACCGCTGGTGCCGCCAGTGCCAGAAGGACGGTTGCTCTCAGCCGAAATTGAAGCCGAGCGTGCAGGATCTGCCTGGCCTTCAAGAAGACGAGGAAGCAGAAGGTGTTCAAGTATGAAGTTCAGAAGAAAGCCTGTAACCGTTGACGCTGTCCAGTTCACCAACCCCGATGGGCCTTTGCCGGAAGGCATTCGCCGTGAAGAAGCCCGCTGGGCCGGCAGCTGGAGCGACCAGAGCTTCTTCAACAAGAAGTACGGGTCGATCTACAAGTTCTTCGTGGACACCTTGGAGGGCCCGCTCGAGATCAAGGTCGGCGACTGGATTGTTACGGGGATCGTTGGGGAAAGGTTCCCGGTGAAGCCGGACATCTTCGTGCAGACCTACGAACCTATCGAGGACAAAGGATGAGCGACATCGACGAGATCATGGCCAATGCCCACCGTCTGAAGGAGATGGAGGCCAAGGAGAAGCCTGAAGTAGCGGCTGAGGTTGAGAAGGAACTCAAGAACATCGAGATGTCGGTGAAGACGCTGGAAGAACTGCTCCGGGCGAACGGGTTCGTCTGGGTCACGGATGAGGATCTGATCACTCCCCAGACGCATGATGACGTTCCCGATGCCCAGGAGGAAGAGTTCCCTTTCGACTTTCCCGCGACCTGCCCGTACTGCAAGGCCCGCTGGCGCTTCAGCGAGAGAGCATCCGAGCACTTCTCGATCAGGCTCAACATGTGCGTGGTGGCCGAAACGGTGATCATCTGTCCGGCGTGCAGGAAGAAGTCCATGATCGCGCCGAAGGGCAAGGTGAGCAGCAAGGAAGTCGGCGATGGAGCCGGGATTTCCTTCAAGCGCGAGGGCGCGGTGCTCAGAAAGGTGGATCCCTAATGGAATGGAAGTGCACGGATTTTGATCCGTCGGGCATGCAGCGGTGCCTGGCATCGGGCAAGGACACGGCATCTCTCGTGAAGCATTACAAGGAGAACCATCCTTCTCCGTTCCCGCCATTCTCGGTCTGCGCCAGTTGCGGATTCATGGAGAAGGATCATATCGGCATCCTTTGCCCGACGGATGACCGCGTGATCTCGGTGACGCAGAGGATCAATTAAGATGACCAGGTGCGAACGTCGGAGGCTGCTCGGACTGACGGGGCGTCAGTTCTGGGAGTATCTCGTTCGCACGTGGGAAGGCGGCTGGGTGGCGGAACCGCCCGAGGAAGACTGTAGTTTCTGGTGACACCGCCAGCATGTGCGCCTCGTCGAGGCGCTGGAAGAGGTCGGCAGAAGAGTGCCGGAGGAGAAGACATGGGACTTCCTGAGTTTACTGAGAAGGAGTTGCGGGCCATCAAGTACATGATCGATTACCTGGCGCGTGAGGGCTGTCATGGGGAAGACACCATTGGCGCCATCCTCTATACGGGGGCATTCAGGCTTCTCGATGATGGACCTAGTGCTGTGACCGATCTTGCCAAAAAGCTGGATGCGATTAAGGTGGGTGCAGAAGACAGATTGAGTGCCGGAGGAGATAATGGCGAACCCGCTTGAAGATGAAGAATTCTTTCTGGATCTTCTGAGGAAAACGGTTTCCAGAGGGTTCATGCCGGTTGGATTAATCTGCTATCGCGAAGGTGGTTCGGACAACGAGTCGGTTCGCGTCGCCTGTCCCGTGGACTTCTACCAGCATAAGGAGATGCGTCCTATTGTGATCCGGATGCTGAGGAATGCCGCGACGATTCTTGAAGCTGGCGGTGACGACCGAACAGTTGAGCGGATCTAGCTTGGCACAGAAGAGGTGAGAGATGGGATGCGCTTGCGAGGACGGAGCGAGGGACAGCTTCTATGGCATCATCAAGAACGTGATGGACCGGGAGAACACGCTCCAGCTGATGGAGAAAATCAAAGGGAAGATGCCCGATGCGCTGTATCAGCAGACGCTCAAGATGATCAAGGCGGCTCCTGCCGAGAATTTCGTGGTTCTGATCAAGATGCAGGACGGCGGAGAGATGGGCATAGGGCACGATGCGTTTCCCCAGACGAAGGAATGGGCGACGGCTCACATCGGGAGGCCTTTGCACTTCACGATGACCCAGCTTCCGAACCGGCGCGGCGGGGGCCTGTCGATGGACATCCACGACTTGGGCGCAGAAGGGATGGATCATGAAAGGTAAGCTGATGGAGAAAAGAATGACCATTCGAACAGGCCGCGGGTGCGAGTCGGCTGCATCGATGAAAAGGCGGTCGACCACGCATAGCGTGGAAGTCATCTACAGGGTCTATGATCCCACGTTTGATGCCGCTCTTCGGGAGTTTGCGTCGGCCTACAAGGCGAAGCGCGGCGGGAGCGGTTTTGATCTCCAGACGAGGAAGCGGGACATCTTCTTCTGGTTTGGGAAGGAACGACTGGCTCGAAACTTCATGGATCACCTCAAGATGAGGTTCCGCGTGCGCGCGAAGATTGTTCCCGGGAAGCACTAGGAGATCGTTATGACTACCATCGAAACTTGGCGGATCTTCGTGGGACTCTTGGTTGCCTTCCTGGCGGGAGGCGCTCTTTCGCTTCTCACCTACCTGTTCGCCAAGAAAAGGTTCTGCAACCACAACTTCGGTGGCCCCAAGAACGAGCAGGGCTTCAGCACTTGCCTCTACTGCTATCTTCCCGTCAATACCTGGCTGACGTGGGCTAGGAGGGGCAAGTTCTTCGACAGGCCCTGCACCTGCGGTGCTGGGGCGGTTTCCCAGTGTCCCAGTCACGGTTCGAAGGCAAGGGAGAATTCGAATGTACCGTAAGCCCAGACGTTCCGACATCGTTCTTACCATCATCGCTCTTCTTCTGGGCCTCTTCGTCGCCTGGTCGACCAACGAGTGGATGACCGGGATCGAGCACGGCAAGCTCGAAGCGAGGAAAGCCAAGGTGGAGCTCATCGCCCAGGCGGGGCTCTTCGAGCTTCACAACGAGATCTATACGAAGGTCGGGCCTCTCGCCTGGGAGAACCGGGTGAAGCCCGCCTTCATGGGTGCGATCACGCTGGAGACGATCCGCGACACGGGGGACTATCTTCCCGACTGGCGGGACATCGTGAACTGGGTTCGTGCTCATCCTGAACGGACGCGACAGCTTCTCAAGGAGGCCGCCAAGCCATGAGCATCATGCGCAAGCCCAAGACCCAGGCGGAGCGTAAGGCGAACCAGGACGGCTGTGCGCGGCCCAGCCGCAGTCCGAAGAACCTTCCCAATGCCTGGGATGATAATGTCATCGCATCCCGGTCAGACCGCAACTGGAAGAAGTTCCGCAAGACCAAGTGGAAGAACTGAAAGGACGGTGACCGTGGGGATTGAAGCAACCTATTCGGGAGAATGCGCCAGGTGCCCTTACCCGATCCTTCCAGGCAACGTGATCGAGGCTCTGACCACAGGAGAGTGGATCCACGACAGCTGCATGCGGGTAGGGGATAGACTCAAGGGAGGATGGACGATCATCGAGCTGGAAGAAAAGCTGCCCGAAGGAGTGGTCAAGGCCGAAGGGGCGGATGGGAAGTCCAGGAAGCTCAAGGTCGAAGGAACGGACGAATGAACAAGGAATTCGAAGACTGGGTCGATCAGAAGGTGGCGAAGTATGTCCCTCCGGACACTCCGCTCACCCGCGACGCCGTCTCGAAGATCCTGACCGATGCTCTCATCGAAGTCGCGAACATCCCTGATACGATCCGCGCTCGTGAAGCAGTCGATGTCGCCCGCTATATCGCCGAGCAGGCCAAGATCACCCAGGAGGAGTGCCTGGAGGCGATGAACAAGTGCTGCATGGATCAGTCCGGCAAGAAGTGGTGCGAGACCTTCGGCTGCGGAGACATGAAGCGGATCGCGGTTCAGATGCAGGCCGTACTTTCGAAGTGGGACGAGTGGAGGAAATCAGAATAGGAGAGAACATGAGGAAGCTTCATCTCGGGAGCGGGGGCACCAACATCGAGGGCTGGGAGAACCACGACATGGACGTGGATCTCCTGAACCCCCTTCCTTACTCCGACGGATCGATTGACTTTATCTTCACGGAGCACTGCGTCGAGCATCTCAAGCAGACGGAAGCCTGGAACTTCTTCGAGGAGTGCCGGCGCGTCCTTAAGCCTGGCGGCGCTGTCAGGACGACTGTGCCTTGCATCACCAAGCTCTTCTACCTTCTCAATAGGGAGTATCTCGATTTCGTGAAGGTGAATGGATGGGGAGACGGCACCATCGAGTCTGGCATCAAGCATGTCGTTTTCGGTCACGGTCATCAGAGTCTTTGGACTCCGGAACTGCTTGTTGCCATTCTTGGCGCGATCGGCTTTGAAGCGTACGAGGTAGACCCTCACAAGTCCGATCAGTTCCCGGAGCTCATGAACATCGAACAGCACTGGCGTTCCGTGGGGCGAGAGTTCAGTGATCTGGAGTCGATCTCGGTCGAGGCGGTCAAAACATAAGGCCCTGCGCCTCGGGGCCCTGGCATGGGCAGTCCTGGCACCAGGCTCCGGCGGATGGTGATTTGCAATAGCTGTCCGTTAAGAAAGTCAGGCTCTCCGGAAGGAGGGACACTATGAGCTGCCAGGGGCCCGAGGTGCAGAACCATGAAAGGAAAAAAGACCATGGAAAACCCATTCATCAAAACCGAACTCGTCGGGCGCGGCCCGTTCGACTTCTGGAGGACGAAGCTCTATGAGCTGCTTGAGCTCTTCTACAGGAGGATGGAAACCGACGGCAAGTGCAGCATCTGCCTGAGCGGCAATGAACCGCACAAGGCCACGTGCGGCTTCGCCAACATCGAGATGGACATCGCCACCAAGGCGGAGAAGGAGCGCAGCTTCTGGAAGACGAAGCTGGATGAGCTCGAGAAGGTGATCGCTGATGATCTCGCCCAGGACGCCATCTGCCCGCTCTGCCTGGGCTCCTGGAGCTGCAAGGATGACTGTGGCTATTCGAAGATCAAGAAGGAGATCGCCGAGCACAAAACGAGTCCTTAAAGAAATGTAAAAATGACGCTCTTCGTGGTAAGATGATGCAGCGTGAAAGTTCCCAAGGTCTTCCACAGAATATGGCTTGGTGGCAGTCCCATGCCAGCGGAGTTCGTGGCGTGGGGCAAGACCTGGACGGATCTTCATCCGGGCTGGGAGATGAAGACCTGGACGGAGGCGAACTTGCCTCCGCTCAAGAACGACGTTCTCCTCAAGCGCTGCAACTGTCTTGCCCAGCAGTCGGATCTCGTGAGGTACGAAGTCCTGGAACAGGAAGGCGGGATCTACGTTGACACGGATCTCGAGTGCAAGAAGAACATCGAAGGGTTGATCGACGAGCTTGACTTCTTCGCGGCCTGGAAGAATCCCAGCAGGATCTCAAACGCCCTGATCGGCGGCGTGCCGGGCCATCCGATCTTTGTCGATCTTGTCGGTCGCTTCCAGGAGAATTTCGTCTCGCTTTACGGCTCGTCCATGGGGCCGCCCTACTTTGCCACGATTCTCCAGAAGCATCCCCAGGCGAAGCTCTTCGGAGACCGTGTCTTCCAAGCCATCTCCATGGAGGAGTATCAGAAGCTTCCGACGAAACCGATCGTTCTGAAGGACTGCCCTCCGGGCAGTTATGTCATCAACCATCATTCCGGCCAGTGGTTCGCGCCGTCGTACGCGCCGCTCCAGAAA
>JBGPNZ010000142.1:0-6019 GCA_041487795.1 Nitrospiraceae bacterium
GCTGGTCGTCAAGGGATTGATCAAGCGGGAAACCGTCGCCGGTGACCGCCGCTGCATCAAGATCAAACTGACCGAGAAGGGCGAGATCCTGTTTCGCAAGGTCTTCGCCGCCCATATCGCCCACATCAAGCCGTTTTTCGAACGGGCTTTGAATCAGAAAGAAGTGGAACACCTCCGAACCTTGCTGCTCAGGATTCGTGATAGCTTCCAGGAGGCCGTCTAAAATGGAAAAACCAGCGACAACCCAATACTCCATTCATGACCTGCTCGCGCGCCGTTGGAGCCCGCGCGCGTTTGCAGACCAGCCCGTCGCGCCGGACGTCTTACGAAGCCTCTGGGAGGCCGCCCGTTGGGCCCCCTCCAGCGCCAATGAGCAACCGTGGAACTTTCTCGTGGCGACCAGGGACGACCCACAGGAGTTCAGCCGCCTGCTGGGATGTCTGGTGGAAGGCAACCAGATCTGGGCCAAACAGGCTCCGGTGCTGATGGTCTCAGTGGCCGGCAAGCTCGACCGTGACAACGATCCCAATCTTCACGCCTGGTACGACGTCGGTCAGGCCGTCGCCGATTTGTCCGTCCAGGCGACTGCGTCGGGGCTCTTCGTGCATCAGATGGCCGGCATCCTGCCGGACAAGATCCGCGAGCTCTACCAGATTCCCGACTCGCACGAACCGGTGACAGGCATCGCGCTGGGCTATCCCGGCACTCCCGAGCAACTCCCCGACAAGCTGCGCCAGCGGGAGCTGGCCGCGCGTACCAGAAAGCCGATCGGCGAGTTTGTCTTCTCGGGCCGTTGGGGCCAGGCATCGAAGCTCGTCTGACCATGCCCGCTTCACGTCAGCGCCGATGCGAATGGGCCGCCAGCGATCTCATGGCCCGCTATCACGATACAGAATGGGGCGTGCCGGTACACAATGACCGCCGGCTGTTCGAGTTCCTGATTCTAGAAGAAGCCCAGGCCGGCTTGAGCTGGGAGACAGTCCTGAAAAAACGCCAGGCCTATCGGAAATCGTTCGATAACTTCGGAATAAAAAAGATCGCCCGGTACACCCGCAGCAAGGCGAAACGGTTGCTCAGCAATCCTGGCATTATTCGCAACCGGCTCAAGATCAAGGCCGCGATCCAGAACGCCAGGGCCTTTCTTACCGTCCAGAAGGAATTCGGCAGCTTCAACCGATACATCTGGCAATTCGTCGGCGGCAAGCCCAAGAGAAACGCACGGCGGTCGCTGAAACAGATTCCCGCCCGGACCGCCGAATCCGACGCCATGAGCAAGGATCTGAAGAAGCGCGGATTCACCTTCGTCGGCTCCACCATCTGCTACGCCTTCATGCAGGCAGTCGGCATGGTCAACGACCACATCATCGGCTGCTTCCGATACCGGAAAGTCTGACCGCATGCCCATGACGCTGACCATCCTCGGTTCCGGTACCAACGTCCACCCAACCCGCGCCGCGGCCGGCTATCTCGTTAAGACCGATCAATTGCTCCTGTTCGACTTCGGACCCCGCACGCTGAAGAATCTCATGAAGGCCGGCATCAACCGGCACAAGATCCGCCACATTCTGTTTTCTCATTTCCATGCCGATCACTTTGCCGATTTCGTGCATTTCTTCTTCGATGCCGTGTTCTATTCAAAATTTATCGGCAAACGGCCCGACCTGGCCATTATCGGCCCGCGCGGTACCAGGAAGCTCTTCGGCATGATGCTCAAGAACTTTCCCGGCTTCAGCTCCGCGCAGTTCAAGACGACGATTCGGGAGGTCAACGACCAGACATTCACGATCGGCAAGACCCGCATCACGGCCCGCACGGTCGAGCACAGCGCCAGGCTGCACTGCCTTGGCTATCGAATCGAATATGGAGGGAAGGTGCTCGCCTACTCAGGCGATTCGATGGACTGCGCCGGCCTGCGGGAGCTTTGCCGACAGGCCGATGTGGCCGTGCTGGACTGCTCGTTCCCCATCCAACGGCGAGGAACCAATCACATGCATGCCGGCGACTGTGGAAAAGTCGCGCAGGCCGCCGGCGTCGGGCGCCTCATTCTTTCGCACTTTTACCCGATTGCGGAACGGTACGACGTGAAACAGCAGGCGGCCCGTCACTTCAAGGGCCGGATCGCCAAGGGACGTGATTTGACGACGCTGACGGTGTAAAGCTCCGCGGCTTTAGCCTAACTCCGCCGAAGTAGCTTCGGCTACGAAGGCCGGGCAGCCGTGGCATCCTCACAACTCTTCGGCGAACCCGCCGAAGCGTACCCTCCTTCGCCAAGTCGCCGACGCGCCATAGCTGCTTCGGCGACGGCGCGGCTACGGAGGGTTACCCGCTTCGCATTGATCCACAGGTTCACACCCGTGACTTTCTGCGAAGGCGGGTAGTCAGCCGGTCATGCGGTTGGTTGCGCTCGCTTCAAGACAAAGAAGTAGTACCGATACCGCTCGGCAAAGACCGCCGGATCGCTTCGTCCCGGGATCTGCGGCAGAATCCTTCGCTCGAACCATCGCAGAATCCGGCCGAGGCATAACCGGTACAGCCGGGGATATTTCTGGGAAAGCTTCGCGACTACGTACCCGGCCAGAGGCATGTAGAACTCACAAAGCACATCGTAGGTCAGCTTGATCGTCGGAAGGATGTTCTGCGTCACATCCCGCTCGACCGCAATGGTAAAGCCCCTGGCCGATGTTTCTTTTCGTAACAGATGATGATCGTGATCATGCCCATGGCGGGCCTTCGCGCCGGCATGGACGAACCAGTCGGCGATGACCACGCATCCGCCCGGGGTCAGCAGCCGGTCGAAGAGCGGGAACGCCTCATCGAGAGCGATGTACCGGAAGCTTTCCGAAAAGAGAATCAGGTCGAAGCCGGCGGGCGGGAGGCTCAAGCCCAGCTCCTGGAACCGCGCATTCTTCACGGTGACGGCGGGGTAGCGCTTCATGATTTGTTCGGCTTGATACGCGCAGGGGGTCACCGCCGTCACGGCATGCCCGCGGGAAGCCAACTCCGACGAAAATCGCCCCTGCCCGGCCCCCACGTCCAACACCCGATAGGTGCCAGGCGGAAAGCAGGCCAGCAATTCGTCGGCAAAACGTGTTTGTGCCGAGCGAAACCGCTCCACCAGCGCACCCAAATCGACCTCGTTGGGACTGCCTTCCGTCCAGAATCCGAAGTGAAGGTACCCGGATTGGAAGAGGTGGTGGTAGAGAATGTGGACTGGATCAAAGGAGCCGGTTTGCCGTCCCAGCGCGGAGAGAAACTCTGGAAAATCCTGAACCTTCACGTGATCCTCAATAAAAATATTGTGTGCAGGGCTACCGTGCCGCGCGGATTCTAGGTGATGCGGGGAGGCCTGTCAACGGCTGAAAATACGAACCGCCGCCGGCAGGTCTAACGCTCTTCTGATTTGTTCTCGCCCAGGATTTCCATGAAACGGGTCAAGCGGTCGCGTTTGACGTGCTCGTTCATCTTGTCGTAGACGGCGACAAGATTCTTGAGCATGCGGACGAGAATGGCACGCATGGAGCTGTGCTGGAGATATTTGTCTTCGAACCCGTAGCCGGCCTGCATCAGGAACCGCTGACAATCCTTCTCGGTCAGCAGCGCGCCGGCGTTGAAGCAGTCCACGAACATCTTGAAGCGCTCGGCTTCGTACTTCACCAGGAAATGGCCGGGCATGCCGATGCCATAGACCGGAAGGCTCAGACGCTTGCCGATCAGGAGATAAAAGACGGAAAGACTGATCGGAATGCCGGTCCGGCGGTCGATGACACGGTTGAGATAACTGTTATCCGGCTCGTAGTAGTTCTTGGTATTGCCGCGAAAGCCCTGTTCGGTAAAGAGATAGCGGCCGAGCGTCTTGATCGTCTCCTCTCCCGAGACACGCGTCCCGATTCGGTCCAGCACCTCCTCGGCGATCGCATCGAGTTTCCGCGTGTACGCCTCGACGTCCAGCCCCGGATATGCATAGCGGGCGATGAGAAAGGCGCCCCGCTCCAGATCCAGTTGATCGTCCGGACCTTCCAGCAGCAGCCGCAATTCCTCTTCCAGCCGGGCACCTCGAATCTCGTCGAGGACCCCCTCGATCCGCTGCGCCATTGCCGGCTGCTCGATTTCGGCTTCCAGGAGAAGCGGAATGGCCGGATCGCCGATTTCGATGAGCCTCTCCCCGATCGTCTTTGCAACCCTGGTGTTCTCGTCAGAGAGCAATTTGATCAGCGCTTTGATCTGGCTTTCACCGGTTGGCGGCATCGGTCATTCCTTATCCCATCGCCCGGCGGAACGCGCGTGCGCTGCCATACAAACAGATGGCATCGAACACCAGCATGATCATCACGACCATGCCGACTTTCGGCAGGGCCTCGGCCCACCCGGAAAGGATCAGAGGCCGGACGGCGTCAATGGCCCAGGTCATGGGGTTGAACTTCGCCAGCATACTCATCCAGGCCGGCATGGCCTGCAGCGGCACGAGCGCCGAGCTCAGGAAAATCATCGGCAGCGACAGGAACCCCAGGACCGAGAAGAAATCGCCGTGGCTTTTGACGGAAAAGGCCAGCGCCATCGAAATGGCCGTCAGCCCCACGCCGAACAGCATGCTGATGAGCAGAATCACGGCAATGCCGGGAAGCCCCGTCACCGGATGTACGTCAAAGAACCAGGCGACGCCGAGAATCACCAGGACTTGCAGGCACGTGATCGTCGTGACGAACAGGAACCGGCTCAGCACGACCGACGTCCGGTTGATCGGCGTGGACATGAGCCGCTCCAGAAAGCCGTTTTCCTTGTCGAAGAGCAAGTCCACCCCGCCGGCCAGGCCGTTGTTCAGCACCGTCATCACCACGACGCCGGCCGCGAGAAAACTGATGTAGTTGGGCGCCTGCATAACCTGCGCGTCGGCGGCGCGCTCAAACAGATTGCCGAAGAAGATCAGCCAGAACAGCATCGGCTGCACGAGCGTGAACAGCATGCTGAACTTCTCGCGGCTCAACCGGCGAACCCACCGCATGGTTAAGGCGCCGACTTCCTGCAGGTACTCGTGCATGGGCTATTCCTGTTCTCCTTGCGGGAATTCTTCCCGGATCGCATGCCCCGTGTGCGCCACGAACACGTCATCCAATCGCGGCCGGTGATAATCCACCAATTCGAGCCGGCAACTGGTCCGATTGGCCGCTTCCAGCACCGCCGGCAGGGCTTTCTCCGACGACTCCACGCGAATGTCCAGACCGGCCGGCTTGGCCGTGACCGCCCGTACCATCGGCAGGGCGCGCAGCGCGGTCGCCAGCGCCTCGATACGGCCTGTGTCCGCCGCACCGATGGTGAGCGAGACAATATCGCCGCCCAACCCGGCTTTCAGCTCCGACGGCGAACCCAGCGCCCTGATCCGGCCGCCGTCGAGGATCGCCAGGCGGTCGCACAGCTGGTCGGCTTCGTCCAGATAGTTCGTGGTCATCACGATCGTGATGCCGCGCGCCTTGAGCTGGCGCACATAATCCCAAATGCGCAGCCGGCTCTGAACGTCCAGCCCCAGCGTGGGCTCGTCGAGAAACAGGACCTTGGGATTCGGCAACAGGCCGCAGGCGATGTCGAGCTTGCGCTTCATGCCGCCCGAATAGGTCTTGGCCGGCAGGTCGGCCCTGGCTTCAAGGTCCACCAGTTTGAGCAACTCGGGAATGCGGCGCTGGGCTTCGTCTTTAGGAAGGTGATAGAGGTCGGCCAACAATAATAAATGTTCACGGCCCGTGAGAAACCGGTCGATGGCCCGTTCCTGAGGCACGTAGCCGATCAGGCGCCTCACACGGTCGGCGTCCCGCGCGACATCGTGGCCGAGGACGATCGCCTGCCCGCTCGTGGGGCGCAGCAGCGTGATCAGAATCCTGAGGGTGGTGCTCTTGCCGGCGCCGTTCGGACCCAGCAGCCCGAACACTTCGCCCGCGTAGACTTGAAATGTCAGATCGTCGACGGCAGCGAGCGTGCCGTAGGTTTTGCGCAGCTTGATGGTTTCGATTGCAACGGCCCGGCCCATGAC
>JBGPNZ010000143.1:0-5946 GCA_041487795.1 Nitrospiraceae bacterium
CCGCGGTGATTACGGATGTGCTCGTTCCGCAGGCGGAACGCCTGAAGCCTCAGCTCAATCGGAACTATATTCCGGGACACAAAAAAGGGGGAAGCGTCAGCTACTTTACCGTGCGGGAGCAGGCGAAAGAATTTCTAGCCCTGTACCGTTCACCCGCGTTTCTCGGATTTCTGACGCGGCTCACCAACGTGCCTCTGCAGTTCTGTCCGGAAGTCGATCCCCATGCCTGCGCGCTCTATTACTACACGGAACCGGGCGATCATATCGGGTTTCATTACGATACGTCCTATTATAAAGGGGCTCGGTACACCATTCTGATGGGGCTTCTGGATCGGGCCCCAAGTTGCAAGCTGGTCTGCCAGCTCTACAAGGACGATCCATCCAGACCCATGAAGGAGTTGATCCTGTCGACGGCACCGGGCGACATGGTCATTTTCAACGGGGACAAGCTCTGGCATTCCGTGACGCCGCTGGGAGAAGGCGAGGAGCGCATTGCGCTCACGATGGAATACGTGACGAATCCGGAGATGGGTCCGTTCAAGCGGCTCTATTCGAATTTGAAAGACTCGTTCGCTTATTTCGGCCTCACAGCCGTCTTCAAAGGGAAGTCCTAGCCGGCGGGCCCGTCCTTCTCCGCCGCTCTTCCTAGAATGATCCTCGGGTTATCGTCACGTATCGGTGGACGGCGTTTTTGAGGACCATCAACAGATCGTTCTTCGAGACCGGCTTTACCAGGTAGTCGGCGGCGCCACGCTTCATCAGCGTGATGGCCCACTCGATGTCCGGGTAGGCGGCCGTGACGATCACCGGGATGAGGGGATAACGCACACGAAAGTAGGCCGCGGCTTCGATGCCTTTGATTTTCGGTGCGCGGATATCGCACAGGATGGCGCTGACAGCGTCGGAGTCTCCGTTCACTCCCAGAAGAATCACCGCCTGATCGCTGCTCGTGGCTTCCACGACCGTATAGCCGGCTTTCTTCAACGTGGCCAGGATTGCTTTGCGGGCATCCGGATCGCTCTCTACAAGCAGAACCCGGTGGCGCGTTTTCGGCGATTCCAGTGCCGTGGCTTCCATGTCGTTCACCTCCTTGGTGGCGCTCCGGCCGATTGCCGTGACAGGATGAGCAACCTCTGTACCAGAAGGCTTTGGCGTTTCCCCCAAATATCAACAAATCAGCCTGTTTTATTCTTTCACAATCAAGTACTTATGGTGGCATGCTTTCCATTTCTTCCTGATGCAGAGTTCGAAAGCAGTAGTGTATTAAAATTTTCGTACAGCGTATCCGGTTCGATACGTATGCAGAGAATCAGCGAGAAGGCTGTGCGGCAGGAAGCGTGAGAGGAAGCGAAAAAAAGAAACGACTGCCTTTGCCCGGGGTGCTCTCCAGCCAGATTCGGCCGCCGTGAAGCTCCACCAGGCTTTTCGTAATAGCCAGCCCAAGCCCGGCCCCGCGAGCTTCTTCCGGGATGGCTGCGCCGCGGAAGAATTTGTCGAACACTTTCTCACGCTCGTGAGATGGGATGCCGCAGCCGGTGTCGGTGACGCAGACCTGCACGGATCCGTCGCTCCCTGCGGCCGTCTCGATCAGGACCGCGCCGCCCGCGGAGGTGAACTTGATCGCGTTGCCGATGAGATTGGTGAGGACCCGGTGCAGCTTGTCCCGATCGCCTTGGATGAAAGGGAGCGAGGCGGGGTTGTCGGCCTTGACGGTGATGGACCGTTGGCGGGCCATCGTTTGAACGCTTTCCACGACTTCGGCGGTGAGATCCCGGATGGACATGGGGACGGGCCGGAGAGAATCGTGGCGCTTCTCGGGATCTTCGATACGGGAGAGATCGAGCAGATCGTTGACCATGCGGGTCAGCCGTTCCGTGTTCATCTTGACGCGCGTGAGGTAGTAGGACTGTTTCTCGGTGAGCCCGCCGGCCAGCCCGTCTAAAATATTTTCCACGTAGCCCTTGATGGAGGTCATCGGCGTACGGAGCTCATGGGACACGATCGAAACGAACGCCGATTTCAGGCGGTCCAATTCTTGTAGCTGGTCGTTGACCGCCCGCAGTTCCCGGTTTAACCGTTCCAACTCCGTCGTTCGTTCGCGGATTTTGGCTTCCAAGCCGACGTTGAGCTCCTCGATCTGGAGTACTTTCTGGCGAAGTTCCACCGAAATCTGTGCCTGCTCCAAATAGACTTCACGGAGTTCCTCGTGCCGGGTGTCGACCGCCCGTTCCTGCTCACGGACCAGGGCTCTCAGGCCTGCGACTTTTTTCCTGAAAAACAGACTGGTGGCCGTCCACACTGCGCAGGCCGGCAGAAGTGACAGCCCCAGCGACTCGGCCAGCGAAATCGCCGGCAGGGAGAAACGAACGTAGGCAAACGCCGCCAGCGCAGGGAGTGCGCCTGATGCCAGCCACACGATGGGTCTGCCTGCCTGCGGAGTCCACGTGAATTCCCACTCACAACAAGGGTCGCCTTCCGTTATGCATTTCAGATCTTTGACTGCCGCAGGCGGCAGCCCATGCACCTTCTCGGGGACCATAGCAAGGCCGCCTTTTGCAGTTTGGCAAACCAGTTGCGCACAGCGCTTGCGGTAGGTGCCGAACTGTTGAATTGTTCGATCGGTAAAGGTCAGGCGCAGGATGGCGGATTGTTCTGTGACGGCCCCGACCTCGAAGCTCAAAGATCCCTTGGCATACTTGTGGCCGAAATACGCCCACATTTTATATATCTGCGGGACCGTGAACGGCCGACCCAGGATTTGAAGCATGGGGGGCACATTTCTGGCCCTGGCCATCTTGAGATGGAATTCCGGATCACCGGAGATGTTCACGCAGAACTCACGCATGAACGACACAAATTCATAGGAATAGCTGTTCCAGGCGTTCTTGAGGAAGCCGGGAGTCACATGATAGGCGGGATCCTTGATCCGTTCGTTCAGCAGCTCGCACAGCATCTGGACGACCGCGAGGCTCGTTTCAGGACCGGCGGTCCGCGCGATGTGCTCTTCCAGATAATCCAGGATGGATCTGATCCCGACCCCGCTGATGTCGCGGATCTTAGTTCCGTCCGGATTCGCCCCGAAGGGGCGGAATTCCATCTGGCCCTTTTCAAGAATCCGGTGGTCTTTGGACAGCAGTGTCATGTCGTGAGGGGGAAATTATTTTGGAATGCGAATAATGGCGTTCGAAGGCGGTAGGCTAGGCTGTTTTGCGCACGGTGTCAAGCCGAGGCCTGAATTTCAGGTGGGCGAAGACAAAGGCGGGGAGATGTGCCGTTTTACTGGTGGAGGTGCTTGAGGGCGGCGGCGCAGAGGATGATGAAGAGGCCAAATGCAAGCGCGGCGCGCTGGAACGGAATGGGCTCTTTGAATCGTTCGGCCCGCTCTTCTTCCGAAGCTTCAGCTTTGGGATCTTCTTTAAAAATGACGTTATAGAGGTAGAGCGTCAGGATGCCGAGCACTAACACGAGCTTGACGAAGAAGATCATGAGATATTTGGTGTGGTGCGGAATGCCCTCGCCCGTCTGCGAAACCAGCAGGCGATTGACGTAGTGTAGATTGATCCCGCCGGTGAATAGAATGACTACCAGGACGATGCCGACGATCTTGTTGTAGCGTCTGTGCAGGCCTTCCGCGATGGGTTTGACGAGTTCGCGCGGAACCGTCGTCTGTAACGTCGGCGTGAGCGACATCACGAGAAATGCCAGTCCGCCGATCCAAATGACCGCCGAGACCAGATGCAGCCAGTGATTGACGATGGGAATAAGCTGGTTGATGTCGAACAGGATGGATTGGAGCGCGTCCATTAGAATTTAAAGACCGGCGCGTCGTTGCCGAACCGTTTCTTGCGCAGTTCTTCCATCAGTTCGACGGTGACGACGGTCAGCCCCTGCTCGCGCGCCTGCCGCTCGACGCCTTTTTTGACCATCGCGCGCAGGAAGTAGGGGATCCGGCCCAACCGCGTCTGCGCCGCATCCTCCCACGTGCCCGTGAAGGCTTCCTCGGTATTGAAGGCCACACGGACCTTCTCACCGCCCTTCGGGGTGTAGAGGCACCATTGATCCTCGTCCAGCCAGTCGCCGTGGTCCACATAGGGACGGGCGCGGCAGCCGCCGCAAATCTCGCTGTACTCGCAGTCGCCGCACTTGCCTTTGAGATGCGGGTAGCGGAAGGAATCGAAAATGTCGGACTTTTCCCAGAGGTCCACAAAGCTCTTCTCGCGGATGTTCCCGGCCGAGAGTGGCATGTAGGGACAGGGCGTCAGTTCGCCGTTCGGCGTGACCCGCGCGTAGTTGGTGCCGGCGAGGCAGCCACCGCCCATGTAGCCAGTCGCTTTCGTGATCGGAGAATTGGGATCCTTCTCGTAAGCCAGCCGCTTGAAGTGCGGCGCGCAACGGGCGCGGACCAGCATATCCTTGTACGTGTCCTGGGAAGAGACGAGAAAGCTGAGCACCTCTTCGTACTGGGCCGGTGTGATGTCCGTCAGTTCTTCGCCGCGGCCGGTGCAGACCATGAAGAAGACGTTGAGCACGCGCGCGCCAAGAGTGTGCGCCCATTCGACGACATCGGGCAGCTCCCGGTAATTCATCGGCTGCGCGCTGAAATGAACCTGGAACTGGAGTCCGTTGCGCTTGCAGGCTTCGATGCCGGCCACCGCGCCGGCCCAGGCTCCGGACAGGCCGCGGAACCGGTCGTGCTTCTGCGAATCGAGCGAATCGATGCTGATGCCGACGCCCATGACGCCGATTTCCACCAGCGTCCTGGCCATCTGGTCGTTGATCAGCATGCCGTTGGTGCCGAAGACGACCATGAAGCCGTGCTTCACCGCGTGTCGGGCGATATCCAGAATGTCGGGTCTGGTCAGCGGCTCGCCGCCGGTGATGACCAACAGGCAGTCTTTGTTCACCTCCGCAATCTGGTCGATCAGGCGGAAGCATTCTTCCGTCGTGAGCTCATCCGAGCCGCCGCCGGCTTTGGTGGTGGCGTCCAGATAGCAGTGGGCACATTTGAGATTGCAGCGTTTGGTCAGGTTGAGCGCGAGAAGATAGGGCTTGAAGTCGTCGACCGTGCGGCCATCGCCGGGTGCCGCCGGGCCCGGCGCAGTCATGAACTGCTGGACTTGCTGCGGGAGCGACGCGAACTGGCCGGCCAGCTTGGAGAAATCGAAAACGGGAAGCGGCTTACCCATTGTGTCCGGACTTGGCCACCGAACCGGTCAGGCTCGCGATGATTTCCTTGAGATTGCCGGTCTTCATGGCTTCTTCCATATAGCCCTTGGCCTGTTCGATGCCTTCATCGGCAATTTCAAGCGTGATGGTGGTCGCGCCCAGTTTCTCGGCATGCTTTTCGATCAGCGAACGCGTGCAGTCGCGCATGAATCCGGCCGGAGCCCGCTCAAGCCGCGCTTGCGCATCCGGTGTCCACGTGACAGGAGAAGGCGTCGTGCTCATAGTCGCAGCCTCACTCGTGTCGTTTCCATTTCCGTTGCCATGGCCGTTGCCGTGCCCATTGTCCTGTCCGTTACCTAGGTCGGCGAGCTTGGCGGCAGCATCGGTGTCCGTTCCGGTTCCCTTGTTGGCGAAAATCGGCGTGTAGTCTTCATCGGCCGCTTCCTTGATCATCGGCGCGGCATATTCGAGCGTGATCGTCGTCATGCCGAGCTTGCGGGCGGTCTTTTCGATCTTGGCCTTGGCGCGCCGCCTCTGGAAGCCGGCCGGCACGGCCCGAATCGCCTCCTTGGCGTTCTTCGTCCACTGCATCGGCACATCGTCGTAGGCCACGTCGGTCTCGAGCGTGCCTTCCGCTTTCGCCGCCGCTTCAAAAATCGTTTTATCCACCAGCTTGAAGCGATCGCCGGCTGCGCCACAGACCGGGCATTTCACCGGCGTCTCGCCCTTGCCGATGTAGCCGCAACCGTCGCAGACGAAGTAGTTCTGGCTCATGAGGTC
>JBGPNZ010000144.1:0-5918 GCA_041487795.1 Nitrospiraceae bacterium
CGTGATGATCGGCAGCATGCTTTTCCCCAGCGTGACCGTCGCCTGCCGGCCCTCCACCACCATCAGCACCAGCACGCCGTGCTCTTTTTGCGCCGTCCCGATACCCCATCGCTCATAAAGCGCCGCGGCATAGTCCTTGGCTGTTGCATATGGCTTCGTGGATGGCACCGTGACCACCACCATCTCCACGCCGGTTTTGCGCTCAAGGTCCTGACAGACAGAGCGGATGCGTTCCTTCCACGCCTGATCGATCACGCCGGCATGGTCGCTCACATAGCCCATCGGATTGAGCAGCGGAAAGGGCCGCGTCTCGGCGCGGCCGGGGTGGGTGGGTGCAATGGGCGGTTTGCCCTGCGGTAAGGCGAGCACCAGTCCAGGCAGCAGGACTATGCTCGCAATCGCTATCCAGGAAAGTCCCTGTCGCTTCACACTTCACCCTTCACGCTTCACGCTCACAGTCTTTTCGATGAGTGCCTGTACCGCTACGCTATATCGATCGAATAGCCGCGGCGCCGCGGCAGGGCCGGGACTGACGATGCCACGCTTCAGGTTAAGCACATCTTGAAATGCTGCCGTGTCGATTCCAAACTCCTTCTCCACCGCTTGCAGCACCCCATCGGCAGATCGTTCCACCGGACGTTCCTTCGCCCGTAACAACCCCCGCAGGCACGGCATCAACGCTGTAAACGAGAGCGGCAGAAGGATCGTGATCGCTTCCGTGCTCGCCCCTCCTTCCACAAACCGCTGCCTCAGCCGCAGAAGATTACCGCGCAACTCCTGCTTAC
The DNA here is from genome assembly GCA_041487795.1 of Nitrospiraceae bacterium. Taxonomy (GTDB): domain Bacteria; phylum Nitrospirota; class Nitrospiria; order Nitrospirales; family Nitrospiraceae; genus 2-02-FULL-62-14. Next base: position 786 of record JBGPNZ010000144.1, read on the forward strand.
ATTGAAGATGCAGGTGCCGTCCGTCAATCCGGAGTTCGGGAAAAGGATCGCGCCCGGCCAGCAGGACATGCTGCTCCTGGATTTCCAGATACTCGAGAGGGAACAACTCAAGCGATGATTTCAGCTCCGCCTGCGTGAGAAACAGCGGGACGACGATCTGCTCCTTCTGCCACCGTTTGTGCAGGGAAGCGTACTGCTTCAGCAGTTCTGTATCCTGCTTAGCCAGCAGGATGAGCAGATTGATGTTCGATTTGCCTGGCAAATACTCCCTGCCCGCCGCGCTGCCGTAGAGAATCACGGCTTCAAGCGCGTCGCCGAAAAGTTTTTGCACCTGCGTCAGATAGGGCCGCAGAGTTTCGCGAACCGATTCAGGAATCTCAGGCATGCTCCACCTTGTCTGCGTTCGGATCAGGCAAAAATCCTCCGGCCATGAGCCGGTCCAGCAATCCAAACGGCGGCGTCTCACGCAAGCCCGCCGTGGTTTCCAACACTTTATAACTCAACCGGCGGTTTCGACCGATGGTGCGGAACACGCGATCCCTCAGAAACGCCAGCACCGGATTGCCTGTGTTCCAGAAGATGACCTGTTCATCGGCCAGGCGCTGGAGCATCTCGACTTGCGGGCGACGTCGCCGTTCAAATTCACCCAGCGTCACAGCCGACACATCGCCGGTTTCCAGGCATCGCGGGATCAGATCGGCCAGCGCCATTGCATCTGCCATCGCCTGCATCCGCCCCTGCGAGGCATGGGGATTCATGGCATGGGCTGCGTCGCCGATCAATACGGCGCCGTCTGCCACCCAGGTAGTCGTTTTCACGCGCCCTGCCGGCATATAGGCCGTCTGCTTCCAGTCCGTGAGCGTGCGGAACGTTTTTTCGAGCGAGGGATCAATGCTGATCCATTTGTCCTGCCGGGCCGCAATGCCCTGTGCCTTGACCTGCTCCATCGAACCGGCTGGAATCATGTCGAACAGATAGACCTTGCGGCCGGCGGCCGGGAACAGACCCAGGATTTCACCGCGCCCCACGAAATACCGTCCCTCGTCCAGCCCATCGAGGGAATCCAGGATGGCAATCAGATAGCCTTCGCGATACAGATGAAGCTTCGTGGGAATGCCGAGCGCCTCGCGGACTTTTGAGAACGCGCCGTCGGCCCCGACCACCAACTGGGCTGAGATAGCCGCTGTCTGTCCTCCACGTTCGACATCCACGCCGACAACACGGTTTCCCTCGTGCCGCAGTCCTTTGAACGTCGCGCCATAACGAAGCGCGCCAGGCGCCGCTTTTTCCAGCGCCTCCAGGATCGCATGGTGCGCGGCATTGGGCAGCGTAACAATCGCGCGATTGTAGGGTGGCGGCAGCGCGTCATAATCTACAGCGCAGAGACGTTCTCCTCCCACTCTGCAAAAATGAAAATGTCGCACTGATCGTGTCGCATCGGCAGGCAGCTTCTTCAGTACGCCGAGCCGATCCAAAATCTGCTGGCCGTTGGGTTGGAGAATCTCTCCGCGCAAACCAACCGGCGGCCCCGGTGCCTGCTCCAGCACCACGCTCTTGATGCCCTTCTGCGCCAGCGCAAGACCGAGCACGGCCCCGCCCCCGCCCGCACCGACGATGACCACATCCGTCCGTTCCGTCATTTCCAATCCTGATATCGTTCGGTGTCTTTCCACATCGAGAGGAACTTGTCCCGCGCCTTGGCACTCGTCACCGGATCGGTGAACACGTCCAGCCGTTCGTCGTTGTAGCGGTTGCCGCTGCCGGTCTGATTCATTGAACCGGACGTATTGATCTCATCATCCATGACGACTTGCTTGAGATGCATCAGGTTCTCATGACGGTTCACTTTGATGGGAATGCCGGCCAGGCGCAGGGTTTCCAAAGCTGTCCGCTGCTTGGGATCGTTCAGCCTTTCCCGATCCGAGATCACGCGCACGTCCACGCCCCGCTTGTGCGCCGCGACCAGCGCCTTCACGATCGGCGGATAGGTAATCCCGAAGATCGCCACATAGATATAGCGGCGGGCTTCCCCATAGAGCGCCGCCAGCCGCTCCCCCGGCAGATCCTCCGGCGCGTAATAAATCTCGACGGAAGGCGCTGCGTTCGAATGAGCCGGCCACGCCAGTGCGGTAGTCAGCCAGATCGCCGCGCCAAGCGCAGCCACTGCCCGTTGCGAAACGTGCGGCATGGCGTGTCGGCTACTCTTGATCGAAGAGATCGCGGAAATGATCGTCCGATTCATCCCAGGCTTTGGAAGAAGCCTTCATGAGCCAGCTTTTTAGGTAGGTCTTTTGCCCGGGCGTGAGCATCTGCTTGATCTGGTGGGTACGTCCCTGCAGCGGCTGAAGAAATCCCGTCTTTTTGGCCGTATCCAGAGTCGCAGTCCGAACATAGAGGTTGGTAAACATGGTGGGCACGTCGTCATGTCCCTCCCCCTGCACCCAGACGGAGAGGAATTTCTCGAATTCCATGCCGGCACTGTCCATGGCCGGCTCGGCATCGTGAAAGAGTTCGTTCTCGGACTGCTCAAGCGGCGTCGCGTCCGCCGCCCTAAATAGAAAATTTCGCTTCCACATCATCAGCCTCTCGGAAGTTCGCATAGTGCAAGGGGAATAGGACGAAAGTCAAGTCGGCCCGTTGCCTTGACAACAACGCGGATTGCTTGTTATCGTGTCCAAATTCCTCAATCCTCAGGCCAAGTTGGAGTAATGCAGGTCAAAATCAACGGGAAGCCGGAAGAGGTCCAGGGGGGGACGGTTTTGGACCTGCTGAAAGCCAAAAATATCGACCCGCACATGGTCGCCGTGGAGCTCAACGACGCCATGGTGGAGCGGGATCACCTGGGTAATACCCCCGTCAAGGCAGGTGACGCGCTGGAGTTTCTCTTTTACATGGGGGGTGGCCGGTGACGGTTCCGGCGCATAAGGACATCACCGAGCTGATTGGCCGAACCCCCTTGGTTCGCCTGAACCGTCTTTCCCCTGAGGGCGGGAGCACCATCTACGGGAAGGTCGAGTTTTTCAATCCTGGCGGGAGCATCAAGGACCGGATCTGCCTCAGCATGATCAACGAGGCGGAGCGGCAGGGCAAGCTGAAGCCGGGCGGCACAATCGTAGAGCCGACCAGCGGCAACACGGGGATCGGCCTCGCGCTGATCGCCGCCGTGCGCGGCTACAAGCTGATCCTCGTCATGCCGGAAAGCATGAGCATGGAGCGGGCCAGCCTGCTGTCCTCCTACGGCGCGCAGCTTGTGCTGACGCCGGCGTGGGAAGGCATGAAGGGCTCGATCAAGGAGGCGGAGAGCATCATCGGGCAGAATCCGTCGTATTTCATGCCGGATCAGTTTTCCAATCCGGCCAACCCCGCGATGCACAAGAAGACGACGGCGCTCGAGATTTGGGAGGCACTGGACGGGAAGATTGACGCGTTCGTGGCGGCGGTCGGCACCGGCGGGACAATCACCGGCTGTGGCGAAGTGTTCAAGGAACGAAATACGAAGATCAAGATCGTGGCTGTGGAGCCGGCCGGCTCGCCGGTTCTGTCCGGCGGGGACCCCGGGCCCCACAAGATTCAAGGCATCGGTGCGGGATTCGTTCCCAAAGTGCTGAACCGGACAATCCTGGACAGCGTGATCACCGTGACGGACGACGAGGCCTATCAGACGGCCAAGTTGCTGGCGAAAAAGGAAGGGCTTCTGGTGGGCATCTCTGCCGGCGCCAACGTCTTCGCCGCGCAGAAGGTGGCGAAGGAACTTGGCCCCGGCAAGAACGTGGTGACAATCCTGCCCGACACGGGCGAGCGGTACATCAGCATCGAGAAATATTTTAATATTTGAAACCAATGGTCCAAAAGTCAAAAAGTCGTAAAGTCTTCAGGTCGTTTATCTCAAGACTTTCGGACTTGACGACTTTCGGACTTGACGACTTTCGGACTTGCTGACATGGAATTCACGGACGAACAGGTTACGAGATACAGCCGGCACATTCTACTGCCGGAGGTCGGCGGCAAGGGACAGAAGAAAATCGCCAAGGCGAAGATCCTTATCATCGGCGCCGGCGGTCTTGGCTCCCCGGCTGCGTTTTATCTGGCAGCCGCGGGCGTCGGCACGATCGGTTTGATCGACAGCGATGCGGTGGACCTTTCCAATCTGCAGCGACAAATCATCCACTACACCCCGGACGTGGGTCGGTCCAAGGTCCTGTCGGCCAAGGAAAAGATCCAGGCACTCAATCCGGATGTCCAGGTCGTGCTGCACGAAGAGCGTTTTGTCGCGAGCAACGCGCTGAAGCTCGTCTCCGGCTACGACGTCGTGATCGACGGCGTGGACAATTTTCCCGCCAAGTTCCTGATCAACGACGCCTGCGTCTTTGCCGACAAGCCGCTGGTGCACGGCGGCATCCTCCGTTTCGACGGCCGGGTGACCACGATCCTTCCGAAGAAATCGGCCTGCTACCGGTGCGTGTTCAAACAGCCGCCGCCGGCCGGGCTGGTCGCGAGCTGCCAGGAAGCCGGCGTGATCGGCGCGCTGGCCGGCGTCATCGGAACCCTGCAAGCGACCGAAGCGCTGAAGATCGTGCTCGGCATCGGCCGGCTGCTGACCGACAGGCTGCTGGACTACGACGCCAAGAAAGCGTCGTTCCGTGAAATCAAAACGAAGCGCAATCCGCACTGCCCCCTGTGCGGCGAACACCCGACCATCACGAAGCTGATCGATTACGAGCAGGAAGCCTGCGAGCTGAAGCAGGTTAAGGTTGAGGCTTAGGCTGAGAAGGAAACTTAACCTAAGCCTTAACCTCAACCTTCTGGAGTGGTGACGCCATGACCAAGATGAAATCGCTGGTCTGCCGGGAATGCGGGAAGGAATACCCGACCAAGGCGATCCACGTCTGCGAACTGTGCTTCGGCCCGCTGGAGGTCAAGTACAACTATGACGAAATCAAGAAGAACCTCTCGCGCAAGAAAATCGAGGATGGCCCGCGGAGCATGTGGCGGTACATGGATCTGCTGCCCGTCGAAACCGCGTCGATCAATTCCGTGATCGGGCCGCATGCCGGCCTCACGCCGATGGTGCGCGCCAAGAATCTCGGCGCCTATCTGGGCCTCGACGAGCTGTACATCAAGAACGACACGGTC
>JBGPNZ010000145.1:0-5916 GCA_041487795.1 Nitrospiraceae bacterium
GGTCTTGATGCCCAACGCGTGGTGATGCTCGAACACTGTCTCGACGATCTCGACACGCTCTTGCCTGATGTGCCGGAAGAGGCCGGCGAGTACTTCGTGCGCTTGCGCGCCCTCGCCAGTGTGCTCCTCGAGACATCCCGACACGGGTAAGCGTTGGCCGGAAGAAAAATTCTCGCTTGCCTTGCATGTGCAGGGAGGCGTTCGCTACAATGCCGTGTCTTTTTTCCTCGGCTTCATAAAGGAGGACTCAATGGACGTGCAGTCATGGCGGTTCGTGCTCATATCGATCGGGTTCGCGGCCGTGCTCGGCACGGCGAATCTGCTCGGCGCCGAGCCCTACGAATTGAGCAAGAACGACGTGATGGATCCTAAAGGCATCAAGAGTCCTGAAGTGTCGCTGTATGGCGTCAAGCTCGGCGATCCGGAGAGCAAGGCTTTCGATCTGCTCGTGAATGAAAAGATTGCGGGCGTGAAAACGGAGCAGGAAGGTACGTTTTTGCTGTTGCTGGATGCGCGCAAGCCGACGGGTCCGATGGCTGGCGTACGGCTCATGGACGGGAGAGTCGATCTGATTTTCATCAACAACCGCTTCGCCTACAAAGTCCGTGGACTCTTCCGCAACATCCTCAACAGCGAGAGCCCGGACGACATCCGCAAGCTGCTCGGCAAGGAGGATTGCGGAGACGAGAATGTGATGGGCGCTGCGATGAACTATGCGAAGCAGGGCGTGCTCATCAATTACCTGGGCAAGGACGTCAACGTCGAATTCTCTGTTCCCGGCGGCTGCTGATCAGCAATTTCCTTACGCCCTCCCTGCCGCATGCGAGAGTTCTTCGGAAGAACTCCGAACCATCCCCCCAGCCCGCATCATCCATGAGTGCTTCTGCTGCAATCGCACCCTCGCTGCTGCGACAAGCCTGGCCGCGTTCATCCAGCGCCCAGGAGGGCGGCCTCGCGCTCAGACCCTCAACGTACTGGTCAAGTACGCTTCGGGGCCTCGCGGCTCCAGGCGCCCGTCTCGCAACGCGATCGTACGATTTCGCGACGAACCCGCATGAATAATGCGGGCTAGATTTCAGATTTTGTGATTTCGTGCGTGTGAATCGGCGTCGAGGCCGGCGCGCGCGGGGAGTTACTGCAGAGACTGCATGCCTTGACGCAGGAGCGTGGAGGCGGTGTCCCACCGGCGGTTGGCGTGCAGGAGCACAAGCAGCACCTCTTTGCCGTCTTGAGAGGCCTTGGCCACGAGACAGCGTCCGGCCTGAGAAGTAAACCCGGTTTTGATGCCTTCGATGCCGGGGATGCGGCCCAGCAGCCGGTTGGTGTTGCGAAGCCAGTAGGAGCGGTTCGCGTTGAGGGGAAAGATCATGTCCACTTCTTTGCGAACCAGCGCGCGAAACGTGCGGTCCTGCATGGCCGCTTCGCTCAACGTCGCCAGGTCGGCCGCGGTCGTGTAGTGCGTCGGCGAATCGAATCCGCAGGCGTTGCTGAAATGCGTGTCCAACAAGCCCATCCGACGCGCCTTGTTGTTCATCATGGCCACGAACATCTCTTCCGACCCGCCCACATGCTCGACGGCGGCCAGGCAGGCATCGTTGGCCGAGGTGATCAGCATCGCTTTGAGGAGGTCCTCCAAACGGAACACGTGCCCGGCGTGGAGCCTGAGGTGGATCTTGCGGGCCGCCGCGGCCTTGCTGCTGACCGTCACCGGGTCACGCAGCTGGCCGTATTCGAGGATGACCAGAGCGGACATGATCTTGGTGAGGCTGGCCGGGGCCACGCGCCGGTTCGCGCGGACTTCGTAGAGTGTGCGGCCGGTGGAGAGGTCCTTGAGCAGGATGCTCTGCGCCTGCATCTGGTGGCGACGAAAGAAGGCAAAGGATTTGAATTCGCCGGAGGGTGAGGCGGTGGTCGGCACAACAGTGGCCGATGAAGGCGCATGTGAGGCGTGAACGGCTGCCGGTGTCGTCAATGACAGCACGGCCCATCCCAGGCCTCCCGCGAGCATCGGAAGAGTTCCCATGACGGTTCGGGTGCGGAGGAGCGCAGAATTCATGCGGATAGGAGCAAAGGGTTTACAGGGTAATCGTTTCGCGAACTTTCGCGCCCCGCCACCCGTTGTCCAGGACCTTGTGAAAAAATCGCAGCAAGTCGGCCAGGTCGAGCCAGAACCCGCAGTTGAGGCAGCGCGCGTAGAGACGGCGGCTGAGGAGCGTGTAGTGCCGCTCCACCATCATGTACCCGTTGCATTTGAGACATTGCATGGCCTGTCCGTATTGTCGCACGTTCGGCGCAACCAGCGCCCGTTTGTGGTTGTACCCTGCGTCTTACGCGCTGTCAAGCCGCGGAGCGATTCAACGCAGCCGGTTCATAATCAGCGCCACGCAACCGGCCAGCATCCCGCCGCCCAGAATGGTCATCGTGAACGTCAGCACGGCATTCGCGCTGCCTGTCGGATGGGTCTGATAGAGCAGATCGTGCACGCCTCCCTGAATCATCAGGACGGAGAGTGTCATCAACGCGCCCATGCCGAACCACCAGAAAAATGTTCTCACGTCCGCACGCCTCTTTTTCTCGTCATCGGTTGCACCCTGAGCAGAACCTTCAGGAGGCCGGCCGCGGGGCAATCGCGTGCGTTCCCTGATGGAGAAAAATGCTCACACTCCCCGCGCCGTTACTGACGACCGCCAATCCGGGCGGCTCCGTGGCATTGGATTTTAATGACAGGGACGTGACGGCAAAGGGACCGGAGCTGACGCGATAGTGTTTCGGCGGGTGCTTGAAGGTTCCGTCGCCGCGGCCGAACAAGAGTGACAGATTGCTGGACTGGATATTGGCGATGGCGACATCGGCCATCCGGTCGCCGTCGAAATCACCGGCGATGCCGTGCACCGGACCCGCGTCCGCGCCGGATTCCTTGCCGTTCTGAAACGTTCCGTTTCCGTTTCCCAAAAAGACGGCGAAGCTGTCGCGCTCGCCGTTGATCACGAGTAAATCGGTCTTGCGGTCGTTGTTGAAGTCGGCGAAGGACACGCCGAGCGGCCGTTTCCCCGTCCGGTAATCCACGGGGTCGCGGAAGGACCCGTCGCCGTTGCCGGTCCAGACCGTGACCGCATTGCTCATCGGCCCGCCGTTGGTGACAAGCAGATCCAGTTTCCCGTCCTGCGTGAGGTCGGCCAGGGCGATCGACGTCGGCGTGTCGCCGTACTCGTAGCGCGGGCCGATCGCAAAGGTGCCGTCGCCGTTGCCCAACAACACAACGATTTTGTCGTTGCGCAGCGCCACGGCGAGGTCGGGCGTCCGATCGCCGTTCATGTCGCCGGCGGCGATCGACATCGGCGTTCTCTGAACTGGATAGCGCTGTCCTTCGCTGAACCGTCCGCCGGCCAGCCCGAAAAACAAGACGACCTGATCGCTGCCTGCGCAGGCGACCGCGATGTCCGTCCGGCCGTCCCCATTATAGTCGTCCAATGCGAGGGCGCGCGGTTCCACGCTGACGCGCAGTTGTTTCTGCTCTTTGAAACTGCCGTCCCCGTTGCCGAACAGGATCGAGAGCGAGTCGTTGCCGATGTTTGTGACGATGAGATCCGTCAGGCCGTCCTGATTAAAGTCCGCCGAGGTCACGGAGGTGGGATTCTTGCCGACAGGATAGGTTGCGTAGAGATAGAACGGATCGGGTGGCGTGAACGGCTCACGCTCGGGACAGCCGACGGCGGCCATCAGCCAGATCAGCAGCATGCAACCCAGGGCGGTGTTCCTCGGGAGAACCGGTTGTTGAACCATCGATTCACACATTGCAGAATCCGGCCCCCTTGCGACCTAGCTCCTGTCCCCGAGCTGACGAGGGGGAGTATACCGGGGCCTACCCCCCCCCGCAACGGCCGAATTCCCTCTGGAAGAATGGAGCATGAGTAGGCTACAATGAGGTCCCAGTGAGGAGGAAATCATGTCGGACAAACTGAAAATAGAATTATCGATGTACGGCATCGCCGAGGTACTGAAATGGTGTATCGATCGGAATAACAACCGTGTGCCCGTCGCGGACACCGCAGGGTTCAAAAAGATGCAGGCCCTATTGGCGGAGAAACCGCAAGGCGGAGATTATTTCACGCTGGATCAATTTTGGAAGAAGAAGGTCGTGCTTGAGTTGACGGAGGAAGAAGTCGCCACGATCGATCGCTGTCTCTACGACATCCCCAATTTCGACAGCGTCCAGCTGCCACAAATTCGGCATCTGTTCTGGCCGAAACAGCCCGCCGCGCACTAACAGGACGCTGAAAAGGCCGCCAGCGTCGTTCTCGCGTCGCGTCCAACCTGCGACGTATTCAGAAACAGTACGCCTCGGTTGTCTGCTCGGTGCGGCCTTGGTGAACGTCCTGGGCAAGAGAGTTTCCCCCATTCCCTTATTTGCTCTCTTCACTCATGGCCAGCCGTTCCGCACAGTAGCGTGTGATCGGATCCGTGTCAGCGTCGGGGTCGGCACCGTCCCACAGCACTGCGCGAAGATTCCACCGCACGACCGGGTAAAAGAGCGCGGCCGGGCCAGTCAAGAGCAGCAGTCGAGTATCGGCCAGCATCTCCTCTTCCTCGGAGCGCAGCCGCAGCCGGTCGTACAGCCGCTCATACCATTCCAGCGTTGGCCGCAGTCGGGTTCGTGCTTCCTGAAGTCGTTGATGCGCGGCACGGATATCGACCCGTGCGGCGTCGTCCACCAGCGTATCAGCACGCCGGCTGCTTGCCCGCCAGACCGCGTCCAGTTTTAGCAACTCTTCCTGTGCGGTGAGGTACTCGGCGGTCACACTCTCGAAGCACTGTCGCTCGCGGTCCAGCGCAGTCGCGCATCCGGCGAGGAGGATGGCGAGAATCAGGAGGCCGCTCTCTTTCATCGGAGCCCTCGCGACACGGTCGGCGCTACGATGTTACAGGGAACCTTCGCCTTTGAGATAGCGCCGAAAGCGTTCCATGAGTTCAGCGCCCAATGTGCCGCCTTCGGGCTTTTGAGTGGAAGGATCGTGGAAATGCTGGCGAATCTCCGCCAGCCGTTTCTCCGCCTGCTCGTTCCCCTTCAGCCGCTTGGTTTTTTCGAGCGCCGTGTCGAAGGCGTCGAAGGTCAGCTGGTTGTAGCCGAACGACCGGATCCGCTTGACGGCCTTCATCATGGCCTCGTTCCGAAACGTCGTCAGGTGGTCTGAATCGATCTCTTTCAGGCCCAGTTTGCGCGCCCGCCGTTCGGCGGCCTTGCGGATGCCGCTCCGGACGAAATCCGGCGACGTCTGCAGACGCTTCCAGGCCTCGTCGCTCCATCCGACTCGTTCTTGCGGCGCATCCCACAACTGAACCAGGGCCGCTTCGTCAATCCGGTCGAGGCCCTTTTCGCGGGCCATGTCTTCGGTATCCCGTCGAAGCATCTGCGAAACGAATTCCACGGCAATCGGCGGCGATTGCTTGATCTTGTCCTGCAGCCGTGCCTGCGCGCCCTCGGTCCAGTCCATGGGCGGCCTGGTCGCTTCCTGGACATCGCCCAGTGCTTCTACTTTTTCGAACAGGTCGACATTGACTTCCATGTGCCCGCCTTTGCGGGCCAGTTCGTCGGCGATCTGGCGGATCATGCCGCGCATGAACTCCGGGACCAGGTCGAGACGTTCCCGGGCCGCAGTCGTCCATGGCAACTGGCCCTTGGCCATCTGGTCGGCTGCCGCGGCCATCCCGGCGGCCCCGCCCATGCCGCCCATCATCTGGCTCTTGAACTGGTCGAGAATCTCGCCGGTGATGACGGCATAGCCGAGTTCGCGGGCTTTCTTTTCGGCCAGGCGCTTGACCATGCCGCGCAGGAAGACGGGTGCGCGCTCCATCCGCTGGAGGGCTTCGTCGGTCCAGGCAATCTCGGGCAGCGCAGTCTGAGAGGACGCGTCGGGA
>JBGPNZ010000146.1:0-5876 GCA_041487795.1 Nitrospiraceae bacterium
ATTCCTGACCAAGATGACCAACTGGCCGACGCTGCCCAAGGTCTTCATCGACGGACAATTTTACGGCGACACGGACATTCTCGATCCGATGGCCGCCAAAGGCGAAATTGAACCTCTATTGAAGAAGGCCGTCGGGAAGTAAGTCCTTCTTTTCTTCTTGCGCCATCCTCTTCACTGGGGGCGGCTGGATGAGTCTAACTGCGCTTGTCGGGGAGGAAGAAAACGGGGACATTCAAGGTTTGTAGGGGCAATCGCTACTGGAGTAACCCGCTAAACGTGGCAAAGCGTTAAAGGCGACAGGCTTGGAAGCGGCCTGTCGCCTTTCTATTTTTTATTTATCGGGAGTTCCATTCCCTCGAGCGGCGGATTGGCCTCCTCCAACTGCGCGCATCGAAGGAGCACATTCTGCCACGGGAAAAAGGCGCGTCTCGGCGCGCCTGGGGTGGTTGGGTGTGAAGGTCGCCTTCTGCGAGCACGGGAGGAGATCAACCCGCCAGCTCGTTCCCCTATATTCCCCACCCTCCTGAGACGTGGATATTCGTTCCCGTCACGTAGCGGGCTTCGTCTGACAAGAGAAACTTCACCGCCGCGACCGTATCCTTGACCTCACCGACATAACCAGCCGGAATCTTCTTGGCCATGCCGGCCAGGTCGCCTGGCGGCGCGCTGCCGGAATCAATAAAGCCGGGCGAGATCGCGTTGACGGTGATGCCGTGGGGCGCCAATAGTTTAGCCAGCGTTCGCGTCAGGATCAGCACACCCGCCTTCGCGATGTAGTGCGCGGTCACCTCAGGTTGCGCGATCATCTGATCCGCATTTGCCATGCTGAAATTAATAATCCGCCCCTGTTTACGCGCTTTCATGCCCGGCGCGGCGGCGTGCGCCAGATAAAAGATAGGATGGAGGTTGTGATCGAACATCTCGTTCCATCCCGCCGGGGTTTCGTCCAGCAGATTGAGGCGGTGGTAGGGGCCGGCGCAATTGATGAGCGCGTCGATCCGCTCCCACGTCTGCTCCACTTGAAGGATCAGGTTCTTGGCAGCGGTGGGATCGGAGACATCGCAACGGACGGCCAGCGGCTCGCCGCCTCGCGCAGCGATCTCGCGGGCGGTCTCTGCCGCCTCCGTCTCGCTGGTGCGGTAGCAGATGGCCACGCGCCACTTCTGCGCCGCAAGATCGAGGGCGACAGCGCGCCCGATCCCGCGGGCGCCGCCGGTAATGACGGCGACGGGAGCGTTCACCGTGGAGTGTCTTGTTCGTCGGGGTTCTGGAACGCGACTTCGAGCGAGTCCGGAGCGCAGGTCACACGGTTGCGCCCTTGCGACTTGGATTTGTACAAGGCCTCGTCGGCGGCGTGGATCAATTCGGCTACCGTCGTGGCATGGATAGGGCAGGAGGCGACACCGACACTGATCGTCACCCGTTCCGGCGCGACGGGCGCCAGCTTTCGAAGCGCAAGCCCCGCCACGGCGATACGCAGACGCTCGGCGACCGCGACGGCCCCGGCCGTGTCGGTTCGCGGGAGCACGATGACGAATTCCTCTCCACCGTACCGCGCCAGCACGTCGCTATCTTTCAAGGTCTTGTGCAGGGTTTGGGCGACCGTTTTCAGGACCAGATCGCCCACCTGGTGACCGTAGGTGTCGTTGACTTTTTTGAAGTGGTCCAGATCGATCACCATCAGGCTCAGCACCTGGCCTCTCCGCCGATCGTCCGGCACGACCAGCTTGGCGAGCGCTTCTTCCAGAAAGCGGCGGTTGTAGGTGCCGGTCAACTCGTCGATCAACGCGCGCCGTTTGGCCCGCTCGAGGTGTTGGAGATGGCCGATCATCGGCGCGGCCACGTTGACGAGGGCCTCGATCCAGTGGCAAGTGTCTTCCGTCCAGCGGTTGATTTCCTGGCTGAGCAGGTGCACGACGCCGATCGTTCGTCCGCCGATGACCAGGGGCACGCACCAGTAACTGCCGGATTGCTTGTTCGAGACGCTCGACGCGCAGACCAGATCGCGGGACGTGTCCTGCACCTTATATTCGCGTCCGGAACGGATGACGGGGCACCGATGGGGCTCGTTCCAGACCGGGTAGCCGTCGATCGGGAGATCCTCGCGTTTGGGTGAGGTCCAGATAGTTTCGAGGCGATCCTCGGAAGCATTGAGTCGGAGAATGAGGATTTGCTGCAACGGGATGCTCTGTTGCAGGGTGTGACAGAGGATGCGGTAGACCTCTTCTTCCGAGATGGCCTGTTGCATGGATTGCGTGATTTTCTGCATGTCGATGAGGCGCTGGTTCAGGACCTGCATCTCGATGCCCTGCTGCTCCAGGTCCGTGGATCGTTCCTGTTGGTGCAGGCGCAGGCTGAGATACATGTCCCAGAATCCGTGCCAGAGCTGCCGGATCTCTTCACCCATGGCCTGCTCGGTTTTCCGGCGGACCGCCGGCTCCTCGGCCACGTCGCCGCTGGCGCCGGAAATTTTTTGCATCTGTGCCGTCAGCTCGCGGACCGGTTGCGTCACGACGACTCGCGAGCCCCAGACGATCAGGATCATGACGATGAAGCTGATGCCGCCTCCGCCGGCGACCAGCCACAGCTGATCTCGGCGGGCTGCTTGCAGGGCGGATTCGATGGGGATGCTGATTTCAATCCCGCCCATGATGTCGTTGAGTTGGAAGTCCTGTTTTGGGCTGCTGGGATGGCTGTTGTGACAACCCACGCAACTGTGCGCCACGGCCCGGTCCGGAACGAGAAAGCGCATGACCGTGGTTCCGCTCACGCGATCCTGCCGTTTGAACAATTTTGTATTCGTGGTCAGCAACGCCTCGAAGCCTTCTTTCTGAAACGAGTCCTGAACGCCGTTCTTTTTATTGATCGGCCAGGGGCTGATCAGTTTGACCCGGTAGCCGGCGGGAGAATTCGCGATCATTTCCGTGACCTCCCGGATGAAGGTCGCCGGGAGCGGGAATGCGTTCGGGGTGTGTTGGTAGTCGGCGCTGATCCTGGCCTGCAAAGCCGTCAGCCGCGGCACGATGGTGGAGGCATAGTATTCGCGGTCGGCTTGGATCTGCGTCAGAATCGCTTCAGCGGTGACGGCCGTCTGTTCCTCCAGCACATGCATGCGCTGGCGTCCGGCGAAGGCCCAGGCAAACAGCACGAGAAACAGAATCAGCAGCGGCGCGATCATCACGATGAGTTTCGTGCTGACGGACCAGTGCCGCACGCCGAGGAGCCAGCGCGCGTCGGACATGGGCACCTCGTGTCGTCCGGTGTCGAGAGAGGACGGTGTCATCAAGATACGGCTGTTTTCATGGTCTTCGAGGTGCGTTGTGTATGGATGCGTAGCCGACTCGCCAGCAAGCGTAGCACACCGGCGGTTCGGGGCGAAAGCATGCCGGGTTCGAGGTTCGAGGTTCGGGGTTCGGGACCTTCGGTCCCAGGTTCGGGGTTCGAGGTTCGAGGTAAGCCACCTGTTGCGTTGACCCGCGCCTCGTACCGCGTACCCCGTACCAGGCTCTTCCCTTGCGCCTCGTGCCCCGCGCCTGTTTCTTCGATGATGGCCATGAGATCATCGATCGTATCGATGTCGCGCCGGACCGGCAACAGCGCCGTATGCAGCCCCAGCGCGGCGGCCTTCTGCTGCGTCAAGGGCAGGACTTGATCCGTCGACCAGGGAATGCCGGCAAACAGCTCGGGCGACGGCTTGCGCAGTCCGATCAGGTAATAGCCGCCGTCCAGGGCCGGACCCAGCACCACATCGTGAGCCGCCAGCAACGTGACCGCCTCGCCGAACACCGAGCCGGGCAAGGTCGGCAGGTCCGTGCCGATCACCAGCACCTGCCGATAGCCCAGCGCAAGAACGTCGGCAAACGCGCGGGCCATGCGGGTGCCGAGATCGTCGCCCATCTGCGTGATCAGCCGGACACCGTGGCGCTCTTCAAGAATTTTGAAAAAGACATGATCGGATGACGGCGCGCAGGCCACAAACCGATCCAGCGCAGCCGTGGTGCGGCTGCGTTCCAGCATATCCAGCACAACGCTCCCGTGCAGACTGGCGGCTTCGTCGGGGGTGAGCGGCGGACAGAGTCGGGTTTTGACCTGGCCTGGGATCGGCGCTTTGGCGAAGATGATCAGGGCGGAATCAGACGGGGAGCGCGAGACGTTCGGCTTCCTGTTTGGGCCGCCTGTGTGTTGCCGTGGGCTCATGAGCCCTGCCTCTTACCGGACCGAGGCGTAAAGATTTTTCAATCTATTCGGATGGACGCCTAACCAATACAGCAATCGAAGGGCCCACATCAAGACAATTGTTCGAAGTGCTCCATGTCGGTCCCATCGGCGGTAGGAGGTCACCACGTGGGCGCGGAGCGGCGCCACGCGACCGGCGCGCTTCAGGCGACGGGTGAAGTCCACATCCTCCATGATCGGAATGTCGGTAAAGCCGCCAAGTTGCGCAAAGACCTCGTGCCGAACGAAGAGCGCTTGATCGCCGGTGGCGATGCCGCTCCAGCGCGACCGCAGACTGATCAGCCGCGCGATCAGCCAGGCGAGGCCCGTGTCGCGTTCGAACCGCACGTCGAAACGCCCTCCGACGCAGGCGGGATCGTCCAGCGCCCGTTCGATGGCGTGCCGGGCCTCGTCGGGCAGGTGCGTGTCGGCGTGGAGGAAAAGCAAGACGTCCGCCTGGCTGTGCGACGCGCCGGTGTTCATCTGCCGGGCGCGGCCGGCGGCTGATGTGATCAGCCGCAGGTGAGGGGTTCGTGGTTCGGGGTTCGGGGTTCGAGGTGAAGACGTTTCTGCCCCCGTACCCCGCACCTCGCACCTCGCGTCCCGCACCAGGAGATCGCAAGCGATCTCCTGTGTGCGGTCCGTACTGCCGCCGTCCACGACGATAATGTCGTCCAATCCAAGCGCGGTTGTGCGTTGCAACGTATCCGGCAGCGCCTGCTCCTCGTTCAGCGTGGGGATGATGACGGCGATCTTCACGGCTCGTTCCTCGCCGAAGCACGAGGCGAGGGGCGAGCGGGAAGGAGGGTTCTTTCTGGGCCCCTAGCCTCTTGCCGCTAGCCTTCGGTTACTCGCGTTTATCCGGAGCGGCGCTGGTGAGCATGAAATAGGTGACCATGATGATCGTCGCCCAGAAAATGACCTGCTTGTGCCAGAAATGCACTTCACCGTAATGGGCGATCGCCAGACCGAGCGTGATGGCGACAGTCATCACCGTATAGCGCAGCGTGAGGTTCGCGATGGCGGAATAGGCCCAGATGGCGAGTCCGGTGAAATAGAGCACGAGCGGCTTGTAGTCGATTTCGAAGCCTCCGCTGATCGAGAGAAAGATGGTGAGAAAGCCCAGGAAGACCAGCGACGAGCCGATGATCATGCCAGGCACATGGAGGTGATGGTCGTCGTCGTGATGCGGGTCGCGATCGGAGGACGACGGCGCGGAGCTCTGATTGTGGGGACGTTCGGGCAGATCGGTCGGTGGCATAGTCTTCAGAAACAGGTTCGGAGTTCGAGGTTCGAGGTTATGGGACAATTGCCCCGTACCCCGCACCTCGCACCTCGCAGCCCATATCCTTTGCTGTTAAGAGTTTGCCGTTGGTGGATCATGTCTTGAAATGCTTGCTCAACGTCAGCCCTTGCCGCTGATAGGAGGAGCCCAGGCTGACTCCGTACACCTCCGTCGGAATGTCGAGCATTTTCTCGTAGACGACTTTGAAAAACGTTTGCCCGTCATGAATCAGAAACGGCACGTCATGCGGGCGGACTTCCAGCACGGCCTGCGTGCCCGCGATCTCGCCCCGGCCATGGCCGAAGCCCGGATCGAAGAAACCGGCATAATGGGTCCGCAGCTCGCCGCAGGCTGCTTCATACGCGACCATCTCGGC
>JBGPNZ010000147.1:0-5861 GCA_041487795.1 Nitrospiraceae bacterium
AGGTACCCGATGCTGTCGACCAGCCCGACGGCCTTCGCCTGCTCGCCCGAATAAATGCGCCCGTCCGCCAGCTTGCGAATCTCATCGGCGGTCAGGTTTCGCCTCCCTTCCTTGATGACGGTGAGGAATCGCTCATAAAACCCATTAATGACACTTTGGAAAATCACGCGTTCCTCATCAGTCATGGCCCGGAACGGAGACCCCATGTCCTTCTTGGGGCCGGATGTAATGGCGCTTGCATGTACGCCGATCTTTTCCAGGAGACCGTTTGCGTTCATCGTCAGCATGATGACGCCGAGGCTGCCCGTGACGGATGACGGATGGGCCACGATTTTGTCGGCTCCCATGGCGACGTAATAGCCGCCCGATGCCCCCACGTCCATGATCGAGGCGATGATCGGAATTTTTTTCTTTTGTTTGAAAAGCCGCAGCTCATGATAGAGCACGTCGGAGGCGGTCACGGTCCCCCCCGGTGTGTTGATCCGCAGGACGAGCGATTGGACGTCCTGGTCGGCAGCCGCCTTGGTCAGCGCTTCCTTCAGTCGCGCGACCTGGCTGGGGATGGGATAAAGCCCATGTTCCTCAGCCGAGCTGATCATCCCGACGAGATCCAGCATCAGCACTTTTGAGGAGCCGGACCCGCTGATGTACGTCTCGACCAGCGGGCCTGGGCCTGGAGGTAGATTGACGGTGATGCAGCCGGAGAGGAGCATGACAATGCCCAGTATTCCGACGCGAGTCATCGTGTGTTTAGGCATGAGACTTCTCCATCATTCCGACAAATTGTTCAAAGAGATAGGCCGAGTCATGAGGGCCCGGCGATGCTTCAGGGTGATACTGGACGGACAAGACCGGCTGATCGAGGCAGACCATGCCCTCCACCGAATCGTCGTTCAGGCTCAGATGGCTGACGGCCACGCGGCCGAACGGCGTTGTCAGGACCGGCGGCTTGGCGGCGGTGACCGTTGCGCCTGCCGGCGGCCGCACAGCGAAGTTGTGATTCTGCGAGGTGATCTCGACTTTCCTGGTTCGGAGATCCATCACCGGATGGTTGGCGCCGTGGTGCCCGAATTTCAGCTTATAGGTGTTGAGCCCGAAGGCGAGCCCCAGAATCTGATGGCCAAGGCAAATGCCGAGGATCGGGCGCGTGCCGATCAACGCCTTTGCCGCCTCGATGGCATAGGGAACGCCTTCCGGATCGCCTGGCCCGTTGGACAGCACGACACCATCAGGTTTTAGAGCTTCGACGGCTTTGGCCGAGGTTGAAGCCGGCACCACGGTCACCGCACAGCCGACATCCACGAGCCGGCGCAGGATATTTCGTTTCACGCCGAAGTCATACACAACAATTTTGAACCGGCGGGTCGGCTTGTTCGGCTGATGCCCGTCCGTCACCGGTGTCCAGGAACCGGAGCCTTCTGTCCATTCATAGCTTTTCCCGCACGTCACTTCCGCGGCCAAGTCACGCCCGACGATGGATGGAGCGGTGCGAGCCTTCTCCGTCGCCTGCCGGTGATCGAGGTCCACATGGGAGATGATGCCCTGTTGTGAGCCGATCTCGCGCAAGTGCCGGGTCAGTTCGCGGGTGTCGATCCCCTGAATGCCGACTACGCGGGATTCTTTCAGGTACTCATCAAGAGATTGCTCCGCCCGCCAGTTACTGGGCCGGCGGCCGGACTCCTTAACGACAAAACCTTCAGCCCAGATACGCCGGGATTCCGTGTCTTGCTTAGTGACCCCATAGTTGCCGATGTGCGGGCAGGTCATCGTGACGATCTGTCCTTTATAGGACGGGTCCGTCAGGATCTCCTGGTAGCCGGTCATGGCGGTATTGAAGACGACCTCTCCTATCGTCTCCCCTTCATGACCGAGCGCCTGGCCCTCAAAGACCATCCCGTCGGCGAGCGCTAATAAGGCTTTTTTCATGTCTTAGAGTGCCTTCCTCAAGAATGACTTGAGCTTGATCGTGAGCAACCCAATACCCAGGCCGAGGTTCACTATATACAGCGTACGGACGATCCTGTGTACCCCAAAAAACGCATCATAGGCAATCTTCTGCGCGCTTTCATCCCTGGCTCCAAACGCCTCTTCCTGAAGCGCGATGGACTGTGGCCCCAGGACGAAGATGATCAAGGAAGCCACTAGGACCATCGTGCCGAAGAGAATCGTTTCAGCCCGCCCCGGAAGGGCATCCGAGGGTCCCCCCGCCTGAAATCCCCAGGCGCGAGCGGCGATGGTTCCTCCTATTGCCGCCATTGCCACGAGCACAAGCCTATTATACCCGTCAAATACCCTGGTCAGGAACCGCCCGCCCGGCTCCATGCCAAAGGAGTTGAACACGGCAGGAATCACAGCGGCTATGATCACGACCAATCCTCCGATCCAGACCGCCAGCGCGAGACACTCGACGACGGCACAGATCAGCAATCTTTTTGAAAACGCGCGGGGCTCACCCATGCTAATGGTGTATCAGGTTGTTTCGTAGACGACACGGCCGCCCACAATCGTGGTCGTGATGCGCCCCTTTACTTTCCATCCGGCAAAAGGCGTGTTCCGGCCCTTGGAGCGGAAGCGAGCCGGATCAACTTCCCAGCCTTCGTGCAGGTCGGCAATCGCTACATCAGCATCGGCCCCCGGCGCCAGCGTCCCCTTTTTCAGGCTGAAGGCCTTGGCCGGCTCGGTCGTTAACTTGGCAATGGCCGCCTCAAGCGAGAGTACGCCCTCCTCCACCAGTGTCAGGGTCAGCGGCCATGCCGTCTCGAGGCCGACGATACCGTTCGGAGCCGCGGCGAATTCCTGCTGCTTTTCCTGCGCGGCGTGCGGCGCATGGTCGGTGGCGATCACATCGATCGTCCCGTCGCGCAACCCATCCTTGATGGCCTGCACGTCCGCCCCCGTTCTGAGCGGCGGGTTCATCTTGGCGTGCGTGTTATAGCCGCAGACCGCTTCTTCCGTCAGCATGAAGTGGTGGGGGCAGGCCTCCGCTGTGACCTTGATGCCGCGCGCTTTGGCCTCCCGGACCATGCGTACCGATCCGGCCGTGCTGAGGTGCGCCAGGTGCAGCCGCGCGCCGGTGAGTTCGGCCAGGGCAAGATTGCGGGCGACCATGACGTCTTCCGCTGCGGCCGGCACGCCCTGCAGCCCCAGTTGTGTGGAGACAAACCCCTCGTTCATGCACCCCCCTTCGGAGAGATATAGGTCCTCGCAGTGGTCGACGACCGGCACATCGAACGCGAGGGCATATTCCATCGCCCGCCGCATGACCAGACTGTTCATCACCGGCAGTCCGTCGTCAGAAATAGCCACGCAGCCGGCCCTCCGCAAGTCGCCGATCTCGGCCAATTCTTTTCCTTCCGAGCCCTTGGTGATGGCGCCGACCGGGAATACGTTCGCGTTGCCGGCCGCGCGGGCCTTTTCCAGAATGAACTCCGTGATGGACTGATTGTCATTGATCGGGCTCGTGTTCGGCATGCAGCACACCGAGGTGAAGCCGCCGGCCGCGGCTGCGGCGGTGCCGCTCTGGATCGTTTCCTTATACTCAAAACCCGGCTCGCGGAAGTGGACATGCAGATCAATGAAGCCAGGCATGACGACTTTGTTTGTGGCATCGATGATTTTCGCGTTGGCGGGAGCCTTCAGTTTTGGCCCCACGGCTGCAATCTTCCCCTGTTCAATCAACACATCGGCAGGGCCGTTCACCCGGCGTGGGTCAATGACCTGCCCGCCTTTGATCAGGATGGTCATAGGAATGCCCTGTCAGAAAGTCCGTCAAGTCTGAAAGTCATAATGTCGAAGATGACGGAAGCTACCTCTTCCGACTTGAAGACTTTCGACTTTCTGACTTTTTGACTTTTCATTCGTTCGCTCCTGATAGCAGATACAAGATGCCCATTCGGACGGCGACTCCGTTGGTGACCTGGTCCAGGATGACCGACGAGAAGCTGTCGGCCACGTCCGGCGCGATTTCCACTCCGCGATTGATGGGTCCCGGATGCATCACCAGCGCGCCCGGCTCAGCCAGCTTCAGCCGTTCGGCGGTCAGTCCATAGAGGCGTGAGTATTCCCGGATGGTCGGGAAGAGCGCGCGGCCCTGCCGCTCCAGTTGCAAGCGGAGCATCATGATCACGTCCACACCTCGCAAGCCTTCGTCGAGAGTGTCGTAGAGGCGTACGCCGAGCCGCTCGATTCCGTAGGGCATCATGGTGCGCGGGCCGATCACCCGCACTTCGGCGCCGACTTTGGTAAGGGCATGGATATTGGAGCGGGCGACGCGGCTGTGCGCCACGTCGCCTACGATGGCAACCCTCAGGCCTTTAAAGTCCCGTTTCTTTTCCCGCAGCGTGTAGAGATCCAAAAGGGCCTGCGTCGGATGTTCGTGCCAGCCGTCGCCGGCATTGATGACGGAGGACTTGACCCCGCGTGCCAGCGTGTCCGCCGCGCCGGCGGCCGGGTGGCGCAGGACGATGATGTCGGCTTGCATGGCTTCGATGTTCCGGGCCGTGTCCAGCAGCGTTTCGCCCTTGACCACGCTGCTGTCGGACGGCGAAAAGTTGATCACGTCCGCGCTCAGCCGCTTGGCGGCCAGCTCGAATGACGTGCGCGTTCTCGTGCTGGGCTCGAAGAAAAGGTTGACGACCGTTTTGCCACGGAGAGCCGGCACCTTCTTGATTTCGCGACCGCTGACTTCCTTGAAGGAGTCGGCCGTTTCCAGAATCAGCATGATTTCCTCAGCGGAGAGCGGCGCGATGCCGAGCAAGTGCTTGTGTTTAAAACTCATGGTGTGCCCTCCTGCCGGATGACCACTCGGTCCTCCTCTCCATCTTCCTCGAGGAAGACCTGCACAATTTCGTCGTCGGCGGTCGGAATGTTCTTGCCGATGTAGGTGGCTTTGATGGGCAGTTGCCGGTGCCCGCGGTCCACCAGCACGGCCAGCTGAATCTCGGCCGGCCGTCCCAGGTCCATCAAGCCGTCCATGGCGGCACGGATCGTGCGGCCGGTAAACAGCACGTCGTCCACCAGCACGACCTTCATATCCGCGATGTCGAACAGGACCTTTGTGGTTTTAAGAATCGGCTGTTCTTTTCGGAGCGCCAGATCGTCACGGTAGAGCGTAATGTCCAGTTCGCCGATCGGCACCTTGACCCGCTCAATGTCCTGGATGCGTTTCACCAGGCGGTGGGCCAGATGGACCCCGCCGGTCCGGATGCCGACCAGCGCCAAATCCTGGGTGCCCTTATTGCGCTCGAGGATCTCGTGGGCAATCCGCGTCAGCGCCCGTGTCACTTCGCTGGCGTCCATGATGAGCTTTTCGTGCTTCTTGTCGTGAGCGATCATAAGCTCGTTAACCGTGACCCGTGATCCGTAATCCGTTATCTGTGGACCGTAATCCGCCGGAGATTTTCACGGGTACCGGTTGACGGTTCACGGGTTACGTCCCTGAAGAGGGCATAAAAAAACCTTCTCCCCGCTACTGGGTGAGAAGGTCGGTTGTCGGACGACGGCGTGATTCAGGCCGTGCATTGCGCTACTCCTTGCTCACCTCACAGGATGAGCGTTAAAGGCACACGCATAGTATCGCGCCAGGCGAATACTGTCAAGAGTTGGATCGTTATCCCTTTACGACGTGGAACAGCGTCAGCCCTTGTTTGAGGCGTGTCTTGGGCAAGATGGTCTGATGCATGCGGAAGGTCGGCAGGGTTTCAACTGGATCTGCAGAGAGGACTTGGAGTTGCGGCTGCATTTGAAGCGCGGATTGTAGCGATGCCGGGCCGGCAATAAATGCCAGCCCTCCCTGCCCGATCGCGTTCGCTAGAGTTCTCGCCGTTTCGCGGAGTTTCGTGGAATTGCCGTACATCGAAAAG
>JBGPNZ010000148.1:0-5811 GCA_041487795.1 Nitrospiraceae bacterium
CGAACGCCAGAAACGACTGGTTCACCTGAAATCCCGCCCCCGTGGGATCCTTCCCCGGATCGAAAAAGGTCATCAGGCGCTGCAAACGATACGGCGATCGCCAGACCAGCAGGGCCACGCCGGCCAGCGCGACCGGCACCAGACTGAAGAGATGACTCAGTCGTGCGCCCCCTAAAAAGAGTAGCGCATAGGTCACCAGGCCGACCACCACCACCGTGCCGAGATCGGGCTCCAGCAGTACCAACACTGACAGCAGACCGACGACGACCAACGGCGGAAGAAATCCGGACGCGAAGTCGGTTAATCGGCCTTCTCGTTTGGTGAGGTAGAGCGCCAGATACAGAACGACCGCGAGCTTGACCATCTCGGTTGGTTGCACCGAGATCGGACCCATCCTGATCCAGCGGCGTGCCCCCTTGGCCATCGCGCCGATGGAGGGCACCAGCACCAGGACCAGCAGCACTGCCGTGAGTCCCAGCGCCGGCAGGGCCAGCCGACGCCACACCATGTAATCCATCCGCGACGCCAGCTGGAGCAGCAGAAATCCGAACGCCAGCCACGCCAGATGGCGCTTGAGAAAATAGATCGAATCCTGAAAGCGATTGCCGGCCACCACGGCGCTGGCGCTGAACACCATCACCAGCCCGATCAAGGCGAGGACCACCGTCACCGCCAGCACACCGCCGTCGACCGACGCCTGCTTGCGCGGACGCTCGCCGGTGGACGACCACGGCAGCGACAACGTTCCCGCATCGAGCATTCTGTGCGCCATCCGTTCCTTCTTTGGTCATGCCGGCAGCGCGTTCACGAGCTGCTTGAACTGCCGGCCCCGGTCCTGGTAATCCGCAAACATGTCGAAACTCGCGCAGGCCGGCGAGAGCAGGACCACCGAGCCTGCCGCCGCCACCCCGGCCGCTTCCTCCACGGCCGCCCGAAGCGACGGCGCGCGGCTGATGTGCCGGCACTCGCGCAAGACCTCGTGCAGCCTCGGCGCCGCTTCACCGATCAAAATCAGGTGCGTCACGCGCCGGCAGACAACGTCACGCAACCGTTCGAAATCGCCGCCCTTGTCGCGCCCGCCGGCAATCAGCACGATCGGCTCGTCAAAGCTCTCGAGCGCCTTGAGCACGGCATCCACATTGGTCCCCTTCGAGTCGTTGATGAACCGTACGCCGCGACGCTCACGAACGGCTTCCAGCGCGTGCTCGATCCCCGGAAAGTCGCGAAGCGCCTCGCGGACGGTGGCCATCGGACAGCGGCACGAGAGACCGACCGCTGCCGCCGCCATCGCATTGGCCAGATTGTGCGAGCCGGGAAGACGAATCTCCTCGCGCCGACAGACAGCTTCGGTACGCCCCGCGAAGGTCGCGGTCACCTGTTCGCCATCCCATGCGATGCCCTCCTCGACACCCCGACCGGGCAACTTCGACCGGGAAAACCCCAGCACCCTGGCACGCACCGCGGATCGCATCGCGGCAACCCGCTCATCGTCCAGATTCAGCAACGCGATATCGCCCTCCGACTGATTTTCAAAGATCCGGGCCTTGGTCGCAGCATAGTCCGCCGGCGCATCGTAGCGATCCATGTGATCCGTCGTGATGTTCAAGACCGCCGCGAACCAGGGATGAAACCGCCCGATCGTTTCCAGCTGAAAACTCGACACCTCGGCCACGATGTATTCGTACGGCGAGGCGCCGCCGGCGCGATGCGTCGCGAGCGCCGCTTCGCTGAGCGGCGTGCCCAGATTGCCGCCGACAAACGCCCGCTTGCCGCTGCGCGCCAGCATTTCTCCAATCAGCGTGACGGTCGTGCTCTTGCCGTTCGTTCCCGTGATCGCAATGACCGGCGCCCGCAGGAACCAGGATGCCAACTCCAGTTCGCCGATCACCGGCACGCCGCGCCCGCGAACCGCCTGCAACAGGGGCGACCGGGACGGCACCCCCGGACTGATCACGACGAGATCAGTCTCCTGCAGCGAAGATCCATAATCGGCTCCGGCTCGGACGGTGAGCCGGGTGCGGTCCAGCCGCGCCAGCACATCCGCAAGCTGTGCCTCGTCTTTCGCATCGGCTATTGTCACCCGCGCCCCGGCCGCCTGTAGCAGACACGCCGCCGACTCGCCGCTCCGGGCCATCCCAAGGACCGTGACCCGCCTGTTTGCTAAGCCCTCGACCGATTCGATCGCCATGGTTGCCCATATACCGCCATTACCTGAGTTTGAACGTGCTAATACTCAGTGATGCCAAGAGAATTGCAATAATCCGGAGACACGCAACGACTTCGGATTCTTCCCAGCCTTTCATTTCGAAATGCTTCAGTCTGATCGCCATCATTTCCATTACCGTACGCTACCTGAGCTTGAGCGTACTCAGACTCAACAGCGCCAAGAGAATCGCGATAATCCAGAGGCGCACAACCACCTTCGGTTCTTCCCAGCCTTTCATTTCGAAATGATGGTGGATCGGCGCCATCAGGAAAATCCGCTTGCCGCGCGACTTGAAGGACGCCACCTGAAAGATGACCGAGATCGCCTCGATGACGAACACGCCGCCGACCAGGAGCAGCAGCAACTCGTGTTTGCTGACGACCGCGACCGTTCCCAGCGCGGCCCCCAACGGCAGCGATCCCACATCGCCCATAAAGACCGTGGCCGGATAGGTGTTGAACCAGAGGAAGCCCAGGCTCGCGCCGAAAATCGCCGCCGTGAAGACCGCCAGTTCGCCCGCGCCTTCGATATGGGGAATCAGCAGATAGTCGGACATGATCTTGTTGCCGACCACGTAGGCCACGATCGTATAGGCCAGCGCGGCGATCATGATGGGGCCGACCGCCAGGCCGTCAAGGCCGTCCGTGAGATTGACCGCGTTCGAGCTGCCGACGATGACCAGCACGGCAAAGGGGATGTAGAACAGGCCGAGGTCCGGCGTGAAGTTTTTGAAAAAGGGCACGTTCAGCTTCGTGGAGTAGCCCGGAAGATAGTAAAAGAACAGGCCGATCGCCAGCGCCAGGAGGCCCTGCGCCACAATTTTCTGCCCGGCGGTCAATCCCCTGGATTTGTTGCCGGTAAATTTTCGATAATCGTCGGCAAAACCGATCATCCCGTATCCGAACGTTGCCCCCAACGCCAGCCATACGTACGGGTTGGTGATATCCGCCCACAGCACGGTGGCCAGCATCACGGCAAAGAGAATGAGCATGCCGCCCATGGTGGGCGTCCCTTCCTTGCTGAGATGGCTGCTGGGGCCGTCTTCCCTAATGTGCTGGCCCACCTTGATGGCCTGCAGCCGGCGGATCAGCGGCGGCGCCAGCACGAAGGCGATGAGAAACGCCGTGATCGCAGCATAAATCAGGCGGAAACTGAGATATCGAAACACGTTCAGCGCGGCGAACTCGGTGTGCAGCGGATAGAGCAGGAGATACAGCATAGTCAGTGTCCCTGGGCGTGTTTGCCCGTTGCCGTTTCGCCGGGTGCGCCCGCCAGCATCTCCACGGCCTGTTCCATCTTCATGCCGCGCGACGCCTTCACCAGCACCACATCGCCCTCCTGCGCGAGCGCTTGCAACGCCGCTCCCGCGCGAGCGGCGTCGGGTTCGTGCACGATGCGCTCCGGCGCCATGCCGGCACTGCGCGCGCCGTCCGCCACATGCTTGCCTAGGGCTCCGCAGGTAATGAGATGCGTCACGCCCCGTTCGGCGAGATAGGCGCCGACCTCGCGATGCAGGGCGGGGGCGGACGGGCCCAATTCGAGCATGTCTCCCAAAACCGCCACGGAACGCGCGCCGGCGCCGAGTGCCAGCAGCAGATCGATCGCCGCTTTCATCGACGCCGGATTCGCGTTATAGCAATCGTTGATGATCCGAATCCCGCCCACCGTCAGCACCTGCGACCGCATGGCCGCCGGCCTGAACCGCGCCAGGCCCTCGGCAATCGTCGCCGGACTCAATCCCATGGCATGTCCGACCGCCGCCGCCGCCAGCGCGTTCAGGACGTTGTGCACGCCGTGCACCCGTATGGCGACGGGCTGCGGCTTGCCGCGCCCGGGAAGCCGCAGATGAAACTGCGTTCCCTGCCGGGATCCCATTGTGAGCCGGTCCGCCCGGACGTGCGCTTTCGACGACAGCCCGAACGACAGCACCTCGCAGCGGGCACGCGCGGCGAGATAGCCGAAATAGGAATCGTCCGCATTGAGCACCGCGCGTCCCTCGGGAGGCAGAAACTCCAGCAACTCCCCCTTCGCCTGCGCGGACACATCCATGGTGCCGAAAAACTCCAGATGATCCGGTCCGATATTTGTAATCAGGCCGACGGTTGGATGGGCGATCTCGCAGAGACGCGTGGTCTGACCCGCCTGGTCCACGCCCATCTCGATCACCGCCGCCTTGTGGCGCGGCGCCAGCTTGAACAGCGTTTGCGGCACGCCGATGCGGTTATTCAAATTTCCCTCGGTCCGAAGCACGGGCCATCGCTGCGCCAACACGTCGGCCACCATCTCCTTCGTCGTGGTCTTGCCGTTGCTGCCGGTCACGGCCACGACCGGAATCTGAAACCGGTTGCGATGGTACGCCGCCAGTTGCTGGTAGGCCCTGAGCGTATCCGGCACACTCAACACCACCGGCCCGCGGCCTGCTCGTTGCTGCACGGAGGGGGGCAGACGATAGTCGTCCTGCACCAGCGCGCCGACCGCGCCCCGCTTCAGTGCGGCAGGCACAAAGTCATGTCCGTCCACCCGTTCGCCTTTGATCGCAACAAAGAGATCGCCGTTTCCGATGTCCCGGGAATCGGTGCACAGCCGCCGGATGCCCTGCTTGGCGACGCGCGCCTCCCAGCCCGTCAACAGACGGGCGCTGGTGATTTCCCTGACCTCATCGACAATAAAGAGCGGCATCGTATACTTCCCCAATACGCCGATCGGCGCCAATTGCCGGCACGTCTCGATCAGCATCAGGCCCGCCGCGCGGCAAGGGCCACCCGCGCCACCTCACGATCGTCGAAATGCAGGCGCGTGGCCCCGACAATCTGATAGTCCTCGTGGCCCTTGCCCGCAATCAGCACCGTGTCGCCGGACTTGGCCTCGCGCACGGCCGCTTCGATCGCCGCGCGGCGATCGGCGATCACCTCGTATCGAATCCGCTTTTCGGTGAGCGCCTCGCGTACCCCGACCTCGATCTCGCGCAAAATGGCCGCCGGATCTTCGCTGCGCGGATTGTCGGACGTCAGAAAGACCACATCGCTGAGCCGCGCCGCTACGCGCCCCATCTTGGGCCGCTTGCCCCGATCGCGATCGCCCCCGCATCCGAACACCGTGATGACCCGCCCCGTTTTCAGCGCCTGGGCGGCGGTCAGAAGGCGCAGCAGCGCATCGTCCGTATGGGCGTAATCCACCACGACCGTGAAATCCTGCCCGGCTTCCACCCGCTCGAACCGGCCCGGCACGTTCACGACCGAGGTAATTCCACGCTGGATAATTTCCGGCGACAATCCTTCATGTAGTCCCACGCCAATGGCCGCGAGGATGTTGTAGACATTGTGCTCGCCGACCAGCCGGCTCTCGACCGGAAATCGCCCGTGCGGCGTGACGGCGGTGAAGTGGGTGCCGCTAAGCGCCAGCCGGACGTCTTCAGCCAGGATATCGGCCGGTTTCTGGATCGCATACGTCCACACCGGCACGCGGCTGGCCTCGCACACGCGAGCCCCGCGGGCATCGTCGATATTGACGATCGCGCGCTTGGGCCGGAGCTTCCTGCCGGCCGGGTCCAGATCGGCGAACAGGCGGAGCTTCGCCTGAAAATACCCGTCCATGTCAGCGTGAAA
>JBGPNZ010000149.1:0-5779 GCA_041487795.1 Nitrospiraceae bacterium
GCGCTGCTGGAATTCGTCGTACGAAATGAACAGCCGGTCTTTGATGGCGGCGGCCATGGGCTGGTGGCCGGCGAGCGTTTCAATAATGTCCTGCACCTTGCCCATCCCGTAGCGCTCGATCAAGTACGCGGTCGCTGAATTACCTTCCAGGTAGGCCACGGTGGCGAGGTCCGATGGAAATCCGGCCCAGCCGCCTTCGAGGCGATTGAGCGGGATCAGCGTCATGTCGCCCTTAATCACGCGATCGAGATCCGGCCAGGAATTGTCCCCAGCCAACTGCATGGCTAGGCCTTCATTCAGCCATTGCGGCACGCGTCCTCCTTCGACGCGCTGATGCAGCAACGCGTGCACAAATTCATGACGCAGCACGCGGGCCAGCCAGGCCTGATCCGTCAATGCGCCCTGCGTGGGAATCTGAATGCGGCCCAGCACGCCGTCGTAGAGGCCGTCCGCCCAGGCCGGACTGCCCGTCGTGCCCTGAAAGGTCGCCTTGGTATGCAGGACGACGGTGATGGGTTTGCCGGGGAAGTAATTGAACTTCTGGCCGATGTCTCGGTACGCGTCTTCCAGAATGTCCAGCACCTTCGTCCAGGTGTCGTAATCCTCGTTGCCGTTGAACTTCACGAGGAAGTGGCTGCTTTCGCGGGTTGAGAACTTCTGCTCCGCCTGCTCGGCGCGCGAGACACGGGCGGCCACCAAATCCAAATACGGCCGTTGAGGGGAGCCGGCGGGAGTGCGTTGGCGTCCATGCTCCAGATGGAGTACGGCGCCGGCGAGATCGTCTTTGTCGTACAGCAGATCGGCCAGGGCTACATGCGCCACGGGATCGTTCGGAGCGAGTTGAATGGTTTCTTCGAGAAAATCTCGCGTGAGCGCCGGGTCCTTCGTTTCAACGTAGGCGTGGGTCAAGTTCAGGCGGGGAGTCTGATCGCGGGGCGCGAGAGCGACCGCCGTCTTGAACGCCGGCACTGCCGCCGATGCTCCGCGCGACTGCTGCCGGATGATGCCGAGATTGTTCCAGAGGACCGCCGCGACCTGCCGAATTTGTTCGTCGCTCAGGGCTTCCCGTGGAAGGGCGGCCAGCCTGGCTTCTGCGTCTACATCCCTTCCCTGCTCGATCAGCGTATGGATCGTTTCAAGGGCATTGGCATATTGGGAGCCCGGCAGCGATCCGGGAGTAAAGGGACGAAGCTGGCCGCCTGGCAACGAAGGTGGTGGTGCGACCAACGATGGGGCCGGCGGTGAAGCCTGGTTCGGAGTGACGATTGGGGGAGGGGTGGAGGCGATTGGCGCAGTCGGGTCCGGTGGCGGTATCGCCCGCGGTTTGTTACGTTGTGTGACCCACCAAACGCCGATTGTAATGAGTATGAGGAGCAGAACCAGAACGTCGCCAACTGTCCCGATGGCGCCGCGCTGGTTGCGCAGAATTTTCATGGAAGAGCAAGGACTCGGCGTTATGTCTTCGCTGCCGGTTTAGGAGCCGGCTTGGCTCCCGGTTTGACCGGCTTGACGGGCTTCACTGGAACTTTGGGAGGTAGAGGCGGTTCGTCCAGCTTGACGCTCACATCGAAGGAGCTCTCTCCACCGTCGTCCCGGCCGTCCCGGCCCACGCTGTAGATCGTGCCTTGCGAGGCGTTCCAGACCATCGGGATACCTGTGAATGGATCGTAAAACTCCGGCCCCGCTTTGCCGATCGCGGTCGCCATCGCCTGCTGACGAGGGGCGTTCCGTAGGATAACTTGCAGGCCGGCCAGACGCAGGCGTGCATCCGTTTCGCGGATGTAACCGAGGAACGGGGCCCAGGCCGGCTCAGGGGTGCTGATGAAAATGTTGTCAACGGGATTCAAAAGTGGATCAAACATCGTGCGAGCGCCCTGCCGGGCGGTGTCGTGCAGCGTCGGCAGTTTGATCGGCGCGCTGCCGGACGCTTTGAACAAGTCTTCGTAATAGGCCGCGTAGATGTTCAGTGTCCGCTGCTTTTTTGCCATGGTGCGCAGGACGGGATTGGCAGGCAGCGGAAGCTCGATCCGTTCGAAGGTGTCGGCATTCAGGCCGGTCATGGCGGTCAGCCAGCGTTCATTGTCTTCCGATTGCTGCCGCGGGGCCGGCCCCTGGGTGAGCGCAGTGGATTTAAACCGGCTCAGTCCGGTCACAAATTCGTGCTGCACCAGCCAGCGCAGCGACCGCTCTTCATCATTCAGCGGCTGCGCGAGATCGGCCAGCCGCTTGGCCGTGGCCGCGTCCGGCTGGCGGCTCAACAACGCGGAGATGAGCCGAGCGTCATCGTTGATGACAGCCGAGGCCATCAGTTTCACGGCGGGCGTTTTGGCATGCGCCAGGACCACTCGCCAGGAGGGGAGGTCCGCTGCCAGCCGGTCGAGGCCCCTGGCCTGGCTCTGGATGAATCCCGCTGCGAGATAGGCCCTGTGCGCGATGTACAATTCGGCCAGCCGCGGACTGCCTGTGTGGCCGTAACCCTCGTCGTCGAACGGCATGGCGAGCCATTGGGCGTAGCGGTCCAGCAGCACTTTGGAACCGGCCTGAAAGGTTTTTAGCGTCTCTTCGAACTGGTCGGGCTTCGCGACGAAGTCTTCGACCTTCCACGCCTGGATCATTTGCGAAAGATCGAGCGAGGCCTGGAGTTCAGCGCGCCCTTCCTTGGCGTAATCGTAAAAATAGTGGCCGCGCGCATTCTCGGCTTCGCGCCAAATGTCGTAGCCGGTCTTCACGGGGTCCGCATTCGGCCCCGCCGCAAACCCCACGAGCATGAAATATCCGTTCTCGGTGGTGCCGGCGACGAAGTCGGGAGGTGGCGCCGTGTAGGTGGTGAAGGCGTCGGAGACAGGATCTTTGGCGCCGGACCAGACCAGACCGCCGACGTTGATGGCCGCGGCGAGAAGCGCAAACACAATGAGATATCCGAACAATTTCCCCATTACGTTCCTCTACTGCCTGAGAGAGCCTGCGTTGTCTGAGGTGGGTATACCAAAGTGCCGGAATGATTGCAATTCGAGAACGTTCATATAAATAACGCGGGACTGGTCGAGACGCCAACAAGGCGTCTGCGCCGGCGCCTGATGCCGAGCAAACGCGCCGTGTGAAGGCGCGTGGAGACTTTGCGCTTGACTCTGGTGGCGGGGCTCACCTAGAGTGACGCACACAATACGACAGTCCGGGTGAAGGGAAGAGGGTGCGAAACCCTCGCGGTCCCGCCGCTGTGACTGGGGACGAAGCCCGCGATAGCCACTGTCCGCCTGTGCGGATGGGAAGGCGCGGGGAGTGAGGCAAAACCCCAGAAGCCAGAAAACCTGCCCGACTGATGACCGACTTTCCCTCGTGGGCTGGGGAAAAGGTGAGGGTGAAGAAGCGGGAACAATCCTCAGGGTCTTACAGGCCTTGAGGATTGTTTGTTTTGGAAGCAGGTAGCAAGCAGCGGGTAGCGGGCAGCGAACAGATCCTAATCCGAGGCTGTTGGCTATTCGCTATTGGCTGCCTGCTGATGGCGGGGGCGGTCCAGGCCGGAGAGACTGAGCAGATGGCGGCGAAACGGCGACAGCAGGGCATCCTGACCGGCATGCCGTTCATGGCCAACCTGGCGCCGCGCACGTTCGTGGACGATGCCGGTCGAAAAATCTTTCTTGCAGACCCTCCGACACGTATCGTGTCGTTGGCTCCCAGCGTGACGGAAATGCTGTTTGCCATCGGCGCCGGAGAACAGATTGTCGGCGTCACGTCGTTTTGCGATTATCCTGCCGAGGCGCAGACCAAGCCCAAGGTGGGCGGCTCCTTTCCCAATCTCGAAGTCGTGCTGAGTTTAAAGCCCACCCTTGTGCTGGCGCAGCGCGATTTCATCCGGCCCGACATGGTGGCCAAGCTGGACCAGCTCAAGATTGCGCTCTTTATCCTGGACGCCAACACGCTGGAGGATGTCTTCCGGCATATCCAGACGATCGGGCGGATCGTGGGCCGGTCGGAGAAAGCGGATGCGGTCACGACCGGCTTGCGCCGGCGTGTGGCTGAGATCAAAACCCGCACCACCGCCGCATCGCGTCCCCGCGTCTTCTACGTGTTGAACAGCGATCCGCTGATGTCCGCCGGGCCCGGAAGCTTCATCCATCAGTTGATCGAACTGGCCGGAGGCGTGAATGTCGCGGCCGGCGCGCCGGTTTCCTATCCCAGGTTGAGCCTGGAGGAAGTCGTTAGGCAGGACCCGGAAGTGATTCTGTTTCCCGTCGGCACGGAGGAGGGCATCCCGGATCAGGAGCAACAGCGCTGGCTGCGCTGGCCGACGCTCTCGGCGGTCAAACAGAACCGGTTTGTGCGGATTCCCAGCGTGCTGCTGGATCGGCCGGGCCCCCGCGTCGTGGAGGGGCTGGAATTGCTGGCGCGCCAGCTCCATCCGGACCTCTTTCCATCGGTAGGGCCGCGATGATGCGTGGAGCGGGTGTTCCAGTCGCGGCGGAAACCGGGGCGGGGATTGTGCCGGCTGTGCTGACTGCGACGCGCTGGATGACGACGGTGTCGGCGCTGGCAGTTGCCAGCGTGATCACGGTGCTGGTGTGCCTGCAATTCGGCGCGGAGCGGATCGGCGTCGCGGAAGCGGCGACGATCGTCTGGCACGCGCTACAGGACGGACGTCTGGCCGCCGAGTCCGCCGGATCGTCCGCGGTGATTTTGCTCGAGGTCCGGTTGCCGCGCCTGGTGCTGGGATTTTTCGTCGGGGGCTGCCTGGCCGCGGTGGGGGTGACGTTGCAGGCGCTGCTGCGCAACCCGCTGGCCGATCCCTATGTCCTCGGCGTTTCCGGTGGGGCGGCTCTGGGCGCGTCGCTGGCGATTGTGACGGGCCTGTCGGCGGCGGGCGCGGTCTGGCTGCCGCTGAGCGCCTTTGCCGGCAGCATCCTGTCGCTTGCGCTGCTCTATCGAATTGCCGCGACATACGGCTATCTGTCCGTGCACACGTTGCTGCTCGCCGGGGTGATCATCAACGCGCTGTTCTCCGCGCTGATCATGTTCTTGACGTCCCTGATGGATCCCACGCACGCGTTTCGGGTCCTGTCGTGGATGCTGGGCGCGTTGGCTGCGCCGGACGACATCGCGCTGGCGGTGGTCGCGAGTTTTCTGACGTTCGGCGGTCTGTTGCTGGGGCGGCAGGCGCGGGCGCTGAATCTGGTGACGGTGGGCGAGGATTCTGCACGATCGCTCGGCGTCGATGTGGAACGCGTAAAACGGACACTCCTCATCACGACGGCGTTGCTGACGGGCGCCGTGGTGTCGGTCAGCGGCTTGATCGGATTCGTCGGCATGGCGGTCCCCCATGCGGTCCGGATGCTCTGCGGGGCGGATAACCGGTTGCTGATGCCGGCCTGCGTGTTTGCCGGAGGGATGTTTTTGGTGATTGCGGATACCGTGGCGCGGACCGCGCTGGCTCCGGCTGAACTGCCGGTCGGCGTGATGACGGCGCTGGTCGGGGCGCCGTTTTTTCTGTATCTACTGATGGCTCGCAAGGGCGGGATGGCGTCATGACTGTGGAGAACCAGTCGGACAACACAGACGCAGTTGCATATCGCGTCGAGCACGTGGCGTTCAGCTATGGGTCGTGCCGGGAACCGGCGAGGGCTGATGCGGGCGGCTGGGCGCTTCGCGGTCTGACTTGCGACGTGCGCGAGGGGGAAATCCTCGGGATCATCGGCCCGAACGGCTCCGGCAAGTCCACACTGCTCAAGCTGCTCGGTTCGATCATGCCGCCGCAGCAGGGGACGATCCGGCTGCATGACCGGCC
>JBGPNZ010000150.1:0-5752 GCA_041487795.1 Nitrospiraceae bacterium
CCGATGCGCCCTCGCCGGTTGACCCTGCCCAGCTCAAAGAACTGCGGATCAAGCTGGACAAGGTCGAGTAAACGTCCCAGCTTTCGGTCAGCTGTTGTCGGCGAGCGTACCATCCGCCGGCAGGCCTGGATGGTGTATAATCTAAGCAACCACGCAAACTCACCGGGTGTGAGGTGCATCATGCTACGCCTCTTGTCAGTTTCTTGCATGGGATTGCTTGTGACGGCGATAGGCTGCACGCTGGTCATCCCCAAAGAAACGCGCTTCCTCAAGTTGGCGCAAGATCACGCTACGCAGGACGAGATCAAACAGGAGTTGGGCCCTCCACTGTTCACCTCCGCGCAATCAGGGGAATCCGTCTGGGTCTATCGGGTGCGGGAGGAGCAGACGGGGAGCCGTGTGACTGCGTCCGGGATATGGTGCGATGAATACGTGTTGACGTTCGATAGTCAGGGTGTGTTGCGGCGCTGGACCCATCAGTCCAAGTTTCACGGTGGGGAGATGGCGCCGAAGTATTGTGTGCCAGGCGACTATCAGTCGAAGTCGTAGGCATGACGGTTTTCCAGGATTCTGTACACCCCAAATGGAGGTGTCCGATGAAAAGCATGAGGCGCGTTTTTCTCGTCAGCCTGATCGCAATGCTTGCCGGGTGCTCGCTGATCATTCCAAAGGAGACGCAGTATCTACGTGCAGCGCAGGGGCAGGCGACGCAGGCGCAAGTCAAGCAACATTTAGGCGTGCCGAAGACCACCAAAGTGTCACAGGCCGGCGAGACGATCTGGGTCTATGAGGTACGGGAATTGGAACCGGGTGGCCAAAATACCTGGGTCGCCGCCGGGTCCTGGTGCGATGAATATGCGCTCACCTTCGACGAGAACGGCGTGCTTCAGGCGTGGACCCACAAGTCGTTTTTCCACGGAGGTGAGAATATGCCAGCCTCCTGTAACACAACGATTGGTGTCCAGAAGCCGGCGTTGTAAAGCCAGTTCAGATTTGAAGGCTGCTCAAAACGTCCCTTCACAGGGCCAGTCGTCACGGATCGGTTCCGCCCAGCTCAAAGAACTGCGTATCAAGCTGGATAAGGTGAGTAAGTCCTCAAAAGTTTTCCTGGCTTCGTCCTATTTCGTTTGCCTGATCGGTCGGCACGCGGTCCATGTACGCCAGAATCACCATGGGAGAATCTGTCGACATTGCGGTGGTGGGAGCCGGGGCAGCCGGATTGGCGGCTGGAATTTTTGCGGCTGAAGCGGCACGCGAGAGAGGCCCGTCTCGCATTGTGGTTTTGGACGGAGCCAAGAAGATCGGAGCTAAAATCTTGATATCGGGAGGCGGCCGCTGCAACGTCACGCACGAGCATGTCACCCACGAGGACTTCAACGGTTCACCGCATATCGTTCGAAATATCCTGGCGGCCTTCGGCGTTGAGGCGACGCGACGGTGGTTCGCTGCCCTCGGCGTCGAATTGAAGCGCGAAGAGACCGGCAAACTTTTCCCCGTGACCGATCAGGCGCGCACGGTGCTGCACGCCCTGACGACCCGCTGCGAGGCGCTTGGAACGGCCATTCGTTTACATCATCGCGTGCGCGAAATCATCCCGCCGGCCGGCGGCTCGGAGAGTTCTTCCTTTCTCATCAAGCATGAGCAGGGCACGTTGGCGGCCGGGCGAGTGATTCTGGCGACCGGTGGACGCTCGTTGCCCAAGACGGGCAGCGACGGCGAGGGGTGGGGCATGGCCCGCCGGCTTGGGCATGACGTCACGCCGACCTATCCAGCCTTGGTGCCGCTCGTCCTCCGCCAGGACATGTTTCATGCGGAGTTGTCCGGAGTGTCGCAGGATGTCGAGCTGACCACGCAGGTGAACGGCCGGACCGTTGATCGGCGTCGAGGCAGCCTCTTGTGGACGCACTTTGGGATCAGCGGGCCGGTGGTCATGGATGCGAGCCGCTTTTGGACCAAGGCGCGAGGGGAAGGGGCGGCAGTCGAGATGCGGTGCCATGTGCTGCCTGACATGAATCGTGAGGCGGTCGATCGTTGGCTCAAAGCCGAGATCGCAGGCAAGCCGCGCCGCGCGGTGGCCAAGCTCGTCGCCATTCGCACGCCGGATCGATTCGCAACAGCGATCTGCCGGTTTATCGGGATCGATCCGGCCACGCCGTCCGGGCAAGTGACGCGGGAGCAGCGGCAGGCGTTGGTGCAAGGCCTTACAAGCTTGCGACTGCCGATCGAACGTGATCGCGGGTGGAACTATGCCGAGGTGACTGCCGGCGGCGTCCCGCTGACAGAAATCAACTTTCGTACGATGGAATCGCGCAAAGCGCCGGGGCTCTATCTCATTGGAGAAATATTGGACTGCGACGGCCGCATTGGAGGGTTTAACTTTCAGTTGGCCTGGGCGACCGGCTATCTCGCCGGACGCAGCGCAGTTGCGGCCTCAATGCGATGAACCAAGCGCTTCGATAAATAAGGGCGCTTTTCGTAGCCATTACCGCAGACGTTTTTGGGCTCTCCACTCCCACGGCGGGAT
Source organism: Nitrospiraceae bacterium (assembly GCA_041487795.1). Lineage (GTDB taxonomy): Bacteria > Nitrospirota > Nitrospiria > Nitrospirales > Nitrospiraceae > 2-02-FULL-62-14. The sequence continues at coordinate 2,525 of JBGPNZ010000150.1, forward strand.
CGGTTCTTCCTCCTCGCTGTTTACCCATAGGCCGAGGCGAGCTGCTTTCGCTGTCTCTTGGGCTTCGCCGAACATGGAAGATTTGTCCATCGCCGTCATCCATGCCAGGCCGGCCTTCACCATTTCGTATGCCAGAATTCGGTTTTTTGGGAATCTCACCGCACCGTAGATGGGATTGCCAGCCTGAGCGGTCTCGATCGTCACGACCCGTCCCTTGACCAATTTGGCCGCGAAGCGTTTGGCCTCCGGTCCGTACGGCTGATCGAGTTCAGGAGCGTCGATGCCGGGGAGTTTCACAGTCAGGCGGGTCTTGTTTCTGAGAACGATGAGTGTGTCGCCATCCGGAACGTCGATCACCATGGCATCGAAGGTGATCGAATTCGCTGCCGCGTCCGGAACGCTGGTGGGAAGCCCTCCCAATACCAACGCAAGCACGCTTGTAATTCCCAGAATGAGAGGTCTGTTCATATGCGCCACCTTTTCATAGGCGTGTCTATGCTCCCGCCAGTGTAATCGAGAGCTGCAACTCCTGATCGCCACGGAGGACGCGGAGGGTCACCGTTTGTCCTGGCGCCGTTTGTTCCATCAGATAATTCTTTAACTGTGCCGCATCGGTAATTACCGTGTCGTTAATGGCCACAAGCAGATCCCCTTTTTGAACCCCGCCGTCTTTGGCCGGCCCTGTGGCATCCCCAACGCTCACACGCCATTTGGTGCCGATGCGGACCTGGGCCATGTGTACGCCGAGCCGGGAGAAACTGGGCCGCTTGCCCTCAGTCAGGGCGGTGACGATCCGTTGTGCAAGTATAGCAGGTACGGCAAAGGCGAACCGGCTGCAGTGCTGCTCACCCTGGCTGGGGTCGGTCTGGATGATCGCGTGCATGACTCCGACCAGCTCGCCGGCGGCATTGAACAGTCCTCCGCCGGAGTTGCCGCTGCAGGCGGAGAGGTCAATTTGCAGCAGGCGGGTCTCAGCTGTCGGGAGAAACGTGTTGGGATTGCCGATCCGACCGTAGGCAACAGCGGGGCCCCATCCGAGCGGGTAGCCAACCGTGAAAACGTGATCTCCTGCGAGGGCGCCTGTGCCTGCAAACGGAGTGACGGTCTGCAACTGGTCGCGATGCGCCTCGCCGATTCGATAGAGCACGATATCAAGATACGCGCTGCCGCCGACCAGGTGGGCCGGGAGTTCCGCCAGGTCGGCGGTCAGGATATAGATTTCTTTGGGCAGCGCCTTCTTGCTGCCTTGGTCGCGCTCCACTGCGTGACGTGCCGTCACAATATAACCGGCCTGCACGTGAACGCCGGTTCCACGAATCGACATGCGACCGTGGAATCCTGACTTACGTTCCGCCGGCGTTTCAGCCAGGATTCCGACGGTCGCGTGCATCGCCCGCTCGATGGCGCTGGATGGCTGCGTGCCGGACGGTTCTGCGGAGGCCGGCATGGCGCTGAACAGCACAATGGCAGCGATCAACACTGAGTACCATCGAAGCGGCAGGAAAGATTGGTCTGGTCTGAGGAGAGCACGCACCGCGTAAGCCTTAGATCTGTTCGATATCGGAGATGATCGTATGCAGCCCGGACGCACCGGCGGGCTGGGGGCGGACAATATCGGCGATTTGGAGTTGTCCTTTGGTGTCCGTGGCGCGGACCGAGATTTGATATTTGCCTGGTTTAGGTGGTCGCCACTGGAAGTTCCAGATGACCCAGGATTTCTTCGAGAGGGGCGGCTCAAGTTCAGTCGGCAGCCAGGACTTTCCACTGTCGAAACTCAACTCCACTTTACTGATGCTGTGGGGACCTCCAAACGCGATGCCGCGATACGTGTGTTCCGGGCCGCGGAGAGGCTGGTAATGACCGGGACTGTCAATTCGGGAAAAGATTTTGATGGTGCCGTCGTCTGTCCAGCCGCGCTGCTGCCAGTAGCCTTTATAGTCGCCATTATAGACTTCGATCTCCGTGATCCATTTCACGTTCTTGATGCCGTAGAGGCCGGGCACAATCAATCGTAGCGGGAATCCGTGCTCCTGGGGCAGCTTTTCGCCGTTCATCAGATAAGCCAACATGACGTCGTCCTGCATGGCGCGTGCGAACGGGATGCTGTCGTGGTAGCCGTCGGCCGCTCGAAAGACGATGTCGCGAGCGGTTTCCTCCTCCACGCCGACCTCGTGCAGGAGTTTTTTAAGCGAGATGCCGCGCCACTGGGCCGTGCCGAGACTGTCGCCGCCGGGGAGCGTATCGATGCATTCGAGCGTGACGACCTGATCGAACGATTCTCTATTGAGAATATCGCGCCATCCCAGCGAGGCCTTGTGCGTGACCTCGCCTGTGATTGTGAGTCGCCACTGTTCCTGGTTTAAGTTGTGCGAGAGACTGAATGGCGAGCTGGAGTAATTCACCACGTAGAATTTGTCGTTAGGTGTGAAGTAGGTGGTGTCTCGCGGCGGGATGGCAAACATGCGGCCGAATACGCCACCCATGGCATCGCAGCCCGCTAGGCTTGCAAGGAATCCGAGGCCGCTGAGTTGTAAGAATGTCCGACGATACATCATACTGACTCATTATGGGCCATCAGATGATCTCTCGCAAGCTGGCCAAGGCAGGCATCCCTCTCATAATTCAGCTCTCTCGCTTCAAGGGCTGCAGAAAAAGAGAATCTCTTGAATTGACGCAGCCAAATTGACCCTTGACAATACTACTACCCTATAGTATTTTACGAGGCTCCCTTCTGGGAGCACTTTGTTCTTTGACAACTGAATAGAGCGAGATGATTTAGGTAAGGTGTATTGAAGTGGTGGCCCTTGGACCCAATTCAGAGAACACCATTTGAGAGTTTGATCCTGGCTCAGAACGAACGCTGGCGGCGCGCTTAATACATGCAAGTCGAACGAGAAGGTGTAGCAATACACTTGTAAAGTGGCGAACGGGTGAGGAATACATGGGTAACCTACCCTCGAGTGGGGAACAACCAGCCGAAAGGTTGGCTAATACCGCGTACGCTTCCGGGTCTGCGGATTCGGAAGGAAAGTCATACCGTGGGTATGACGCTCAAGGATGGGCTCATGTCCTATCAGCTTGTTGGTGGGGTAACGGCCTACCAAGGCTCCGACGGGTAGCTGGTCTGAGAGGACGATCAGCCACACTGGCACTGCGACACGGGCCAGACTCCTACGGGAGGCAGCAGTAAGGAATATTGCGCAATGGGCGAAAGCCTGACGCAGCGAC
>JBGPNZ010000151.1:0-5739 GCA_041487795.1 Nitrospiraceae bacterium
CGTTCGCCTTGGCCTTGAGACCGGACGTCCCGAACCGGCGCGCCAGTTCCTGATAGACCTCCTCCGGCTTGACGTCGTGGTAACCGAGCGCGACGAGCGTGTGGAACAAGAGATCGGCGGTTTCGCAGATGATCTCGTCTTTCTTCCCGCCCTTGGCCGCCAGCGCGACCTCGCCCGCTTCCTCCACCACCTTCTTCAGAACCTTGTCCACCCCGCCTGTGAGCAGTGTCGAGGTGTAGGACTCCGCCGAGGGATGGGCCTTGCGATCCTGAATCGTTTGATAGAGCTTATCGAGAATTCCGCCGCCGAAACCGTCCACCGTCTTGATCCCATCCACCGAGCCGTCTTCGTGCAGGCGCATGAAGAAGCAGGTCTTCTCGTTGGTGTGACAGGTCGGGCCGAGCGGCTCGGCTTTGACCAGGAGGGTATCGCCGTCGCAATCCACGAAAATATCTTTGAGGATAAGCTTGTTGCCGGACGTCTCGCCCTTTTCCCAGATTCTGTTCCGCCAGCGGCTCCAGAAATGGACGGACTTCTTCTCCAGCGTCAGCTGGATCGACTCCGGGTTCATGTAGGCGAGCATGAGCAGGCTGCCGTCCCGCCAGTCCTGGATGACCGCCGGAATCAAGCCCTGCTTGTCGAATTTCAAATGACTCAGGTCCATCATCGGATCGGAATCCCCTTCTGCTTCAGATACGCTTTCGCTTCTGGAATGGTATGTGTCCGGTAGTGAAAGATGGAAGCCGCCAGCACCGCGTCCGCCTTGCCCTTCACAAAGCCGTCATACAGATGTTCCAGCGTACCCACGCCACCCGAGGCAATGACTGGAATGGACACGGCATCGGAGACCGCCGCAGTCAACTCCAGATCGTAGCCGCTCTGCCGGCCGTCCTGGTCCATGCTGGTAAGCAGAATTTCTCCCGCGCCGTAGCCTTCCATTTTCTTCGCCCACTCGATCGCGTCAATGCCCGTCGGCTTGCGCCCGCCGTGCGTGAAGACTTCCCAGCTCTTTGAATCGGCAGCCCTCCGTTTGGCATCAATCGCCACCACGATGCATTGCGTCCCGAACCGCTCGGCGGCTTCCTTCACGAATTCGGGCCGCTCGACCGCCGCGGTGTTGATACTGACTTTGTCCGATCCGGCTGTCAATAAGTTGCGGATGTCCTCAAGTGTGCGGACACCGCCCCCGACTGTGAGCGGCATGAAGACCTGCTCGGCCGTTTTGGCGACCACATCGAGAATGGTTTTGCGGTTTTCGTGGGACGCGGTGATGTCGAGGAAGCAGAGTTCGTCGGCGCCATCGTTATCGTAGGCCTTGGCGATTTCGACCGGATCGCCCGCATCGCGCAGGTTCACGAAGGAGACGCCCTTCACGACGCGGCCGTCTTTCACATCGAGGCACGGAATGATTCGTTTGGTGAGCATACGCCGCTCCCGCGGCAGGTTGAGGTTTAGGTTCAGGTAAGGGTTACAGACTGAAGAACGATCCGTCAGCAAGAAATTCCGCTCTCTGAACCTTAGCTTAACCTTGTGCCGCCGCGATCGCTTGTCGTAAGTCTATTTTCCCTTCGTAGAGAGCCTTGCCTAAAATGATCCCTTCGACCTTCGGGCCCAGCGCTTTAATCGCGGCGATGTCGGCGAGGCTCGTAATCCCGCCGGAGGCGATGATCGGCACCGGCGACGCGTCCACGATGAGCTTGAGCGACAGGAGGTTCGGTCCCGCCATCATGCCGTCCTTCGCGATGTCGGTGTAAATCACGGCAGCCAGCGCCAGGCCGGCCAGCGATATGATCGCCTCGCGGGCCGTGACGCCGGTGACCGTTTTCCAGCCGTCGGTCGCCACCAGACCGTTCTTGGCGTCAATGGCAACCACCACACGCTCGGGAAAGACTTCGAGAATCTCCTCCACCAATTGGCGATTGATCAGCGCCGTGGTGCCCATCACCACCCGCTTCGCGCCGGCGCCGAGATACATCCGCACCGTGTCGAGCGACCGGATGCCGCCGCCGACCTGAACCGGAATGGACACGGCGTTGACAATCGCTTCGACATGCCCGAGGTTTTTGGGTTCGCCCTCGAAGGCCCCGTTGAGATCCACGACGTGGAGCAGGTGCGCGCCCTGGTCCTGCCACTTCCGTGCCATCTCCGCCGGGTTGTTGGAATAGACCGTGGCCTGGTGCATGTTGCCTTGCGTCAGGCGCACGCACTGGCCGTCTTTTAAATCAATTGCCGGTATGATCAGCATAAGGTTTTGCGGATGTTGAAAAAGGCCTCCAGCATCGTTCTCGCACGCTGCGGCCGCGCCACGGGAAAAGCACGCGCCTTGGCGCGTGCGGGGTGGGCGGGTGAAAAAGCGACCTTTTTGAACATCCTAATTGAACTGTTTATTCGAAGCAAACTGCTGTTGTTTGCTAGCGCTTGGCTTTGGCGCCGAACGGAAACTTGTCGGCCAGATGCGTCGTGCCGTACTCCACCAGCTCGTCCGCGGTGACGAACACGAACCCCCGCTCGAAGGCTCCCCTGGCATCTTCGGTGAGCGGCTTTTGCTTTTCGTAGTAGTTGCCGGCCCACAAGACAGTGCCGTCCGTGCTGACGAGTTTGACTTCGAAGCCGACCGCCGCCGTCTCGCCGCCCAGCTTGCTGCCCTTTCGCTCCTGATAGACGACCACACGCCCGATAATCGCCGCATCCAGGGACATCTTCGTCGCGATCTTCGCCGCCCGCTGTTCCGGGATGGCCTCGCCGCCTTCCGTCTCCAGCTTCTTGAGCGCCGCGGCCGCATCGTCCGGCGAGAACACTTTCAGCCCTTCCCAGTTCTTGAGCTTGCCGTAGAACGAACGAGACACCTTCTCGGCCGCGGCCGCCGGCACGGCGGTTGTTTGACTCACATAGCGCTCCCCGGACGGCGGCACCGCCACGGACATATCCGAACGCCTGATGCCTTGCGGGGGCACCAGTTCGTCGTGGGGACGGCTCTCCGTGATTTGCGGCGTCATCAGCACGTCGAAGGGCAGAATAACCACCGTCTTGACCTGGTATTTGTCTATATTCGACGACACCTCCGACGTGGCCTTGGACTTGAACGCGCAGGCGCTCAGCAGCGCCAAGGCCGCGATCACGTGAAGCGCCTGCGCTCCGAAGCGAGCTCCGGCGCTCAGGAGCGTGAAGCGTGAAGCGTTCTTAAGATTATTTCTCATCTGATTTTTATCCTTCACTCTACCCCTTTACCCCTTACACCTTTTACACCTTACCCCTCACCGTTAAGCCCGCCATTCCCCGAAATTCTTGACAATGCGCAGGCCGGCGGCCTGGCTCTTTTCCGGGTGAAACTGGCAGGCGAAGATATTATCCCGCCATACGCTCGAGACGAACGGCAGGCCATAGTCCGTCATGGTCGCTACCACCGACGCGTCCTGCGGCTCCACATAATAGGAATGGACGAAATACACGTGTTCGCCCGAACTGATCCCCTTCAACGGCGGCGCCGCTCGTTCGATGGTCACGCCGTTCCATCCCATGTGCGGCACCTTCAAGCGGCTGCCCCGTCCATTGGCCTTTGGCGCATAGCCGGCGTCGCCGAACGGAAATTTCTTCACGCGGCCGGACAGCAGGCCCAGCCCCTTGTGAACGCCAAACTCCTCGCTCTCCGTGAACAGCAACTGCAGCCCCAGGCAGATGCCCAGGAACGGCTTGCCGGATGCGACGGTTTTCAGAATCGGCTCGACCAGCCCGTATCGCTCCAGATTGGCCATGCAGTCGGCAAAGGCGCCGACACCCGGCAGGACGACGTGGCTGGCGTCCGCGATTGCGCGGCGGTCGCGCGTGACGACGGCCTGGTGCCCGACCGTTTCAAAGGCCTTCTGCACGCTCCGCAGATTCCCCATGCCGTAGTCGATGATGGCTATCATAGCGCTCACGCGCAGGTTCGGGGTTCGAGGTAGCGAGGTTCGCGGTGAGATGTCGATCTGGTCTTACCCCGTACCCCGAACCTCGTACCTCGCGCCCATCTCACAGTGATCCCTTCGTCGACAACACGCCCTTCACCCGCCCGTCGAGCGAGGTCGCCTGATCCAGCGCTTTTGCGAACGCTTTGAAGGTCGCTTCCACGATATGGTGCGGGTTCCGCCCATACAGCACGTTGACGTGCAGGTTGAAGGCCCCGTGCGTGACGAAGGCCTGGAAAAAATCCTCGAACAGGTAGAGGTCGAAGTCCTTGATGCGCCGATTCGGCAGCTTGGCGTTGTAGACCAGATACGGCCGTCCGCTGAGGTCCACCGTGACCTGTGCCAGCGTTTCGTCCAGCGGGACCGAGGCGAAGCCAAACCGCCGCACACCCTTCTTGTCGCCCAGCGCCTGCTTGAGCGCATCGCCCAGTACGATGCCGACGTCCTCGACCGTGTGGTGGTCGTCGATGTGCGTGTCGCCCTTGGCCTGAACGGTCAGATCGAAAAACCCATGCCGTCCCAGCAGATCCAGCATGTGGTCCAGGAACGGGATGGACGTGTTGATCCGGCTCCGGCCGGTGCCGTCCAGCGTCCACTCGACCCGGATATTCGTCTCTTTCGTCGCCCGCTTGATGACCGCGCGACGCGGCTGCGCTTTTTTCATGAGAACCTGCTCTCCAGCGATTTTGCGTGGGCGTCGAGTCCTTCCATGTTGGCGATGCGGGTCAGGTGATCCTTGACCCGCGTCAGCTCTTCCTTGGTATAGGAAATGAGGTTGCTCTTCTTCACGTAATCGTCCACGGACAGGGGCGAAAAGAACCGCGCCGTCCCGCCCGTCGGCAGCACGTGATTGGGCCCGGCCACATAGTCGGCCACGGCCGGCGGCGTGTACCGCCCCAGGAAAATCGCGCCCGCGTGCCGGATTTTTTCCAGATAATCGAACGGCCGCTCCACCGACAGCGTCAAATGCTCCGGCGCGATCTCGTTGGAGATGCCGATCGCCTCGTCCATGTTCCCGACGACCAGCACCGCCGCGTGACGCGCCAGCGACTTGGAGACGATCGGTCCCCGCTTGAGCCGCTTCACCTGATCGTTGAGCTGCCGGACCACATCGCGCGCGAGCCGTTCCGAGACCGTCACGAGCCAGACCTGCGCCTCTTCATCGTGCTCGGCTTCGCAGAGCAGATCGGCCGCCACATGGACGGGATTCGCCTGCTCGTCGGCGACGACGAGCAATTCGCTGGGACCGGCCACCATGTCCAGCGCCACCGTGCCGTACAACAGCCGCTTGGCCGTCGCCACGAAGATGTTGCCGGGGCCGACGATCGCATCCACCCGCGCAATCGTCTTGGTGCCGTACGCCATCGCGCCCACCGCCTGCACGCCGCCGATCCGGTAGACCTCGTCCACGCCGGCAATGTCCGCGGCGACCAACAGATAGGGACTGATCACGCCCTTGGGCGCGGGCGTGCACATGACGACCCGTTTGACCCCCGCCACCTTGGCTGGAATCGCGCACATGAGCACGGAAGACGGATAGGCCGCCTTGCCGCCGGGCACGTAGAGCCCGACTGCGTCCATCGGCACAACCATCTGCCCCAGCGTCGCGCCGTTGTCCTGGTACATCCAGGTCTTGGCGCGCTGCCGCTCGTGGAACGCCATGACCCGCTGCGCCGCGTAGCGCAGGGCGTCGTCTTCCTCTTTCCGAATCTGGTAGTAGGCTTCCTTGATCTGCTGCGGGCTGACCAGGAACTGCGGCGGCTTCAGCGACACCCGATCGAACTTCTTCGTGTAG
>JBGPNZ010000152.1:0-5630 GCA_041487795.1 Nitrospiraceae bacterium
AAATCCGCCCCTCGTCCCGCTTGCCGTCATAGCCGACGTAAATCGGCAGGACGACGAGTCCCTGAAACACCATCGGCAGGTTGGCTTTCACCATTTGGCCCAGCTTGTTCGCCTTGCCCTCGCACGAGAGCGGCACCCCTTCGAGCTTTTCGTAGTGCTCCAACTCGGTCTGGAACAGCCTGGCCATTTCGATGCAGGGCCCTGCGGCGCCGGCAATGGCCATCGCCGAATGCTCATCGATCTTAAAGACCTTTTCAATGCGGCGATCGGCGATCTGAAATCCCTCCGTGGCCCGGCGATCGCCTGCGATCACGACGCCTCCGCGATACTTGATCGCCAGTACGGTCGTCCCGTGGGTGACCGGCGGCGCCGCCGCGCTCCGATGCTCATCGGGAACGGCCCCTGAAGACGCCGGCGCGTGCCCCCCGCGCCCGGATGGCGTGAGATCGGGACGATGCTGAACGAGATAGTCAAAAAAACTCGAGTTGTGATAATCGTCAGAAAAGAGCGGCACGTGTCGTCGTCTCCTTAGAAAAGGCACACCGTCGGATCACACCTGCATCAGGCGGTCAGTTTGGCGAGCAGCGACTCCGCCGACTCCGATGCCTCCAGCAATTCGCGCGTCAGCGATTCCGTCCCGCGCAACGGATCCATCAAGGGAATTTTTTTGATGGTGGTGTTCCCCACATCAAACAGCACCGACGTCCAGCTGGCCCCATAAATGGATCGGGCGAACCTGGTGAGGCACTGCCCGCGAAAATAGGCCCGCGTGTCCGGCGGCGGCAGCCGGCCGGCCCGTTCGATCTCGCTGTCCTGCAACAGCCGGTCGATCCGATTGCCGCGCTCCAGCGTGTAGTACAACCCTTTATCGGAACGGATGTCATGGTATTGCAAGTCAAGCATCGCAACCCGTGGATCGTCCCAGCCGCACCCTTTGCGCTCCATGTACGACTGGATCATCTGGCGCTTCGCCACCCAATCCAGCTCGCGGACGAGCAGCATTGGGTCCTGTTCGAGCTTGTCGAGCACCTCTTCCCATCGCACCAGAATGTCCTTGGTAATCTGATTCAATTCGTGACACGCGTAGAAATCCATCGCCGTTTTCAAATACACCCGCTGGACGCCGATGGCCGAGGTCGACCGTCCGCCGGCCAGCTTCAGAGACCGTTTCACATCGAGATCCCGCGAAACCTCTTTGAGCGCCTGCACCGGGTCCTCGAGTTCGATCTTCGGAAACTCCGCGCCAGCCTCGATCATCCCCAACACCACCGCCAGCGTACCGACCTTGAGATAGGTGGAGACCTCCGCCATGTTGGTGTCGCCCACGATCACGTGAAGCCGGCGGTATTTGGAAAAATCGGCATGCGGCTCGTCGCGGGTATTGATGATCGGTCGCTTCACCATTGTATTGAGATCGACCAAACATTCGAAGAAATCGGCTCGTTGGGAAATCTGATACTCGGCAGGGTTCGTCTGATTCTCCGCCCCGACTTTTCCTGCCCCGGCGTAAATCGGACGCGTCACCAGAAACGGCAGCAATACGTGTATCAGACGGTCGAAGGACACCGAGCGGGACAACAGATAATTCTCGTGGTATCCGTAGCTGTTTCCCTTGCCGTCCGAATTGTTCTTATAGAGAAGAAACTGCTCGTTGCCGCGGGCCGGGGACATCGCGCACAGGCAGGCGGCAAGAATGCGCTCCCCGGCGCGCTCGAAGGCGACCACCTGCCGCGGGTTCGTGCATTCCGGCGTGGAATATTCCGGATGCGCGCCGTCCACATACAGCCGCCCGCCGTTGGCCAGGGGCTTGTTCAGCAGCCGGTTGTATTCGGGGGCCGGGCGCTCGCGCTCGCCCTCGACTTCGAAGCCGCGGGCGTCGAGCAGCGGATTCTCGTTTTCGTAATCCCAGATCGCCTGCGGCGCCGGCAGCGCCGGACACTGTCCGATCAGTTGCAACGAATGCGCAACCGGATCGAGCGACTCGACGTTCCTGGCGGCGATTCCAAATTCCGTTTCTGTTCCAAGCACCCGTACCACGCTCACGCCTCCAATGACTAAAAGTAGTGGCCCGTGCTGATTGTTTCGATCTGGCGGGATTCCTTCGAACCGGCGGTGATCGTCCGCACGTGGATGATCTTTTCACCCTTCCTGCCGGCGATCTTCGCCCAGTCGTCCGGATTCGTCGTATTCGGCAGGTCTTCGTGTTCCCTGAATTCGTCGCGGATGGCTTTCAACAGGTCTTCCGCCTTGAGTCCCTTCTCGCTCGTCGCAATCGCGCGCTTGATCGCATATTTCTTGGCCCGTGCCGTGATGCCTTCGATCAACGCGCCGCTGGCAAAATCCTTGAAATAGAGCGTTTCCTTCTCGCCGTTGGCATAGGTCACTTCAAGAAACTTGTTCTCGTCCGACATCGCGTACATGGCATCCACCGTGGCGCCGACCAGCGACTCGACCAGCGCGCGGCAGTCGCCGTTGTGGCGGGACAGTTCGTCCTGCGCAAACGGCAGGTCGTCGCTGACGTATTTTGCGAAAATCTCCCGCGCCGCATGGCGGTCCGGACGCGAGATCTTGATCTTCACGTCCAGCCGGCCCGGCCGCAGGACGGCCGGATCGATGAGATCCTGGCGATTGCTGGCGCCGATGACGATGACGTTGCGCAACCGCTCCATCCCGTCGATCTCGGAAAGGAACTGCGGCACGATCGTGGATTCGATGTCGGAGGAGATGCCCGTCCCGCGCGTCCTGAACAGCGCGTCCATTTCGTCGAAGAACACGATCACCGGGTTGCCGCTGGCCGCTTTCTCTTTGGCTTTCTTGAACACTTCGCGGACCTGCCGCTCGGATTCGCCCACATATTTGTTGAGCAGTTCCGGCCCCTTCACATGGAGGAAGAAACTGCGGACCTCTTTTCCGGTCAGATGCGCCAGCCGCTTGGCGATCGAGTGAGCGACGGCTTTCGCAATCATGGTTTTCCCGCAGCCGGGCGGGCCATAGAGCAACACACCTTTCGGCGGATTGAGCTTGTGCTCGACGAAGAGCTGCGGATGGAGGAACGGCAACTCGACCGCGTCGCGCACCTGCTCGATTTCCTGCGCGAGCCCGCCGATATGGTCATAGTTGACGTCCGGCACCTCTTCGAGGACCAATTCCTCTGCCTCGGACTTCGGCAATTTTTCGATCACATAGCCGGACCGCGTATCATAGAGCAGGTGGTCGCCGACACTGAGGCGCTCCGTGAGCAGCGGTTCGCCGAGATCCGCCACCTTTTCCTCGTCGAAATGGAGCGTGACCAATGCACGGCGCCCTTCCAGTAAATCCTTCAACCGCACCACCTCGCCCTGGCCGTCGAACCCGCGGGTTTCGATGACGTTGAACGCTTCGTTGAGGATGACTTCCTGACCTTTCCGTAAGTCTTTCACCTTGATCGAAGGATGGACGTTGACCTTCATCTTCCGGCCGGCCACATACACGGTCGCCGTCTTGTCATCTTCCAGCCGTGAGAAAATCGCGTAGGTGGAGGGCGGTGCGGTGAGTTTGTCCACTTCCGTGCGGAGAGCCTGAATCTGCGCCTTGGCTTCCTGCAACGTGGCCGCCAGCTTTTCATTCTGTCTGGACGCCTGATCTAATTGCGAGCGGGAGTGATGGAGTTGTCGCAGCTCCTCTTCCATCGCCTGGATCTGGAGGCGCAACTTCTCGACTTCCCGATTGGCGTCGTCGCTTCGTTTCATCATGTCAGAATCCTTGTCCGCCAGCCGTTCGGTGATTTTCTTGACAGAATCGCGGAAGGAACTGAACCGACCCGGACTCCCCTTCGATTCGGCCATCGTGTCACTCCCCGATCGCGCGAAACCTATCTAATCCCAGGAGTCGAGCCTGCAAAATACTAACACTGACCTGAAAGACGGTCAACCCCAACGCCAGTTCGCATCACGCGCGTGCCAGCGCGTCGAGAAACTGTCGCGTGGCGGATTCGGCCGACACGGCCGACAAAATCGCGGAGACCACCGCCACGCCATAGGCGCCCGCTCTCCGCACCTCAGCCACGCGCGCGACGGTGATGCCGCCGATCGCAAACACCGGAATCCGGCAGCGCCGGCCCGCCTCTTCGAGCACGCGCAGACCGATCGGCTCTCCGTACTGACGCTTGGACGGCGTCTCATAGATCGGTCCGAGCACGGCAAAATCCGCTCCGTCCGATTCCGCTCGAACCACGTCGTCCGCTGAGTGCGCAGAGACGCCGATCACGCGGTCGGACCCCAGCAGCCGGCGGGCGACCGCGACCGGCAGACTGTCCGCCCGCAGATGGACACCATCGGCGTCGAGCGCCAGCACGAGGTCCACCCGATCATTGACCAGAACCCGGACTCCGCGCGCGCGTAGCGGCGCGTGCAGCTCCTGCACCAGAGCAAACAAATCTCGCGTTGCAAGATCGCGCTCCCGCACTTGCACCGCGCGGATGCCCCCTGCCGCAGCCTGCTCAATAAGAGGAACGAGCGGACGCCCGCCGGTCTGATGACGATCCGTGACGAGATAGAGAGGAAAATCAACGCGGGGCATTCAGGAGAGGTACCCGGCAGAATAGTTACAGCATCCCCTCGATGGGGCTGCTGGCTGTGGCGTACAGCTTTCTTGGAATGCGCCCGGCTCTGTATGCCAGCCGGCCGGCATCTACAGCGTATTTCATCGCTTCGGCCATCATGATCGGATCCTTGGCGCCGGCGATGGCGGTGTTCATCAGCACCGCGTCGGCGCCATATTCCATCGCCAGTGCCGCATCGGAGGCGGTCCCCACGCCGGCATCCACGATGATCGGCACCTTGACGGTCTCGAGAATGATCTTGAGATTGTACGGATTGCGGATGCCGAGGCCGGATCCGATCGGCGCGGCCAGCGGCATGACGGCGGGGCAGCCGATGTCCACCAGTTTCCTGGCGACGATGGGATCATCATTGGTGTAGGGCAGCACGACGAACCCTTCCTTGATGAGAATTTTTGCGGCTTCGATGAGTCCCGCCGTATCGGGGAACAATGTCTTTTCATCGCCGATCACTTCCAGCTTGATGAGATCGGAGATACCGGCCGCGCGCGCCAGCCGCGCGTACCGGACCGCATCCTCCACCGTGTAGCAGCCGGCCGTATTGGGCAGGATCGTGTATTTCTTAGGATCGATGTAGTCGAGCAGGTTTTCTTTTGACCGGTCGGTGATGTTGACCCGACGGACCGCGACGGTCACCACGTCCGCGCCGGAAGCTTCGATGGCCTTCTTCGTCTCGACGAAGTCTTTGTACTTGCCCGTTCCCACCCACAAACGGGACCTGAACTCGCGCCCGGCGATTGTCAGCCGATCATCCGCCATCATGCCCCCTGCCCGGCGCCGCCGCCGATGAAGCTGATAATTTCGATCCGGTCGCCCTCTTGAAGACTCCGTCGGTCGAACTCGCTGCGATCCAGAATGGTCAAATTCAGTTCTACCGCGACACGGTCCGGACGGATGTCCAACTCTTTGAGCAGCCCGGCCACCGTCAACCCGGCCGGCACCGTCCGCTGCTCTCCGTTCACCTGCATCTGCATCGTGTCCAAACTGCGTGCGAACATCGTACGAGACACCGAAACGCCTTGTCAACCAAGGG
>JBGPNZ010000153.1:0-5598 GCA_041487795.1 Nitrospiraceae bacterium
AGCGTGCCTGGAGAATCGATCGCGCGGGAACGGGGTTAGTAACGGGGGGGCGCGAGGGATAGGATTGTCACCGTGGCTCTACGGTAGTGCAGTGTACCCTACGCCGACGGGAATATACAAATGACGGTTTCGGAGGCACACGGAGCACCAGCGCATGTGGGGACCGTCTTAGGGATGAGGCCCGGCGATCGAGGGATCAGATTCTCCGGCGGTTCATGTCCAGATCGGCTTCGCGCAGCAGTTCTTCGGCAGACTCCGGCGGGATCGGGCTGACGGCGATTCCGATGCTGCATTCCACCTTGCGAGGCAGGGCTCGCCGCTGTCCCAAGTCGGCCAGCTTGTGCGTGACGCGGTCGACAATCACCTCAACCTGGTCGTGCCCGGCGTCGATCAACAACACGGCGAATTCATCCGGCCCATACCGGGAGATGAGATCGGTGGTGCGGGTGGACTCCACCAGCGCATCCGCCACGGCGCGCAACACCTCGTCGCCCATCGAGTACCCGAAATGGTCGTTGATCTCTTTCAGATGGAACACATCCAGACTCAGCAAAATCACGCTGCTGCGCCGGCGGCGGGCGCCGGCTGCCAGGCGCCGGTACTGGTCATCAAACGTCCGCCGGCCGGCCAGGACCGTGAGCGGATCGGGAGCGGTTCTGGACAACAGGCGATTCACGCTCTGCAAACGCGCCGCCAGCACCCGCAAGAGCCCCATCGCTAATGGAGGCGATTGCTCCAAAGCCTGCGTGAAATCGTCCTGGGGAATCATCAGGCACCGCGTCCGCTCCACGGCCATCACCGTGGCGGTTCGCGAGTGATCGAGCAGCAGGCCCATCTCGCCGACGATCTCGCCTTGCCCCAGCTCGCCGACAAACCGATCCACCAGCGGCGCCTCCGGCGTCGCTTCGACGATGCGAACTTGCCCTCCAAGAATCACGTAGACATGCGCGCCGGATTCGCCCTGCCGAAATACCGCCTGTCCCGGCAAGTACACCCGCTCGACCGCCTTCGAGACCAACTGCGCCACCTGATCCTGGGACAACGATTGAAAGAGCGGCGCCGAGGCGAGCAGGCCGGCATAGGCCCCCACCAGCGTCTTGCCGACCGGCTCAAAACTGGGGGGAAGTTCACCGGACGCCTCGCCGTGAATTCCTTCGTCAGCCCGTTGCTCATCGAACGCCGTCAGCGCGCGTGTCAGCCAGGCCCGCACACGCGCGCGCAACATGGGGGGCACAATGGGTCGCGCCAGATAATCGTCGGCAGGCCCGACCAAGATCCGCCCGCTGGGCGCATCCGACTCATTCGTCAGCATCAGCGCCGGCAGATTGGGACGGTTGAGCTTGGACCGGATTTGTCTGATCAACCCGACCCCGTCGCCCTGCGGCAACTGCTTGTCCACGATTATCAAGCTGGGAGGCACTTCGCCGGCCTGAATGAGCGCCGTCTGCGAATCCTGAGCCGCGAGAAACACCAGCCCGTCTTCCGCCAGGACCTGCCCGATCGTCGCCACTTCGGCATCCGTGGCGCCGACCACTAGGACGCGTTCGCCGACGATCGAACGCCGCCGCAAGGCCGAGGTTTCGTCAGGCAGTTGGGCGTGACGAGTGCCCTGCACATCCAGGGTCAACCCCTCCGCTGCCGCAACCACGTCCAGGGCTACGCCACGTTCCTTCACCAGGTGCCTGGCCACGCCTTCCATGCGCGCGATCTCGCCGTCATCATGCAACGGATCATGATGAAACAACGCCAACTGTTTCACGCCGGCCGCCATCGCAACTTCCGTCGCGTAATCGACGGTGCTATGCCCCCACCCAATCTTGCTTGGGTATTCTTCCAAACTGTATTGCGCGTCATGAATCACGAGATCGGCCCCGTTGAGAAACGCGATGTGCCGCTGATCCCCCGGATGCTTGAACTGCGAGCCGGATGAGTTCCAAAACGGCTCATGGTCCGTCACGTAGGCAACCGTTGCGCCGCCGCTCGAGATGCGGAACGAAATCGTCGGTGCCGTATGGTTCAAGTACTGCGTTTCGATCATCGTGTCGCCCAACCGCAAAAACCCTTCCTCCAGCTCCGTGAAGTGAATGCGGCTGCGTAAATCGCGAAGCGTCACCGGGAAATAGGAATACTGCATCTGCCCGGTCAACGCGTCTTCGACGCTCCGCTGCAAGCCGGCCGGCGCAAACACGTTCAACTCGGTATCGGGCAGGAACACCGGCGTAAAAAATGGAAAGCCCTGGATGTGATCCCAATGCGTATGGCCGATGAACAGATTGATCCGCAGCGGACGGGAGGCCGACTTCAACAGATCGAGTCCCAACAATCGCGCGCCGGTTCCGCAATCCAGCACGATGATCGTGCCGTCCTGGGCGCGCACCTCGACGCACGACGTGTTGCCGCCGTACTTCGCGGTCTGCGGTCCCGGCGTGGGGATCGACCCGCGCGTGCCCCAGAACCGTACTTTCAAAGGATCCTGCGCCATCGTTAGTTGTCCGGCGTTTCTACGATGTGGTTTTCGAACCGGGTACAGCCCTCGGCCAACAGCCGGTTGGTCAGCATCTCCCCCGGCCATTCGATCGGCAGATCGGCGGTGAACACCCAGACATCCGGAGACGTCCACACCGGCCCGTGATCGTCCGGCAATTCGGGATCGAAGAGGTCCGTCCACACCGGCATGTACACGCCGTTGCCGCACTGCGTATGGAGATGCACGATTGTCCGGCTCCGCACGGCCGGGTCGAGATCGCGCCAGACCTCCACCGTTTCGTCGGCCAGCCGGTGCAACCGCACGGCGTTTTGCGCATCGAACATCGCATAGCTGGAAAAAACGGGCGCCTCCAGCATGTGGGGCGCCGACGCCAGTTCCGGACATTGGGCGACGAGACCGGCGAGCAACGCTTGCCGACTAGGCTCCTCGATCGAGTCCGGCAGTCCGGGTTCCGGGGATCCCAGCAGCTCAAACAGCAAAAAGGCCGTAGACTCCATGGGCGGATGCAATCGGGCGGCAAGCAACTGGCGGCGTTGCCCCTCCGTCATTCCCGCCAGATGTTGATGGAGTTCCTGCAACGTCAACCGCTCGATCGTCGAGTCCGTCAGGAGGCGTGGTTCGACCATCACGGCGGTGCCTGGCGTCAGATGTAAATGCTCCCGCAGCAGGTCGGCTGTCGCCAGGGGATCAATTTTCAAGTGCAGGGGCGTACGCAAATCAGCCTGCAAGGGCAACTCGAGCGCTCCGAGAATAGCGTACCGCGGCTTGTCATCGGGCCCCTCGCTCATCGAGATCGAGCAGGTCGCCTCAGCCAGCAGGTCGAACAGCCACTCCGCCATGTCTTCGTCAAGCGCCGCCAGGATCGTGAGCACATCCTGCTCGCGATCCTGCTCCAACAGCGCTTGCAACGTGTCGATGGCCGCATCGGAGTCACCGTGGTCATGGCGACGCGCATTGATGAGGTGAATCAGGTCGCGGGTCAGCGGATCAGGACGGTACCAACTCGACATGGGACACTCCTCGAAACAGCACGGGCGGGCATATCCCCCCAAGCCGTGTTCGTATGTTGCCAAAATTCAAACCGTGAAGCAAGAGCCTAGCAAACGATGAACGCTGAACGATGAATGATGAGCGATAAACTGAGCGCCGTTTCCGCTATTCATCGTTCATCATTCAACATTCATCATTACTCCCCGATCACCTTCACCAGCACCCGCTTTTTGCGGCGGCCGTCGAACTCACCGTAGAAAATTTGCTCCCAGGGACCAACGTCCAACCTGCCGTTCGTGATTGCCACCACCACCTCGCGTCCCATCAGTTGCCGCTTGATGTGCGCATCGCCGTTGTCCTCGCCGGTCAGATTGTGCCGATAGTCGGCTTCGTGCGGAGCCAGCCGCTCCAGAAACTGATCGTAATCCTTCAAGAGGCCCGGCTCGTCATCATTAATATAGACACTCGCCGTAATGTGCATCGCGTTCACCAGGACGAGCCCCTCCCGGACGCCGCTCTTTTGCACGGCCGCGTCCACCTGCGGCGTGATGTTGAGATAGGCCCGGCGTGTGTCGGTCTGAAACCAGAGCTCTTCGCGGTAGGTTTTCATGAACAGTCCACCGACGAGACAAATTCTGCCTGAACCTGTGCGTGAGAAGCAAGGCACGGACTGCATTGTTGAAAATCACAGGCCGATGGTCTCCGACACGCATTTCCCATATAATAACGTGACAAGGCCCACGCACCCTATGCCACGTATGCGCTCCCAGACTCTCCGTCTCTCTCCCAACGCGCTGACCGTCCTGCGTCGGCGCTATCTGGAGAAGAACACGGACGGCAAGCCGGTTGAAACGCCGTCGCAGCTCTTCCGCCGCGTGGCGGACAATGTCGCGCAGGCGGAGCGGCTTTACGGCGGGTCCCGACGGACCATCGCGCGCACGAGCGACATCTTCAATAGCATGATGACCCGCCTGGAATTTCTTCCGAACTCGCCGACGCTCATGAACGCCGGCCGCGACCTCCAGCAACTCTCCGCCTGTTTCGTGCTACCGGTGGAGGATTCGCTGGAATCCATCTTTGACTCGGTCAAGCACCAGGCGCTCATTCACCAGTCCGGCGGCGGCACCGGTTTTTCTTTCAGTCACCTGCGCCCGAAGGACGATCGCGTCGCTTCGACCAGCGGCGTGGCGTCGGGTCCCATCTCGTTCATGCGCGTGTTCAATATGGCGACCGAAGTCATCAAACAGGGCGGCGCCCGCAGAGGCGCCAATATGGGCATCCTGCGCGTGGACCATCCGGATATTCTCGACTTCATTGCGGCCAAGCAGAATCCGGCCGAGTTGACAAACTTCAATATCTCGGTCGGCATCACAGACGCCTTCATGCGCGCGCTGGAGCGGAGGCAGGACTACGCGCTGATCAATCCCAGGACCGGCCGGACCGCCGGACGCCTCGCCGCCGCTTCCGTCTTCGATCGCATCGTGGAGGCCGCCTGGAGCACCGGAGAGCCCGGCGTGATCTTCCTCGACACCATCAATGCCCACAACCCGACACCGCACATCGGCCGCATCGAATCCACGAATCCCTGTGGCGAACAGCCCCTGCTCGCCTATGAGTCCTGTACGCTGGGATCGCTCAATCTTGCAAAATTCGTCACTGGCGCACCGAAAAAACCGGCAATCGACTTCGAGCGACTCGCAACAGCAACTGCTCAGGCCGTCCGCTTCCTGGATAATGTTCTGGACATGAACCAGTATCCGCTGCCCTCGATCGCCGCCATCACGAAAGGCAATCGGAAAATCGGTCTCGGCGTGATGGGCTTTGCCGATCTGCTGATCAAGCTGGGCATCCCCTACGACGGCGCCGAGGCTTTGGCAATCGGCAAACAGGTGATGCAGTTCATCCAGGTACATGGCCACACGGCCTCCGCCGAGTTGGCGAGGACACGGGGCACATTCCCGAACTTCAAAGGAAGCCGTCTGGAATCCGAGGGCCGCCGCCTGCGCAACGCAACAGTCACCACGGTCGCCCCGACCGGCACAATCAGCATCCTCGCCGACTGCTCGCCCGGCATCGAGCCCCTCTACGGCGTCAGTTACGCCCGCACAGTCATGGACGAC
>JBGPNZ010000154.1:0-5579 GCA_041487795.1 Nitrospiraceae bacterium
AGCCGGTCGCTCAAGCGGTGCCGCAGGAGGTGCGGACTGTGACCCCGATCATTCAGGCCGCCCCCCAGCCAATCCGCTCGGAACCTCAAGTCATTGCGCGCACGGCACAGCCCATCGAGACACCCCCTCCGGCAGCCAGGGAGCAACCGACCGCAGCCGCACCGGCAGCCTCAGCCCAACCGATGCCAACAGTATCCGCTCCAGCAGAAACCGTGGCTCGGATACCTGAATCGGCCTCAGCTTCTGGGCCAAGTCCCGCTTCAACAGCACAGACTAAGCGGGATTATGGCTGGCTGACCGAGACGCTCTGGAGCCGCATCGAACAATTGAAGCGATATCCGTCTCTGGCACGATTGAACCGGTGGGAGGGGAAAGTGGTCTTGCGCGTGGTAATCAAAGAGACGGGCGAGCTAGCCGATCTTCGGATCGCGCAAAGCTCCGGCCACGACATCCTCGATCAGGACGCGCTTGAAACCCTGAAACAAGCCGCCCCGCTCAAACTCAAGCAACCACTCGGACAGCCACAGATCGTCGTACACATTCCGATCAGCTACAAACTCAACCAATAACGTTGCCTTAGGGGGTCGCATCTTCGATGCGCAGCCGGGCTTTCAAACCGGACGACACCAGCACCTTTCCCGCATCGTCCACAATCACCGCCTCGACATCCGGCAACCGCTCAACCAGCGCCATCCCGCGTTCTGCCCCCATGACGAAGATCCCCGTATCCAAGCCGTCCGCAAGCGTGCCTTCCGGCGCAATCACGGTGACGCTCTGGCATAGCCGGGCCGGCCGGAGCGTCTGCGGATCGAGAATGTGGTGATAGCGCACGCCGTCCCGTTCGAAATAACGCTCGTAATCCCCGGCCGTTGAGATCGCTTCGTTCTCCAGTTCGAGGCTGGCAAGGATCGTCCCTTCCTTGCGCGGATGCTGGATACCGAACCGGAACCGTTCTCCGACGGGCATGCGGCCGAAGGTCTTGATGTCGCCGGACAAGGCCACCACACCGGCCGAGGCACCCGCCGCCCGCATGACGGCGGCGGCCAGATCCACGGCAAACCCCTTGCCGATTCCACCTACGTCAATCCGCATACCCGCACGGGTCAGGAACACCGTGCCAGCCTGCTCGTCCAGTCGAATCTGATCAAGATCTACGAGTGGCTTCAATCTTGTTAGCTCATTGGTCGTAGGAATGTGGGCGCGCTCGGTTACACTCCAGACGTCGACCGCCGGTCCAACGGCAATGTTGAACCCTCCCTCCGTCAGCGCCGCCATCTCCAGCGATCGCTTGATCAGCAGAAACGCCTCCGGCGCGACCCGCACCGGTTCCCGCCCGGCGGCGGCATTGACGCGGGAGAGATCACTCGCGGGGATCCACGTACTCAGAATCTCCTCCAACCGATGGATCTCCTGAAATCCGGCGGTCACGGCCCGCTGCGCCGCTTCCTCCGTCGGCGCCACGGCCGTGATCGTCACAAGTGTACCCATGTGCGTCTGTGCCCGCTTGATCATGACGGGCGGTGTTAACCCAACGGACACACACCCCACGAGGGCTAACGCGCACAATGATTTAGCTGTAGAAACAATGACTTGCCGATTCATCCAAACATACCTCTCTTTACTTGCACCCATAATATAGAAGTGCTCCTCCTCCCACAACTATCGCCGTACCAACCTGTTTTTCTGCTTGACAGATTATCTTCAGTTAAGATATTAATAATCGTTCTCAATTTCATTTTAACGATCCCGGAGGCGTGACGTGAACATAATCGGAGAGGAACGCTTCGCGCTGGATCGGGAGACACGCTGTGAATGCGGTCAACTCATCGCTAAGGTGCAGATGGATGGGATTCAACTGAAGTGCAAACGATGCAAACGAATCGTGACGATTCCCTTCACATCAATCGAGGGATGGGCACTCCCCTCCCCCTCCACTAAGGCTCCCGGCAAGAAAACACCGGCCGCAAAGTCATGAGCGCGAAACTCAGGCAACCAGACAAGGTCAGAGACCATCGAGTCCCGAGCCTTACAACAACCACTGTTCACTATATGGAGGTCACAATGAAGAAGTGGTTTCTCCTCGGGGCTCTCTTGTTCTGTCCCTTGATGGCATCGCCATCGATGGCGGAAGACAAAGCACTTGAAGAACGAGTGAAGCAATTGGAAGAGACGATCAAGGAATTCAAAGAACATGAGAAACGCGAGCGTGAAGGAGTCCCGCCTTCCGTCGTCAGGCCAGAAATCGTGCGGCCGGAAGCGGCCACGACGGAGTCCGGCATGGGTGCGTTGCCCGAGGTCGGCAAGGATACCCGCCGCGAGAAGCAGGCCCCTCTCTCCTTCGGCTCCGCCGGATCAGGCCGGCTGGTATATGCCAAGCCGTTTGTAGCAGCGCCGAAAGCCATTGTCGGCGGATATATGGATATCCAGTTCCGATCCCATCGCAAGGCCGTGATTGACAACGACTTCGGCGGAACCACAAACACTTTCGATCAGCAACGGTTTGTGCCATTCATCTACGCGGACATTACCGAGCATGTGAAGTTCGCATCGGAAATCGAAATCGAACATGGCATTCGGGAACAAGGTGGGCCGGACCGAGAGGTGGAATTCGGGCTGGAGTTCGCCCATATCGACTACCTGATCAACGAACCGTTCAACCTTCGAGCCGGAATCCTGTTATTGCCGATCGGCAAATTTAATCTGCTCCATGACTCCCCGCTCAACGATCTGACCGATCGGCCGCTCGTCAGCCGACTCATCATTCCTACGACCGTCTCGGAAACTGGTGCGGGGTTCTACGGCACCCTCTACCCCGGCCGGACCAGCAAGGTGGACTATGAGTTCTATGTCACCACAGGTCCGTGCGGATATAACAATGACGATGGCAATATGAACGCTCCCGGCATCAATGAACAAGACGGGACACGCGGCGCCCGCCAACGGAAATGCGGGACTGCTGACGGCTTGGATATAAACAATGGGAAAGCGGTCGTCGGCCGATTGGCCTACAGCCCGATGCTCGGAGTGGAATTTGCCGGATCCGGATACTACGGCAACGCGGCACTGAATGGAACATATAACCCGTTGAGCATTATGGCGTTCGACTGGACTCTGCAGCGAGGACCCTTTGAACTGATCGGAGAAGCAGCCTGGGCCTATGCCAGAAACAACTCCCGCGCCATTTCTGGAACCACCGTGAACACCGTCGGATTCAATCCTGGAGATCTTCTGACCGGAGTCGACAAGAACATCAATCCGACGGGCACTCCGCCCCAACGCATGAACGGATTTTACATCCAGGGGAATTATCACTTCATGCCGGAATGGTTGACGCGTTTCTCTCCCAAGCGATTCGGCGAAGGCTCCACCTTCACCGCCGTCATTCGCTATGACAGGGTCAACACCAATCTCGATAACAAAGCAGGCGGCGCCGGCGATTTGGAGCAGTTGTCGTTCGGTTTGAACTATCGCCCGATCGAGGATGCGGTATTCAAGCTCAGCTACCAGTATATGCCCAAGGCCTTTAACCCGGTTGCCGGAGAACGGATTCATGACAGCGCCCTCGTGCTGTCAGTGGCGACGTATTTCTGAGCCTGTGCCACATGCACGTCCGTTCCGAACCGGAACGGACGTGCATGAAAGGAAAGAAATGACTCACGCTATGCAATGGATCCGATTGAGCGCAGTGATCGTATCTGCGCTGGCGGGTGCGGGATGCGTCTCGCTGTCCGGTGCCCAGGACCGCTATCTCGTCTGCCCCTACGACACCGTCTGGGACGTCGCGGTAGACACGATGAAAGACCGCCCGGTCAAAGTCCAAGACAAGACAAAGGGATTGATCGAAACAGATTGGATGGAAATGGAAGCCTCTGTCCGTCCGTACGGCATGTTCAACCGGGAAGGTTTCAGCAATCGAGAACGCGCCCGCATGACGCTGCTCGTCAAACGCCTGGACGATGTCACCTCCGTCAGTCTCGCTGAAAACCGTGAGACCTGGCACCGCCGTGGAGGCGTCACCCAGCAGGCGACGAAATGGTGGGCGATCGAGCCGTCCGAGGAGGCCATAACCGCCGTGCTCAATCGTCTCAACGCCAAGTTGAAGGAACGTGGATGCTCTCCAAACTGATTGCCATCCATTTTGTGCTGGGATTAGTTTGGTTCGGCCTGTCCGCTTCTCCGGCACACGCCCAGCAGGTCTGGGACGATGAACTCAAACGGTATCTCACCGATCAGGAAATGATACATGCCGAGGTGTTCCTGACGGAAGAAGAGGCCCTGAAGATCATGTTTCCGAAATCCGAACGAATCCGCAAAGACGTTCTCAAGCTGACTCGTGAGCAAAAAACCACTGTTGAAGGGCGAATCGGATGGAAATTCCCGGAAGAATCGTTCGAGATATATATCGGAGAGACAGGAACCACCGTCGACGGATACGCCCTTGCCCAGAACACCATCGGCAAGCATAAACCCATGACGTACATGGTGGGCCTCGATGAGAACGGGCACGTGACCAATGTCGAACTGCTTATCTTCCGTGAAGCCCGCGGCAGCGAAATCCGCATGAAACGGTTCAATTCCCAATACGAAGGGAAGACCGTCCTGGACCCGGTCCGCATCAACAAAGACATTATCAACATCAGCGGGGCCACCATGTCGGTCCGTTCGATGAGCGCAGGGGTCAAGCGCATGCTGGTGCTGGTCGACGAGTTTTACTTGAAACCGACCGGGCGTGGCAGTGATACAATGCAGGCCAAGAAAGAATCCAAAGGCTTCTGGAATTCGTTGCTCAATGATTAAGTGAGCCGTCACGTCGATGCGAAATTTTAACACCAAGTTCCGTTTGCGCGATACCGACCAGCACATCAGGCTGGTCTACACTCTCTTTCTCTTCTTCATGCTGACCGCCTTCAGCTTCTCATTTTTTTGGGCTCACAGCATGACGGAGCTGTCTCCCGAACGGATTGCGGCCCACTATCGGGGCTCGGATGTCACGTTCGGCGAACCCATGTCGTTCCGCGAACTGGCCGAGATCACGCACTTTCACCTGTTTACGATGCCCGTCATCTTCATGATCCTGGTCCATGTGTTATATCTGACGATGGCCAGCGACCGAGTCAAACTCACGACAACCTACGCGGCGTTTGGAGGAGTCGGATTGGATCTGATCTCGCCCTGGCTCATCAGCTACGTGTCGCCGATCTTTGCGCTGACCATGCTGGCCGGCGATCTGCTAATGACTCTCGGTTTTCTGGTGATGTTTACCATTCCACTGTATGAAATGTGGGTGCTGAACCGTCCTTTGATGGGGAAGGGAAGCCATACCTAACACCGACTCGACACGACGACAGGGATGGACCCGCGGCATCGTGGGGTGTAAGACTAAAACCGTGGTAGCAGAAACCCTGATCTAACTGGCTTCTTTATAGCCACAGTCCTCATTGCGGCACTGAACACTGTTGCCGGACTGCTTGCTGAGTTTCTCGATCAGAAACGGCGCCTGGCAGTTGGGGCAGGTTTTGTTGATCGGGCGGTCCCAGAGCGCAAACTCGCACTTCGGGTAGTTGCCGCAGGCGTAGAAG
>JBGPNZ010000155.1:0-5495 GCA_041487795.1 Nitrospiraceae bacterium
GTCTTCCAAGCCATCTCCATGGAGGAGTATCAGAAGCTTCCGACGAAACCGATCGTTCTGAAGGACTGCCCTCCGGGCAGTTATGTCATCAACCATCATTCCGGCCAGTGGTTCGCGCCGTCGTACGCGCCGCTCCAGAAAGGGATCTCCATAGACTGCCCCTTTGAGCTTGGGCCCAGAACCCTTATGGTTCTCTCCCATCCCAACCACGAGCTCCCCGTCATGGGACTCGTGCGAAAGCTCAAGCCGAAGATCATCTTCCTGACCGACGGGGGAGGTGAGCATCGGATGGCGCAGTCCAGAGAAGGTCTCAAGGAGAATCTAAAGGATGCGGTGTTTCTGGGCATTCCTGAAAACGACTTCTACGCGGCCCTGCTCAGGAAGGACTGGAAGTTTTTCGCCACGGTAGCGCAGGCCGTTTCGCTCAAGTGCAAGGAGGTTCCCGAACGGGCCTTCTGCGATGCGGTCGAGTTTTACAACCCCGTTCATGATGTCTCGCTCCCCATCACGATCAGCGCTCTGAGACGGCTGGGAGCGGGCCATGTTCCCATTTTCGAGATCCCGCTCATCTATCAGAAGTCGGCAAATCCCGATGTCTATGAAGTCCAAAGGGCGGCGATCTCCATGCGCGGCAATGAGATCCGGTGGAAGCTGCCCGACTCCGACAGACTGAGCAAGGCGGAGGCGTGGGCGAAGACCTACACGATCCTCTCTTCCACCATGGGGCCTGTCGTTCCCTATCCTGAAGTCACGGGCGCCATCGAGTCCTACTTCACTTCTGGATCGCCTTTCCGCGAGCCGGGCGGCGATCAGGTTCTCAGGTACGAGCGCCGCGGGGCGCTCCTCCGTGAGCTCGGCAATGTGAAGGATGTCATCACGAGAAGCTCCCATTACCTTCCGTGCACCGAACCGCTCCTGGTGTAGTTTGACCCAGGACGAAGCGAGAGCCATCATCGACAAGGCCGAATACTGGCATTATCACTTTCGTCTCCCCTGGCGCGAGACCCTGCCGACCAAGCCCGGATGGGCCTGGAGGGTGGAAAGGCGGCGTGAGTACTTCTTCCAGGCGCTCCTGAACCAGTACCAGGGGTCGCTCAAGGGCAAGACGGTGCTCGATCTGGGCTGCTGCCAGGGCTACTGGAGCTTCGAAAGCCAGAAAGCGGGCGCGTCTTCCTGCCTTGGATTCGATTCTTCGCCGTTCTTCACCCAGGAAGCCCAGGCAGTCGCGACAGTTCTGGGCATGGACAGGTGCTCCTTCACCCAGGCGCACCTCGAAGAGGATCCCTGGTGGAAGACCCAGCCCAGGGATGTCACGCTCATGCTGGGCGTTCTCTACCATCTGACCGATCCCGTCTACGTTCTCCGGCGTGCGATGCGGCTTACGAAGGAGACGATCGTGATCGACGGGGAGGCGGCGCTCGGAAGCGAGCCTTTCTGGCATCAAAGGGCCCGGGTGATGACCGAACTCACCACCGTTCGCTCCAACATCACCTCAACCGTCCGCATGGTTCCGACGATCTCGGCGCTCGAAGGGCTTCTGAAGGATGGCGGATTCAAGTCGATCAAGGTTCTCGATCCGAAGGACATGATGGAAGAGTACAAAGTGGGCACGACGATCAGCATTGTGGCTACCCGCTGATCAGAATCCACTTCTTGATCCGGTTGGGCTCTTCCACTTCCATCGAGACGCCGCCGAATTCCTTCTTCAGGGACTCCCCGCGATCCTTCAACCAGTCGGCATCATCGACGACGACCAGGCCACCCTTGGCGATCTTGCCCTTGAGCCAGGTGAGCTGGCGCCTGACGGCCTCCTCCGTGTGCTCCGCATCGAGGTAGACGAAGGAAAAGGTGGGACGGAGGAGCGGTTTCGGGCATAAGTATATAGGGACAGACGACCAGAGATGCTCCATGTAGTCGCTGTCCTTCATCATGAGGTGCATCCAGTTGAGGCCGCAGCCCTCAGCAA
The DNA here is from genome assembly GCA_041487795.1 of Nitrospiraceae bacterium. Classification (GTDB taxonomy): domain Bacteria; phylum Nitrospirota; class Nitrospiria; order Nitrospirales; family Nitrospiraceae; genus 2-02-FULL-62-14. Next base: position 1,967 of record JBGPNZ010000155.1, read on the forward strand.
CTGAAGAAAGGCGGCTCATGGTTCCGCGGTAATGCGCGTTCGAGTACGTCCACGAGACCTCTTTGAGATCCGCGTGGTACGGGAGATCTCCGTAAGGATCGACGGTGATCAAAGGACGGATGCGATCGCGATCCAGGATGGCCGAGAGGAGCGCAAGGGCGCTTCCTCCCCAACGGGTACCGAATTCAAGCGCCGGATGTTCTGGCCCCACATGGCCGAACACTTTATGAGCCATCTCCCGGACTAGCTCGACAGAGGACGGATTGTCCGTTCTTTCCTTGGCCATGTTGAAGAGCTGGGCTGAAGTGAGGGGCTCCATGTGGGGATCATAACATGAAAGAGAGGATCTGGTGGTTCCTGGAGAGGTTGAAGAAGTTCTTCTGGTGCCGCTTCCAGCATCGTCGGAAGCTCTGCCATCCCGAGGTCTGGGGCCGCGGGCTGGCCGGCCCATGGCACTGCGCGTCATGCCGTCCTTGCGGAGAGATCTTCGATGTCATCGCGTACAAACCGCTCAAGGGCTGGCTCTGGGATCAGCAAGTCACGCTCAAGAAACAGGAGAAGAGGGCATCATGATCAACGATACCTACATCGTGCTGGTCTGGAGTTTTGAAGCGGGTGCCACCGTCGACCAGTTCAATGCGCTCGAAGAAGCGACGGAGGCGCTCAAGAATGTCGTCACGCAGTCCGACTTTTCCCTCGACGATGAGTCGTTCGACATTCTCAGCCCAAGCGTGGGTGGCTTCAAGTCCGTTCTCACTCCCGGGCGCAGGGCCTCTTTGAAGGAAGCCCATTACAAGGCGATCCGGGATCGGGAGGAGGCGATCTGAATGAAAAAGAAGTGCAACCATAAGATCGATGAGGAACAGGAGCAGCTCAAGAGGATGAGACTTCCGAAGAAGCTCGTCGAACATGCGCTCCGACTGCATGAGCTCGGGCTTTGCGGCATCGAACCGTCCGAGGAGAAGGTGGCTGTCACGGTCAGCGCCACTCTAGGAAGGGCCATCCCGAAGGGATACAAGTGCTCCCAGTGCCATACGAAGGGCGGCTTCAACCACAAGATGAGTTGCGACACGCCGCGGAAGCTGGTCAAGCTGGGAAACCCGAACAAACGTCCCTAAAATGATCCATCGTGGACACTAAGGACATCGATCGCGCTCTTGCGAAAGAGTGGGAAGACGGATACCAGACCCAGCTCGTCCGTTTTCCGCACCAGGAAGGATGCTTCGCCTGTGACGATCGGGAAGGCCCGTTCACCGTAGACGCGTTCGTCAGACGCCTCAAGCTGACCCGGCTCACCCTTTGGACGTTCGTGACACTCTGTCCGAAGTGTCACAAGGATTCCGACGTGGAGCAGGCGGTCACTTTGAGCATGATCACCCGTTATCGAACGGAGGAAAAATGACGGAACCCACTCCCGTTGATGTCGAGCAGGCCATGAGGCTCGTCCGGAAGCATTACGTCGGCGATGACAACGGCCCCGGTGGCACCGATGTCCACGTTCGCTTCGAGGCGTTGTCGATGGCAATCGCACAGGCTGTCGCCAAAGCCCGGGAGGAAGCAGTTGGATCGTTCGTAGGGGAAGTGAAGCTGGCCTACGAGAAGGGCTATATCGAGGGACTAAGAGGAGAGAAACAATAATGGCCAAGAAGCGCATCAGTGCGTTCACCAGAATGATTGAGAGTGGCGCGCTTGCAAAGCTCCGTGGCGACCAAAGGAACTTCGCCGCTGATCTGGCGCGCAAGATCAAGGTCGACTACGATCTTTCCTACCGGAGTCAGGTGAACATCGAAGCGTCGATCAACAGCATGCTCCACTTCGGGATGGGATTCGACGATGTGAAGACCATCATCACGGACATCTTCGAGAACCTGGCCTTCGTCAACTACGTGCCGACCATCGTGCCCGGGAAGGGTCTGACCATGGTGAAGTTTTACGTCGATGAGGGAACGATTCATCCGATGAAGGAGTTGGTCAGATTCAACGTTGACGAGAGCGCGATGCGGAAGGAATACGACTTCAAGGGGGCCAAAAAGAACAAGTACGCCAAGCGGCTGAAAGGAGAGAAGAAGTGAGCCGACAGATGGCCTGCCAGCTCAGTCGACCCCAGGTGACGGAGTACGGTCTCAAGGTTCTCGCGATCACCGAAGGCGAGAAGGACAAGTTCAAGGACATGACAGCGTGCATCGACGCCAAGATCGAGGATCCCAAGGAGAGGATCAAGTGCAAGGTCGCGGCGATCGCGATCGACCAGATCTCGAAAGCGGGATGTCAGATCGAACACATCCAGAAGGTGATCTGCTGGCGCGAGCCCGACGGCAAGCCCGGCAAGATCGAGGTCGAGCTCACCCGGGACGGCATCCAGCGGCGGTTCGAGTACAAGCGGGAGCTTGAGCGTGATGTTGATGCGGACAAGTTCCTGAAAACGCTTCTGATCCTGGGGGCAGCGCACGACGTGCTCACGCAGAAGCGGCAGGAGGAGAAGGGGAACACGGCTCCAGGCGCCACAACGTAAATTGAAGACTTTTTTTGAAAGGATACTTATGGCGGAGATCGAAGTCGTCAGGGAAGCTACAAGCGAAGTTCCTCCCGAGGTCAAGAACGCGGTCGTCGTGCTGCGCAAGTACATGGCCGATCCCGAGAAGCTGGCCAGGCTCAAGAACCAGCTCGCGACTGCGAAGGCGCAGCTCGACGAGGCCAAGCAGACGGTCGACGACATGAAGGGAAAGGTTCGCAAGCTTGAGCACGAGGTCGAGCGCATGGAAGAGCGCTCGGAGCTGATCAACAACATCGAGAAGGGCGAAGAGGACGAGGGCTAACTTTTTAAGGAGAGGAAAATGTCAGGACTACGCAGATCATCCAGCGTGAACGTCCTCAGGGAGGAGGATCGTGAAGTGACCCCGGTCATTCCCGAGGAAGTAACAAAGGCGCTCGACCTTCTTCGAAAGCATGCCGCCGATCCCGCCAGGCTGACAAAGATGAAGTCGGAGCGCGAGAAGCTGAATGCCCAGTGCGAAGAAGCCAAGAAGAAATTCGATGACCTCAGTGCGAAGGTCGAAGCGATGGACACTCAGATCGAGCAGGCGGAAAAGAACGTCGAGAGGATGAACGAACTGAGCGAATTCATCAAGGATATGGCCTGAGTATGCGCCTGCTCGTCGACGACAAGAAGCTTGCGGAGAACATCATCTCCGTAATGAGGGCCAACAAGAAGCTGTACGCACGGGATCTCCGAAGGCTGCTGGAGCTGGCGATCCGCGAGTCCGCGGCGGAAGTCCAGAAGCAGATCATCCACTATCTCTGCAAGAGGTGCAGGGAAGGGAAGGACTTAACCCTGGATGTCCAGAAGGAGTTCGCCCATCTCGAGCGGCCTGGCGGGATTCTCCACAAGTGCGGAGCCGCTAACATCCACGGCTACGTTCAGACCGATGTGAGCTGATCAGGCGGCCGGCGGCGCCTTCTTCGGGATCACCGCCACCAGGATCAAGGTGACGAGAACGAGTCCTCCGGCCGCCATGGCGTAAGGGGCCCA
>JBGPNZ010000156.1:0-5465 GCA_041487795.1 Nitrospiraceae bacterium
CGACGGCGTGCCGATGGTGAAAGCAGGCACGCCACTTGGGGCCCCGGCCCAGCGGAAGATCGACCGGATTGTCCGGAGCAAGGAATTCACGATCACGATCGATCTCGGCCTGGGCTCCTCCTCCGCCAGACTCTGGACAACCGATCTCTCCTACGAGTACGTCCGCATCAACGCGTCGTACCGCTCCTAGCCCGCACTATTCATGACGGCTTCTACTGCAACTGCCGATACGCCGCTACGACAAGCCTGGCCGCTGGCTTGACGCGTCCAGGCGGGCGGGCTCGCCGCTCGGTCGGTCAACAGCCTGTTTAAGGCTGCCTCCCTTCCTCGCGGCTCCACGCGCCCGTCTCGCATGGCGTCTCAGCGGTTTCGTCACGAACCCTCACGAATAATGCGGGCCAAACCTTGCAAATCCTCGAAAGCCTGTGCTAAGTTTTTAAGGCTTTAGGGAATTTTTTCTCCCTCGGGCAGAAACACAGGGGTCCACCATTGGTGGGTCCTCATTATTCAAATTCCACATTGGCGTGTAGGCACGCCACTCCGCTTGGGAATAAGGGGAGCAAGGCCTCTCGTCCGCTCACGCGGGCGCTCCGCAGGCGAAGAAAGGGGGAAGGATGGGCGCAGCAACAATCAAGGAACTCCTGGAAGCCGGGGTGCATTTCGGCCACCAGACGAACCGTTGGAACCCGAAGATGAAACGCTACATCTTCGGCGAGCGCAACGGCATTTATATCATCGACCTTCAGCAAACCGTCCAACGCTTCGAAGCGGCCTATGCCTTCGCCCGCGACACCGTCACCGGCGGCGAAACCGTGCTGTTCGTCGGCACCAAGCGCCAGGCGGTCGAGATTATCGAGGAAGAAGCCAAACGGTCCGCCATGCCCATGGTCACGCAGCGATGGCTGGGCGGCATGCTGACGAACTTCGGCACCATCCGCAAGAGCATCGACAAGCTCAAGAAGTTCGAAGGCATCCTCGCCGAAGGCAGCCAGAGCGGGTATACCAAAAAAGAATTGCTCCAGATGGAGAAGGAACGGGTCAAGCTCGAAAAAAATCTGAGCGGCATCAAGAACATGGGCGCGCTGCCGGGCTGCGTCTTCGTGCTGGATACGCGCGTGGAACACATCGCGGTCATGGAAGCCAACCGGCTGAGCATACCGGTCATCGCCATCGTCGATACGAATTGCGACCCCGACGGAATTGAGTACCCGATCCCGGGCAACGACGACGCCATTCGGTCGATCAAGCTGATCGCCTCCCGCATCGCCGACGCGTGCATCGAGGGCATGCACCTCCGCACACAACGGGATGACGCGGCTCCGGTCATGGCGCCGATGGAAATGGTGGACGTTCGGACCAGCCGGTCGGCGTCCTACGGCGTTGAACACGCTCCTGCTTCCTAAATTTTCTTCACTCGCGGGAACTGCTCTCGGCTACGCTGAGCGTAGACGCACGTAACAGAAAGGACCTGGACTCCGTCATGGCAAGCAACAGTACTCTGGTCAAAGAACTCCGCGAGAAAACCGGCGCCGGCATCCTGGACTGCCAGAAGGCCCTGACCGAAACCGGCAACGATATCGGCAAGGCCATCGAGCACCTCCGGCAGAAGGGGTTGGCCGCCGCGCAGAAGAAAGCCGGCAGGGAAACCAACGAAGGCCTCGTGGACTCCTACATCCATCCCGGCAGCCGCATCGGCGTGCTCGTCGAGGTCAACTGCGAAACGGACTTCGTTGCGCGCAATGACGAATTCAAGGCCTTGGTGAAGGACCTCTGCTTGCAGATCGCCGCTTCCAGTCCCGCATTCGTCAAGCGCGAGGACATTCCCGCGTCGCTGATCGACAAGGAAAAGGCCATCTATCTGGCGCAAGCCAAGGAGATGGGCAAGCCCGAGCCGGCCTGGGGCAAGATCGTCGAGGGCAAGCTGGAGAAGTTTTACCAGGAGAGCTGTCTGCTCGAGCAGGCCTTCATCAAGGATCCCTCGGTGTTCATCAAGGATATGGTCGCGCAAAAGGTCGCCAAAATCGGCGAGAACATCAGCGTCAGGCGGTTCACGCGTTATCAGTTAGGCCAGGAATGAGCGCACCCAAGTACCGGCGGGTTCTCCTCAAAATCAGCGGAGAACTATTGGCCGGCCAGCAAGGGTATGGCATCGAACCCGCGGTGCTGGACGCCATCGCGGACGAGATCGCCTCCGTCGTCGCGACGGACGTCGAAGTCGCGGTTGTCATCGGCGGCGGCAACATCTTCCGCGGTCTTGCCGCCAGCGCCAAGGGAATGGAGCGCGCCTCGGCCGATTACATGGGCATGCTCGCCACCATCCTGAACGCCCTGGCCCTCCAGAATGCCCTCGAAAAGAAAAGTGTCATCACGCGTGTACAGTCGGCCATCGAGATGCGCCAGCTTGCCGAAGGCTACATCCGGCGGCGCGCCATCCGCCACCTCGAAAAAAAGCGGGTCGTCATCTTCGCAGGCGGCACCGGCAATCCCTACTTCTCGACCGACACCGCGGCTGCCCTGCGGGCCATGGAGATCGGCGCAGAGGTCATTATGAAGGGCACGAGAGTGAACGGGATCTACGAGGCGGACCCCGTGACGAACCCCTCGGCCAAGATGTTTGCCGAGCTGTCGTTCCTCTCCATCATCAATCAGAAGCTCAAGGTCATGGATTCGACGGCCATTACGCTCTGCATGGATAACAACCTCCCCTTGATCGTGTTCAACCTGAAGGAGCGCGGGAACTTCAAGCGCCTGGCCCAGGGCGACAAGATCGGCACCCTCGTGACCGCCGCCAACAGCTAACACCCGTGCACGACCGCCATGGACTCCGCCATGCATAAAAAAACCGTCGAACGGATGGAAACCACGCTGGAGCATTTGAAACGGGATCTCGCCGGCCTGCGCACAGGCCGCGCGTCGCTGGTCCTGCTCGATAACATCAAGGTGGATTATTACGGCAACCAGACCCCGCTCAAGCAGGTCGCCAACCTGGCCGTGCCGGAAAGCCGCCTCATCACAATCCAGCCCTGGGAGCCGTCGCTGATCAAAGAGATCGAAAAAGCGATCACGGCCGCCGATCTCGGCCTGAACCCGTCCAACGACGGCAAGCTGATCCGCGTGCCGATTCCGCAGCTGACCGAGGAGCGGCGCAAGGACCTGATCAAAGTCTGCAGGAAGTACGGCGAGGATACCAAGGTCAAGCTGCGGGCGGTCCGTCACGAAGCCAACGACGAACTGAAAAAGCAGCAGAAGGACGCCAAAATTTCAGAAGACGACCTCAGGCGCGGTGAAGCCGAAATTCAAAAAATGACCGACCAGTACGTCCAGAAGATCGATCAGACCCTCAAAAAGAAAGAGGAGGAAGTCCTCGAAGTCTGAGGGCTCTCCGCCTCCACCGGGCCACGTGTCACCGACCGAGCACCATTCGCCCACCGCCGCGACCATCGAACTCGGCGCGCTGGCTCACAATCTCGACCAGGTACGCCGCCGCCTCGAACCCTCCTGTCAGATCATCGCCATCGTGAAAGCCGATGCCTATGGCCACGGCGCATCAACGATCGCAAAAACCCTCGAAACTCTGGCCATCGCTCGATTCGGCGTGGCCACGCTGGACGAAGGAATCGCGCTCCGTCAAGCCGGCATCCGCTCGTCGATTCTCTTAATGGGCGCTCTCTTTCCCGAACAATTTTCCGAGGTCGTCGCCCACAACTTCACGCCGGTCCTGTATGAGCAGGCCCTGGCGGAAGAATTCGCCACACATGTGGCAGGACGCTCTGCGCCGTATCCGGTTCATCTCAAAATCGAGACGGGCATGGGACGGCTGGGGCTCGATCCGGAAAACGTCGCGGCCCTTCTCCAATCACCGGCGTTTCGGGGGCCGCTGCAAGCCGAAGGTCTGATGACGCACTTGGCGGACTCGGAAAATTCCGATCCGGCATACACCACGGCGCAACTCGAGCGATTCCGAGCCGTGATTCGATATACGCAAGCCGAAAAACTCCCCCTGCCGCTCATCCATGCCGCGAACAGCGGAGCTATTCTGGGCCATCCCGAGGCTCGGTTCACCGCTGTGAGGCCGGGCATCATGCTCTACGGCTACCACACCGCGACGCACCTGGAGCCTGCGCCGGACTTGCGACCGATCTTGTCGCTGACGACCAAAGTGGCGCAGGTACGCAAGCTCAAGCCGGGCGAGAGCACAAGTTACAACCAGACCTATGTCGTGCGGCGGCCCTCCCGCATTGCCGTCCTCCCCCTGGGCTACGCCGACGGGTACAGCCGGTTGCTCTCAAACCGCGCCGCTGTACTGATTCAGGGAAAACGCGCGCCGGTGGTCGGGCGTGTGTGCATGGACCTGACGATGGTGGACGTGACGGACGTGCCCGGCGTGTCAGCCGGCACCGATGTGACCCTCATCGGCAAACAGGAAGACCAGCAGATTACAGCTGCAGACCTCGCGGCCTGGCAAGGGACGATTGCGTATGAAGTGCTTTGCGGGATCGGTCCGCGAGTCATACGAGTCTACAAAGAACTCCAATAGATCAATATATTATGGCTAAGACTTCATCCTTCTCTTAAGACGCTTTTCGACGCTGGCAACTTTACTGTCCAACCGGCCCTTGTGGCCCTTCCGGTAATCCACCTTGATCGTGCAGGAAATCCGGCTGCAGTCCTTTTTCATCCGCTCGTAGCATTTCCGGACCACCTGAAACACGTCGTTCCATTCGCCTTCCAGCACCGTGCCCATTGGATTGAGCCGGTAGGCCACGCCGCTCTTATCAATGATGTCGAGCGAGCGCGCCACGTACTGTCCCACGCTCTCCCCTCTTCCTAACGGCGACATGCTGAATTCCAACAGAACCATTTCGATTGCTCCTTTACGATTTAACCTTCGCCCGTTCGTCCAGCCACGCTTTTGGATAATCGATCTTCCCGCTCAGCTTAAACCCGCTGACCGCATCCCGCAGGAGAGTCCGGCGGCGTTCCGCATCCGCCTCGGCGTCCTGCACGCTCTCGCGGACGGACGACAGCCATTCGAGAAACGACTCAAACGTTTCGTCAAAAATCTCTTCCATATCCTGACGCAATCGGCTCGCCAGCGCCGGCGCCGTGCCGCTTGTACTCACCGCGCAGCGCAAGTGGCCCCGGCTTACCACCGCCGGCAACCACGCATTCGAATAGGCCGGCTGGTCGAGCGAGCACAGGAGAAACCGCTCCTTGATCGCCATCTCGTAGAGCGAGCGGGAAAAATCCTCATCCGTCCGTAGCGTATTGATCACCAGAAACACGCCATCGGCGTCCTGCCCCCTGAACAATCGCACGCGGTGGATCACCTTCGCAGCAGCCGTGAGCTTACGCAAGGCGTCGTTGAGCGTGGGGGCGACGACCGCGACCTTGGCTCCGGCATCCAACAGCCGTTGCACCTTGTCGGCCGCCTCCTCATCGCCGCCCAGCACCACGCAGGGCCG
>JBGPNZ010000157.1:0-5449 GCA_041487795.1 Nitrospiraceae bacterium
CGCTTAAATCCGCTGATCCACTCGCATCGCTCGCCGTCGTCGTTCCCTCCGATCCGCTCAAACGCCGATTGAAACAGCTTCTGTGCGTCGAGCAACAGCTCGCTTTGCTCGACGTGCATATCCTCACGTTTCATCAACTGGCGCTCCATCTGTACAACGAACGGCAGGCCGCTGGTCTCTGTGGCCCGGAGGAGCCCCAACTTCCTGTGGTTCCGGATTTGGTGTGGGGCCATCTCCTGCGGCATATTGTCCGCCGGCAGTCGATCGATACCCGCACGCTTGATCTTGCCTCGCCCCCGTCCGGCATCTGGTCCGCGCTCTGGTCGACGGTGCGCGATCTCAAGGATGCCATGGTCGATCCTGCCGAGGCGCTTCGTGGGGTGGATGACGGACAGTTCGGCGCGGACGACGATGATGCCAAAAAACTCCGGGAGCTGTTCACGCGGTATGCCGCGGTGCAGGAGGTCGGCCGCGCACTGAGGATCGGCTCTGCCGACGATCTGGCGGCTTCTGTGCAGAATTGGGCGCCGTCTTCACCGTTCCTGTCCCGGCTTGTGCGGGTCTGCTATTACGGTTTCTACGATTTGACGCAGGTGCAGCTGTCGTTCTTCGAATCCATCGCGCGCTGTGCACCTGCGACCCTGTATTTCCCGTCCGGCGATGGAGAGCCCTTCGCGTTTGCGCGGCAGTTCTTCGAACGGTATCTGGCCCCTCTGGTGCCCTCACCCGAGCAAGTGGTTCGTCTGGGACTTCCGGACGCGTCGAAACGGAATCGGGTCACGGCCGGCATCCAGGTGCTGAATGCCGTGGGCGCGGACGATGAACTGACAGCGGCCTGCAAGGCGATCCTGACGCTCGTCGAGACCAACGGATATCGGTTCGAAGAGATCGGCGTGGTGGCGCGCGGCCTGGAGCCCTATCGGACCTCGCTGCGGCGTCTGTTCGATCAGCATCGGATTCCGTTCGTGACCACGGCGTCGGCCCCGCTGTTGCAGGAACCGGCGGCCAAAGTTGTGATGCAGCTGGCCGCCTTGCCGCTCACGAAATTTTATCGCGTGCCGGTGCTGGATGTGCTGACGTCGCCGTGTTATCGCATGAACTATCCAGGCGGAAAGCCCATTGAGCCGCGCCCCGATCTCTGGCTGCCCGTCGTGCGGTCGCTGGGCATCACGCGAGGAGAAGAGGAATGGCGGCGGCTGGCATCGACCGGAGACATGCAGGCGTGGCAGGGGGGCGGGGAGTGGGAAGATGGCGAAGGGATCGACGGACCCGGCGGGATTCATGTGGATGCGCCGCAGGTGCGTCTTCTTTCGCACCTCGTCTCCCGGCTGATCGAGGACTGCCGAAGGCTGCCGCTCCAGGGCGGCGTGGGCGAACTGACCGACGCGTTTCTCACGCTGGTGCGGATTCATGTCACGGTTCCGGGACTGGATGCGGACGGCGAGGACGATGGAGAGGCCGTGGCTTCTTCGCGAAGGACGGGCCAGGCGATCGGCCGGGTGCTGAGCGATCTTTGCCAGCTCGATCGTCTCGGTGAGACGGTGAGCTGGGAGGAATGGGCGGGCCTGTTCGCGCGGGCGATGGAAGGCGCCTCCGTGCCCATCGAGCCGTTCGTGCATGCCGGTGTGCAGGTGCTTGATGCGATGGCGGCGCGGGGGCTTCCATTCCGGGCGCTGTTCCTGCTGGGGCTGAACGAGAAGGTCTTTCCCCGGACCATTCGGGAAGATGCGTTCCTCCGCGACCGGTCGCGGCGGGTATTAAGCGAGACGCTGGGGTACAAGATCGACGAAAAGCTCGGCGGCCACGAGGAGGAACGGCTGCTGTTCGAACTGCTGACGTTGTCTGCGCGCGATCGGCTCTACCTGTGCTATCAGCGCGCCGATGCCGACGGGCGGCCGCTCGCGATGTCGTCCTACCTCGATGCCCTGCTCCGTGCCCGCGCCGAACCGGCGCGGGCGCCGGATATTGTCGTGCCCCGCCGGTTGTCCGACCGGCTGGAGCTGTCGCTGTTCGCTCCGCCGCTGTTGACGCGCGAGGAACTGGCGCTGGGGCTTGTGCTCAGGGGCCGTGATCCGTCGGCACTTCTGGATGCGGTGGGGCGCGGCGCACTGGTATTCGGCAACGGCGCCGCGGCGTTGAGAGAGCTGGAAGAAATGGCCGGAGGCCTCGGCCCGTACGACGGCTTGACCGGACCGCTGGACCGCCGCTGGGCGGCGTTGGCTGAACGAGGCCTGGCCCCGACGCCGCTGGAACAATACGCGCGGTGTCCGTTCCAATATTTCTCGGCGCAGGTCCTCAAGCTCGAGCCGGTACGGGAACGGCCGGAGGCCGAACTGCCGGCGCGGGCGTTGGGGGAGTTATGCCATGCCATCCTGAGCCGGTGCTATCGGCAGTGGCGTGACGAGGGTTGGCCGCAAACAGAGCTGACAAGTGACAAGACACAAGCTGACATCAAATCTGTAACCGAAGAGGTCTTTGCAACATACGCAAATGTGCATGGGGCCGGTTACCCGTTGCTCTGGCGCATCGCCAAGGACGTGATGGCCGCGCTGGTGACGGCGGCCGCGGCGGCGGACGAACAGGAATTTCGCACGAGCGGATTTCGTCCCGAGGCGTTCGAGGTCGATGCCGCCGGTTCGCTGGAGTCTGTCGGTGGCCCGGAATTGAAAGGCATCCGTGTGCGCGGCCGGCTGGATCGCGTGGACCGGCGCGAGACGCCGCCGGGCCTGCGCGTCGTGGACTACAAATATCGCCACGGCAATACGATGAAGGATGAGGACAAAAATCTTGTGGTGTCCGCTGTCCGTGGCTATCGCCTGCAGCCTCCGCTCTACGCGGCGATGCTGCCGAAGGGTATCGAGCCCGGCGGCATGCCGGCGTTGCCGCCGGAATCCGTGGAGTTCGTTTTTCTCGCCCCGCGATGGGAGAATCCGGTGGGGCGTGCCTCGTTCGATCCATCGGTGTGGGCGGAAACGGCCGGCCGAACGATCGCGCAGACCGTGCGCACGCTGATCGAGGGGATCCGAAGCGGGCAGTACTTCGTGCTGCCGGACGGCTATTGCGACCACTGCGAGTTCGCCGCGGCCTGCCGGCGGTTTCATGGGCCGACCTGGTGGCGCGCGCACACGGCGCCGGCCGCCAGGCGACTGCGCCATCTCCGCAAGCAGAAGGTGAGCAAGGATAGTGACAAGTGACGGGTGATGCGTGATGAGTAAAGAGCAGACCGTCCCCGACGCGCAGGAACGGCGGCTTGCAGAGACGACGTTCGACCGCAACGTCGTTGTTGTGGCCGGCGCCGGCACCGGCAAAACGACGTTGCTGGTCAATCGCCTCGTGCACTTGCTGATGCGGGAACCTCACCCGGTCGAGATCACGAAGCTGGTCGCGCTGACCTTCACGAACAAGGCGGCGACCGAAATGAAAATCCGTCTTCGCGAACGGCTTGCGGCCTTGCTGGAGACAGGCGCGTCTGCGTCCGGCGACTCCGGCCCTGTTGCGGTGGCGGACTTGCGGGCGCGGTATGGGCTGTCGAGCGGCGAGATCGCTGTGCGCGCCGCCGAGGCGCTGCACGAACTGGACAAGGCCCAGATTGGCACGCTGCACAGCTTCGCGGCGCATCTGCTGCGGCTCTATCCGTTGGAGAGCGGCGTCGATCCGGACTTTCAGACGGACGACGACGAATCGCGGTTTCAGGAGCACTTCGCCGCGCAGTGGGATCTCTGGCTGGACCGCGAGCTGGCGTTGAACGGGCCACAGGAGACGCGCTGGCGCCGGTTGCTTGCCGGCCACGGCATCGAACCGCTGCGCGAGATGGCCTACGCGCTGCGCAGCGAGCTGATTCCGCTCGACGAACTGCGTCGGCAGGCGGAGGACGGCGCGCCGGTCCCGGCCCTGCGCGATTGGTTCGCCGCCAGGCGGGACCGTGCCGCCGGGCTGCTGCAGTCGCGCCAGCAGGCGAAGCGCCTCAAGGCGGACGCCATGCTGGAATCGGCGCGGGCGTTGTTCACGTTGCTGGTGGAGCGTGGCCTCGACGGGCTGGCCGCGCTGGAGGCGGCGCATAAACAGGAGCTAGCCCGCGACGTCGGCAAAAAAACGGCGGGATGGGGAGATGCCGAATTTTCCGAGGCGGCGGGTCTGATCCAGGTCGCCAAACAGGCTCTCGCGGTGGACGGGATGCTGACGAGGGAACTGCTCGCGTTGCTGTGCCCCTTCGTGCAGCAGGTCCGCGCGACGTTTCTCGCGCAGGGATGGGTGTCGTTCGACGGCCTTCTCGCAAGGGCGCGCACGCTGCTTCGCGATCGTCCCGCCATCCGGGAGCGGCTCAAGCACGACTATCAGGCGATCCTGGTCGATGAATTTCAGGACACCGATCCGGTGCAGTACGAGATCATTCTCTATCTGGCCGAGCGGGCGGGGCACCGGGGAACCGACTGGCGCACGATCGATCTGGAGCCGGGCAAGCTGTTCATCGTGGGCGATCCCAAGCAGTCCATCTACGCGTTCCGCCGAGCCGACATCGAAGCGTTCGAGCAGGTGGTGAAGAAAGTGACCGCGTCTGGCGGGATCATCTATAAGCTGACGACCAACTTCCGCAGCGACGAGCGCGTGCTGGAGGTGGTGAACCCGCTGTTCGACCGGCTGCTGCTCCCGCAGGAAAACATCCAGCCGCCCAACGTACGGCTGGCGGTCCGCCCCGATCGCCCGAGCCGTGTCACGCATCCGGGAGTGGAAGTGCGCGTGGTGAAGGCCGAGGGCGAGGACGAGGTGGAATCAGCCGCGGCCACCCGGCACGAGGCCGACCAGTTGGCGCGCTGGCTCAAGGATGACCTGCTGTCGCACGAAAAGCTGGCGGATGCGTCCGGACGCTGGGAAACGCTCAAGCCCGGACACGTGGCCCTTCTGTTCAGAAAGCTGACGCAGGCGCAGGAATATCTCGAAGCGCTGCGACGGCATGACGTGGCCTACGTGACGGACGGCGAGAAGCATTTCTACAGGCGCCAGGAGGTTGTCGATCTCGTCAACGTGCTGCGCGTGGTGGAGAATCCGCATGACGCGATCGCGCTAGTCGGCGTGCTGCGTTCGTCGCTGGGCGGCGTGACGGACCTGGAGCTGGTCGAGTTGCGCGAACGCGGGGCGTTCGACTACCGGCAGAGGGAGCGCCTGTCGGGATGGAGCCGCCCGCGCGCCGAAGCCGTGCGGCAACTGTACGTCGGTCTGGACGAGTTGCACCGGACGGCACCGGCGGTTCCGTTGCCCGAGGCGATGGACAGGCTGTTTGCCAGGCTGCCGATCCTGGAACTGGCGGCGGCGTCGTTGCACGGCGAGCAGGCGGTGGCAAATCTCAAGAAAGTTCGCCAGATGGCCGCCGAGCTGGCCGAGCGTCCGCACCTGACGTTCACGGCGTTCGTGGAGCTGATGATCACGCGGCTCGAAGAACAGCCGGAAGAAG
>JBGPNZ010000158.1:0-5427 GCA_041487795.1 Nitrospiraceae bacterium
AGGTCCGTCGGGAGCGCCGCCACCTGGCCGATGCGGCCGAACAAGGGGTCGCGGATGATGCGGACCTGATCGCCCACTTGAATCCCTCCCCGTTCCAAAGAAACCGTATCCTGCGTCTGAGGGCGTCCACCGACGGCCGGGATAATGATCTCCGGCCGGATCACGCCGGCCCTGATCTGCGTCGCACCCGAGACCGATGCTTTCTGCCCCTGGTGTTTTGACAGAAGAGCAAAGGTTTTGGCCGCCATTGGGATGGTCCCGAACCCTTCCGTCAGAATGACGGTGAGACCGATCTTTTCCGTACCCGTGATGGCCACGCCCAAATCGTAGCCGAGTAAGGCGCGCAGGTCTTTGTCGTGGATCCCGCCAACGATCAAGGCCGCCACGCCGATTTCTCGGGCACGCGCCAGCGTGTCGGCGCCGAGAAACGAGCCGCCTACGACAATCTTTCCCTTCATGCCCGCAGTCAGCCGATCGGCTGAGAGTGTCTCGTCCGGCGATGCAGCCGCCATTTGTATCTCGCCCCAGGTTTCTCCACCGACCCCGAAGATGCCCTGCACGAGCGTGCAGGACGTCTCGATTGTGATCCCTTGCTGGGGGTGCACCTCCACGGCCGTTCCGTCAATATACGCGAGCAACTCCAAGCGACGCGGCGGCTCGCGCAGCAGCACCTGTCCTGTTACGGCGGATACGGTCTCGACTGTGCCCTGGATTGGTGAGCGTACTGCTGTCTTGAGGAATTGGATGAACGGTTTGTTCTCCGCGATCACGTCATCTTTTGCAACCGGCTCCCCTTCCTTCTTGATCAGATAGTCACGGACTTCGTCGGGCGCGATGCCCAGGAGATTGGCCACATTGATGGAATGGACCTTGCCGGGCAGTTCCGCCTGGGCAACGACGGAATTCGCCTTGAGCAGGTCTCCCTGTTTGGCCATTACGGTCCCGGGAATCGGCAGCAGGCGTCGTTTCCGAACGGTCGTGCGTTCGGTGACAGTCAGCCCAGGTGTGTACGCATGTCCCATCTTTTCTTTCAGGCTAAGGTTTAGGTTAAGGTTGAGGTGGGTCCTAACCAAGAATTCCTGCTCAACCTTAGCCTCAACCTCAACCTTTTGTCGGGTAAAGATTTACCGCTTTATGCCACCGTGTTAATGCAGCGACGCGGGCCTGCGCATCGTTTGGCAACTGGATGGGGCGGCCCCGGCCGTCCAGCATCAATCCGACCGCGCCACCCCGCGCCTCGCGTGTAACCGGTGTGCCTTTGCCCTCGCCGAGATCGACCTGCTTGATCGGCTTCATGGTGACCTGCGCGCGCTCACCATCACCCAATGAAATCAACCGCAATTCCTCGAACGTTAATGTTCCACTCTCCGGCTGTCTGCCGTGTTCGAACGTGATCTGATACTCGGCGCATTTCTCGCCGTCCTTGCCCTGTCCGATCGGCGCTACGCAGGTCCCCAGGTAGACCAGACAGTCGTGGATAAAGACGTCGGTCGCAGCCTTTTCGTTGACGGTCGAAAGAACACCCAGGTGCGGCATCATGAAGATACTGTCCACTGAGAGCGTGGTGAAGCCAACGGGTTCGTAGGCATCTACCATCATGAGCATGGATTGGATGCGCCGTGGCGCATGGGACAGAATGCCGCCGCTACCGACGATTAAATCCAGTTTCAACATGTCGATCAGACTTCCGCTGGACGCATTCTGTTCGAAAATATCCGAGATCGTCCGCACCTGCTGGACGCCTTTGAGACCGGTCGCCAACGACTTGTGATGAATCAGGGCAAGCCGCAGGGCTTCGCGTGCGATGGCCTGCTCGATCTGCAATTCGTCCAGTGTCTGAGGGATGGTCGTCGGGCGGATCATCTTGTTCTTGATGCGGTTGCGCAAGGTCTGCTCATCCACGTCGAACGGCACCCACCGCATGATGTTGGCGAGTCCGGCTTCGGCCAGCACATTCGAGACGCTGTAGGACATGCCGAGGTTGGCGCTGACCGTGCGGTTGAAGACGCCGCCATACACGGAGAAGACGTCCGTGGTGGCGCCGCCGATATCCACGCCGATCAAATTGATCTTGTCGCGCTTGGCCAAGGCTTCCATGATGAAGCCGACGGCGGCCGGCGTCGGAACGATCGGCGCACCGGCCCAGGAGATCAGCTTCTTGTATCCGGGTGCCTGGGCCATGACGTGTTCGAGAAACAGGTCGTGGATTTTATTACGGGCCGGCGCCAGATTTTCTTTTTCGAGCGTCGGGCGGATGTTGTCCGTGACGACCAGCGCTGTTTTCCTGCCGAGAATATCCGTGACCCGGTCGCGGGCGTTAATATTGCCCGCATAGATCAGCGGAAGCGAATAGGTCATCCCGAGGCGTGGGCGCGGTTCGGCGGCCGAGATATATTCGGCCATCTCGACGACGTGCGTGACGGTGCCTCCGTCCGTTCCACCTGAGAGGAGAATCATGTCCGGCCGCAGCGAGCGGATGCGCTCGATTTTTTCATGCGGAAGCCGGCCGTCGTTCGAGGCCAGCACATCCATCACGATGGCGCCGGCGCCCAGCGCGCACCGTTGGGCGCTCTCCCCCGTCATGCTCTGGACAACGCCGGCTACCATCATTTGCAAGCCGCCGCCGGCGCTGCTGGTTGACACGTAGATGTCCACTCCTGCCTTGGGGTTGCCGCCCACTCCGGCCGGCGTGATGATCTTCTCTCCGTCAAGAATTTTCCGGCCGGACAGCTCCTCCACCTCGGCGATGGCGTTCAAGACACCGCGGGTCACGTCTTCAAAGGGAGCCTCAACAGTCGTGGGCGCTTCACCGCGGAATGTTTGCCGGAATGTGTCGCCTTGTTTTTCGATCAGAACGGCTTTGGTCGTTGTGCTGCCGCAGTCTGTGGCGATAATGACGGACAGGGGGAGATCGGCGGTCTTTCTGTGTGGAGCCTGCACGGCAGCACTCATCGAGCAGGCGCTCCTTCAGGGGCAGGCTTAGCAGCAGCAGACTTGGCTTCGATGAGTTCAATTAAGCGAGGGATGGCATCGCGCCGTTCGAGTAAGCTCGCCGCGCGCTCGATCTCACGCGCGTCGCAGGCCAGATCCAAAATAGGAGCGAGAAAATGCAATGCCTGGCTGCCAAGAAAATTCATCGGTCCGGCTGATTCGAGGAAGAGCATGGCGGGACCTGCCATGCTCCTGGCGACGACAGTGGCCGCGACTTTCTCCAGTAGGACTTGCTCTCCAGCTGTGAGCGGCTGCCCGTCCGGTTGGAGGGCAAAAGCGTGCCGAAATTTAGTTTTGAGTTCCTGAATTCTTTGAGAAAAACCGGTTGTATTCATGAGAAAAAACCAGGAAATTTAATCAGGAAGGCATTATAGGGAGTGGGTCGGAGGAGAGTCAATTCAGAGCATGACCTGGTGCTCTGCATGGTAGGAGCTTCGCGCCATTGGGCTGGCCTCCACGTGGCTGAATCCGAGCGCGAAACCTTCAGCCTTGAATGCTGCAAATTCATCCGGGTGGTAGAAACGGGAAACCGGCAGGTGTTGCCTGGTCGGCTGGAGATACTGGCCGATGGTCAGGATCTCGCAACGGACTGATCGAAGATCGCGCATGACGGCCCTGATCTCGTCTGCCGTCTCCCCCATTCCGACGATGAGGCCTGACTTCGTCGTCATGCCCATATACTTGGCGCGCTCCAGCAGTGTTATGGACCGCTGATATTTGCCTTGCGGCCTGATGTCCGGAAAGAGTCGTTCGACCGTTTCGATATTGTGATTCAGGATTTCCGGCCATTCAGTCGCGACGGTTTGCAGAGCGGTCTCGTTCCCTCCAAAGTCAGGAATGAGGACTTCCACGGTGCAGGCTGGGTTCAACCGTCTGATCTGCCTGATCGTCTCGGCAAACACGGGCGCTCCGCCATCGTTCAATTCATCCCGGTTGACGGAGGTGATGACCGCGTGCTTGAGGCGCATGGCCTGTACGGCTTGCGCCACACGCAGCGGTTCATCGTGGTCCACGGCCAATGGTTTTCCGGTGGTCACGGAGCAGTAATGGCACCGGCGCGTGCAAATATCGCCGAGGATCAGAAAGGTCGCCGTGCGATTGTTCCAGCATTCCCAGATGTTGGGGCACCGGGCTTCCTCGCAGATGGTGTGGAGACCCAGGCCATCCACGACTTGCCGGATGTCCCGATAGTCCGGTCCCTGCTGGAGGCGGACTTTAAACCAGGGCGGCAGGCGTTGGCGCGAAGAGCTTCTACCACCAGTTCGAAGGTCTTCAATCGAAACAAAACTCATGCGCGGGGTTCTCCATGCCGCAGCCAGCCAAACAGCCTGGCCAATATACTGCCCGGCGATCGAACAGAGCGTTCCGGGTCAGGATATTCGATCCAGGGCTCCCGATTACCGAAATAGGTGTTTTCTCGGAAGCTGAGCTGGCTCCGAAGCTGCCGGTAGCCTCGCGTGTGCAACAGGTGGATTAATTCTACCAGGGCATCGGCGTGGGTTGCGCAACCGTCCGTCACGAGAAGCGTGTTTTCATACCGGAGCACTGCGTGGCACATGCCACCGTCCCGTTCCAGCTCCACCACCCGATTAAACCCTCGCTCGTGCTCATCCAACCCAGCGAGTTGATGCTTTTCGACGATGTCTTTCGGCATCGGCGGGACTGTTAGACGGCGCGGAAGACGGCCAGCAGATCGCTCAAAGCGACAGTTTTGTTCCGTAGTATCGCCTGTTCGGCCTTGATGGCACCGACGGTGGCGGCCTTGTCTGTGCCTTTCAGGTAAGCGGCGCTGAGCGATAATACGCGGTCGCATTCTTGTTCCACCTTGTTCTGAACGACGCGATTGATGGACAGGATTTCAGAAAGTTTGGCTCTGGTCTCGGTCAGGTGTTTTTTGAGTTCTGATTCCGGGTAGGACTGGTGTGCGGTGTCGTTGATGCAGCGATCGAGATACTGAGCGAGAAACACGTAGAGTCGGACCAACAACTCGGTGGTTTCAATGTGGTTTCGACTGGTCGGCTGAGAGGCCATTTGATCTCCTTCCTCGAGACCTGTACGGACATGACGTGCGGTACACGCCGTACCGCGCGGAATTAGAACTGAATCCTGACGTCGGCCCCGTCGATTGTGACCGGGTAGGAGTTCACGCAAGCCGACGGGTTGTTGATGCATCTGCCCGTTTTAACGTCGTAGGTCCAGTTGTGCCAGGGACACATCACCACATCCCCATCCAAGTCACCTTCGCCGAGCGGGCCTCCGCGGTGGACACATGTGTTATCAATCGCATAGTAGGCGCCCCCGACATTGAAGACGGCAAGGGATTTTCCGCCTGCTTCGATCGTCGTGCCGGTGCCTGGTTTGATATCTGCGGTGCCCGCGATTCGCACGAAATCTGCCATCAGATGTTTTCCGAGAGGAAAGTTAGCTGCTTGGGGC
>JBGPNZ010000159.1:0-5422 GCA_041487795.1 Nitrospiraceae bacterium
AGTTACGGCGCGCCGACCGAGTTGGAAGTCCGCCTGGCCAGGATGATCAGCGAGGCCGTGCCGTCCATGGAACAGGTGCGGCTGGTCAGCTCCGGCACGGAAGCCGTCATGAGCGCGATCCGCCTCGCGCGCGGCTACACGAAGCGCGACAAGATTCTCAAGTTCGACGGCTGCTATCACGGCCATAGTGATTATCTATTAGCCAAGGCCGGATCCGGCGTGGCGACGCTCGGCTTACCGGATTCCCCGGGCGTACCGGCTGACTTCGCCAAGCACACGCTGACCGCTCCTTATAATGATGTCCGGGCCGTGAAAAGCCTGCTCGAAGCGCACGCGAACGAACTGGCCTGCATCATCGTCGAACCGGTGGCCGGCAACATGGGCGTGGTACCGCCGCGCCCCGACTTTCTGCCGGCGCTCCGCGAATTGACGCGCGCGTGCGGCGCATTGCTGATTTTCGACGAAGTCATCACCGGCTTCCGGGTGCACTACGGTGGGGCCCAGACGCTCTTCGGCGTCACGCCGGATCTGACGTGTTTGGGAAAAATCATCGGCGGCGGGCTGCCGGTCGGCGCCTACGGCGGCACACGGGAGATCATGCAGATGATCGCACCGGCCGGTCCGGTCTATCAGGCCGGTACGCTCTCGGGGAATCCTCTGGCGGTAACTGCCGGCATCGAAACGCTCAAGGCGCTCAAGGCGTCCGGCGTCTACAAAAAGCTGGAAGCAAAATCAGCCGCGTTGGCGGACGGACTCGGCAAGGCCGCAAGGCAAGCCGGCATTCCGTTCACGCAGACACGAGTGGGCTCGATGCTCTGTGGATTCTTTACCAACCAACCGGTCGTGGATTACGCGTCAGCCAAGCATTCCGACCAGCAACGCTATGCAAAGTTCTTTCGCGGGATGCTGGCGCAAGGTGTGTATTTCGCGCCGTCGCAATTCGAAGCGGCGTTCCTCTCGACGGCCCACAGCGACGCCGACATCAAGAAGACCATCGCAGCAGCGCAGGAGGTAATGAAGAGCTTATAGCATATAGCCTATGGCAAGAGACTGAACTGCGGTCAGCTTTGCTCTCCAACTCTGCGCCATAAGCCATACGCATAGGCTCTTTGAGCGGGCCCCAAAGGATACAGCTCGCATCAGGCAGGATACAGCGGAAAGGCCTGCGAACAGCTCTTATTCGTCCTCGTCCTCTGCGTCCAGTACCGCTTGCCGCTGCTGCTCTTCCATGGCATTGTGGATCAGCATCCGCAGAAACATCGAGATCAAGGATCCCTTCTCCAAGCTTCCCCCAGGTGGAACCGCAATCTTGCCTTCCTTGACCATCTTGTCCAGCCAAGCCTTCTGATCCGGCGCGATCAGAACTGGAATCTCGACCAGCCCTACACGTCCCATCATATCCATAGTTTCTACTCCTTCTTTTTTCCTCGGCCTTCTCACCCATGGGGTGGCGGGTTGCCTCCTACTGCGGCCGTCCAGCGAGCACCTTCTGATCGTGCGCGCTGCGGGAGCACGGGAGGCAACCCGCTACAACCCACGCCATTCCACCATGCGCTTTTCCACCTTGTCAACCTACCCATCCGCGCATGGGTCTTGCAGAGCCCCCTCTGAACGGTCGAGAGACAACCACTCATTTGAAAGGGGTGTTATGCGAACAGCGGAAACCGTTTCCATCAGCGAGCAGTATTTCTGGCAAGCCCTGGCAGCAGCGGTCGTGGCGGGACTGTTGCTGGCCATACCAACACCCGTCGCGGCGGACAGCAAGAAAGAATTGCGCCCGCTGCATCCAGTCAGTCCGGCCATCCACGGCTTGATGGTCGGGACACGCATCACCGAACAGGCGCCGCCAGCCAAGGATCAAAAGCACGTCCAGCGGACCACTCCGCTTCGGAAGCAACTCAAGGGGCTTCCACAACACAGTATCCAGACGGCCAGACAGCAGGCTGCCTTTGCCCGCCGCGTGCTGGCTACCCGCCTCCCTGCTCCGGACCGGCCACAGAAACCGCGGCTCTTGCAGCAGGGAGAGATTCGCCTCATTGACGGTGACACCTTCACCGTCGGCGCCGAACGATTTCGCATCCGTGGCATCAACGCGCCGGAGACGACGGAAGTCGGCGGGTTCTCTGCCACGCAACGGCTGGATCTGCTGCTGCATGAAGGCCCGGTGCTCGTGATCCCCTACGGACAGGACACCTACGGCCGCACGCTCGCCGAGGTCTACGTCAACAACCGCAACGTTGCGGAGGTGATGAAAGAGGAGGGACACGGCAAGAGCCGGTGAGCATCGGAAGCGCACATCCCGCGCATGATGGCCCATTGACAAGTCCGCGGAGGGCGAGGAGAATCGTCGCATTCGTTAGGGCCCATAGAACCAAGATACTCCGAGCAACATACTCAATAGTAGAACGTCTTTGAGGATTATCCAATGATGGACTTTCTGTTAGCTCTTCTTGCCGGAGCCACAGGAGGCTCTGTAGTAGTGTTTCTTCTCAAGACGTGGATCGAGGCACGGGTAAAGAGTTCCATACAGCACGAATATGACGAGAAACTAGAACTTTTTCGGCATGAACTGGATCAACGGAAAAGAACCGAGCTTGTTTCTGAGCTTCTCTCTGAGTGGATCAAGTTTCCGAGGGGCGAGCCAGTTCCCCGCGAACAACGTACATTGCTTAATCGGCTATCGTTCCAAGCATCTCTTTGGTTGCCATCCAGCTTGGCCGTCGAGCTAAGTAAGACCATTCAAGGTCAACCTGGTGCGAAAACCATCTTTGAAATTGTGCTTCTAGCACGCAAGGTATTAACCGGCGATCAATCATTGATTCCTGAACACGTTACATTCTGGGGAGCCCAAATTGAAACGAAGGGAACCCCGGTGCTTTATGAAAAGCCGTAATGCATCCGGAACAGATTGAGGGAACATTCTGGTTTTCTTGCCACATGAAATGAGCCGCACCTGCGAAAATTCAAATGTTCCCTTTTTATACCCTAGCTCGCTTAATAGTTAGGACGCATAGGAGCGTTGAGTGACGAGCCCTAAGCCGCTGGAATACAAGATCGGGGATCAGACCAAGAGCGGGAAGACCATCGCATTTGTTTTCGGTTGCTCACCGGATGTGATTGTATACAGCGATAATCAAGGTGAGACACAGTGGGAGACAAACTCTGACGCTCTTACCCCATCGCAGTTCCGGGCGCATGCCGAATTCGATCGCTTAAACGCCATCGCGCGTGCAAACGTAGGAGAGTCCAGGAGGTGTCTTCTTAAAGATGAACTCGCCAGTGCTCTCTTCCTAGGGATGTGTGCAGCCTCACCTGAGGAGGCAGTAAAGTGCTTTTCCTCCGTAGACACAAACATTCGTTCAGAAGCCCTAGTACGCGCCCGCTATCATTACCTGGGATATAGCACGATCGCTGCTTTTTTCATTGTGTGTGGAACGTTGGGCGTCTGGCTATGC
Source organism: Nitrospiraceae bacterium (assembly GCA_041487795.1). GTDB lineage: Bacteria > Nitrospirota > Nitrospiria > Nitrospirales > Nitrospiraceae > 2-02-FULL-62-14. The sequence continues at coordinate 3,456 of JBGPNZ010000159.1, forward strand.
AGCCCATCTGCAGCCACTTCATTAATTTCCTTGGGGGTCGGTTGCGCAGCAGCCGGTGCTTGGGCATCTGTACTCCAGCGAACTTCCAGACTGGCGCTCCGACCTTACGATCCATGGCATTACCTAGCTTCTCAGGGCGTGACACGCATTTTGCTTGGAGCGATGTTTGGCGCATTCTTCGTTGGAGCTACAAAGGCCGGCCTATTTCTTAGTGTTGCAGCCAACAACGAATGGGCGCTCGCCTCGCTATCTTTCGTGTCTGGCTTTAGTGAACGCTACATTCCCGAACTGATCCGGGGTCTAGAGACTGAGTCAAAGCTAGGCAAAGAGTCATGAAAGTCGTAAAGCTGTTGCTCTTCCTTGCTGTTGCCGGCTTGGCCTTTCAGTACTGGATCACGCACCAGCCGACGACGGGACCGAGCGCTAACGGATTCATTGCATTGCCAACGTTGGCCGACAGCAACCCCAGGCAAGTCGTCGTGTTCGCTCCAGAAAACTGCCCTTCCAAGGCTGCCGCGCGAGCCGATGCTATGGCGCATCAACTCGCTTCCCGCAACATCCCCTCCGTTCGCTCACACGATGTGTCGTTTAGCTCGTCAGATCCGGATCCTGCGATCGGAACCCGCCTCAACGCGGTCATGAACGGCGAACTGCCCATCGTCTTTGTCAACGGGAAGGGGAAGGCGAATCCAACTCTTGAAGAAGTCATTTCTGAATACGGGGCAAAATAAAAGTGGCAGGAACCGTTTCGGTATTGCTCACTTCTTCTTTTTATCGTCCGGTCCCTCCGCGAACAGCAGCCAGGCGAGCACGACGAAGCCGACGGTGACGGCGGCGATCGCGAGCCAGGTTCCGAATTTTTCCGGCATTACCGTTCTCCTTTCGACGGCGTCAACAAAGCCTGTTTCAACTCGGTCGCCAGCCGCTTCAGTTTGCCGTCTGACCCTGTCGGCACTAGCGTCGCTGAACCTTCGACAATCATGCGGCCGCTGACCCGTTCGCGAAGCGTGTGCACAAAGGTGAACGAGGCGTTTTTGCTGGCGTCCAGCGTCGTCTCGATTGTCAGCGTCTAGCCATACCGGGCCGGCGACTTATAATTGATCTCCGCGTGCACGACCATGAAGACAGTTCCTTCCTTCATCAACTGCGCCACGGAGAGCCCGCGCTGTTCCAGATAATCCGTCCGCGCGCGTTCGAAATACTTTAGATAATTGGCATAGTACACCACCCCGCCGCAATCGGTGTCCTCGTAATAAATTCGGATTTCCATATCAGTGACCGCGAGACAAGCGTGACGGGCGCGACTCGCGGGAAACGTGTCTGTCTCGCTTTTCGCGCAAGTCTCGCCTTTCGCGCCTAGAGATTCAACACCGGAAACGCGGGTAATGAAACGCTGTTCACGCCCGTGAGTTTCATCACGACTTCGAACAGTTGCTGATATCGCTCGGGCTTCAATGTCTCGAACCCGTGGCCGAGCACAGCTTGGTTCGCGGCGTCGAGCAACGGTTTCATTTTGGGCCACTGGGCTAAATACGTCTGCCCCATCTGGCTGCCGAGCCCCGCCAACGCGCGGAACTGATCGTGCAGCGGCAATTTGTACTTGCCATCCAGATCGCTCAAAAAACAAGTTCGGCAGGTTTCGCGCAGAGCTTCCGGCAATTGTTCGGGCTGCAGGTCCCACGTCTTGATCTTGTACTGCTTGAACAACTGGAATTGCGCGAAGGCTTCCAGCGCGCGCACCAACGTGATCATCGCCGCTTCGTAATCGTGTCCGGTGTCCGCGCGGCGGCGCGCATGGGCTAGCAGGTCCAACGCCAGCGTTTCTTTCACCTCATTCGGGTCCAGCACGAGCTTTTCCAGAAACCCCGCGTTCTGCTTGAGCGCGGGCAGCAAACTTTTCAACCCGGCCGGGCCGCCCCACACGGAGGCCATATCCAGCGCCTTATGCGCCACCTTTAATTTGTCCC
>JBGPNZ010000160.1:0-5411 GCA_041487795.1 Nitrospiraceae bacterium
CACCACCGTACCGGCCAGCGGGCTCTTCATTTCAAAGCGGGAGGTGATTTTTTGCTCGGCCAGCGGCTTGTCCAATTCGGCAGCAGGCACTCGCAGGGACAGCAACCGTTCCTTGGACCGGCGGAACTCGGCTTGCGCTTTGATACGATCGTTCTCCGCCTGTTTAAGATCCTTCTGCGGCAGGGCCTTGTTTTCGTAGAGATCCTTGGCCAGTTCGTAGGCACGCGTCGCATATTCGAGTTCGGAGGCTTCCTTCACAAACTCCGAATAGGCGGAAGAGATATCCGGACTGTCGATGACCAGCAGAATATCCCCCGCCTTCACGCGATCGCCCAGCTTGGCACGTACTTCAACCACACGGCCTTGCAAGGGCGACGAGATCCTCGAAAACCGGTCTTCGCCATAGGTGATCCGCCCGGCCAGCGGCAGGGCCATCTTAACCGAACTATACTCGACCACCATCGTGTCAACCCGGCTTTGAATCTCTGTCGACACGGATGGTGCAGATTGCACCTTTGGTGTCGCGGCATTCGACGAGGCGGGCTGTTCGGTCCGGTCGCAGGCGGAGAGCCCCGGGAAGGTTAAGGCTAAGGCTAAGCCGGAAGCCGAGGTCAGAAGAGACCACACCTTCCCGAGTGTGTGCGTACCCTCAACCTGAGCCTCAACCTGAACCTTCCTCACGAAGAAATCTCCCGGCCGACGGCATTTTCCAGTAAAAACAAGTTGCGTTGGTAGTTGAAGAGAGTCTCGATGTAATTCTGTTGAATGGTCCGCGAGGTTCTGGCCGCATCGAGCAAGTCGAGAATCGTGGCTCCGCCGCGCTCGTAGGCCTTCTCGACGATGGTCAGGGTCAGCCGCGCATCCTCGAGGACTCCGCCTCGATAGGTCTCCACCAGGCGACGGCTTTCCAGCAGGTTCCGGTAGGCGATTTCAACATCGTTTTCAACTTGCACGATGGCCTTTTGGAGATCGGCATCCGCCACCTGAGTGGACACTTCCGCCTGCGCGATGCCGCCCTGATTCCGATTGAACAGCGGGAGCGGCACCCCCAGGTTGAAACCGAGCTGCTGCTGGTTATCGGGACCGTGCGGTCCCTGCACCGCGTAACCGGCTCCGGCCGTGATGTCCGGAATCCGATACGCCTTCGCCAGCCGGAGATCGGCCATGCGCTGCGACTGCGTCAACCGCTTCATCCGGATATCCGGCCGCGTATCGAGAGCCAGCCGGCGCAGCGCGACGATGTCCGGCTCAACCAGATGATAGTCCAGTTGCGTCGTGAGCAGCACGTCCACACTCGGAGAGAGACCGAGCAGCACACGGAGATCCGCCCGGGCCTGATTGCCGTCCTGAATCGCCTGGATGATCTGCGACTGGAAATCCACGACCTGCAGGCGGATGCGAATTAGGTCCACCTCGGCGATGTAGCCCTTCTTGAACCGGATCGAGTTGACTTCCAGAATGCGGGTGAACCGGTCCCGGTTTTCCTCTGCCAGCGCCAGCCGGCGTTGAGCCAACTGGACCCGATAGTAGGCATCCTTCACTGTAAAACTTAGCTGACGAATCGCATCTTCGAAATTCGCTTCGGCCGACCGGGCCCCGAAACTGGCGCTCTCCATGCGATAGCCGCGCTTGCCGGCCATCTCGAACAGCTGCTGAATCTGCGGGAAGACCTGGCCGCATTTGCTCACACTCGCATTGCAGACTTGCGTGTACGAGCTTAGGGTCCCAACCGACAACACTGGGTTGGGGAGCAACCGCGCCGTGATCTGCTGCCCCTTGGCGTACTCGATGCCGAATTTGGAGATCAACAGGTCGAAGTTCTGGCGGAGAAACAGCGCGACGGCCTCGTCCTGGCTGAGGCGCATCGCGGAGGGCGACGGCTTCTGCGCCATGCTCGCCTTCTCGTCGGCCGTCGCCGACCAGGAGAGCCCGACCCCCCAGAGGCCGGCCACCGCCACCACGCTCACCATCAGCATGCATATGGACAACTTCAAGCGCATTCGTCCTTCCTTCTAACTTCTTGCATTATATCGTCTTTTCAGATCTTTTGGAATACTTATGCGTTTCGCTCGACTATCGGCCTTATAGGCAAATGACAGGATGCTCAAAAAGGCCTTCTCTTCTCACCCGCCCGCCCCAGGCGCGCCAAGACGCGCCTTTTCCCTTGGCAAGGCCGCAGCGAGCGAGAGGCCGAGGCGTACTTTTCCCGTACGTTGAGGGCTTGAGCAATGCGAGAACGACACTGGAGGCCTTTTTCAGCATCCTGCTATTTCATTTTGAGTTCCGTCCACGCCCGGTCATACAATCGGAGCGTATCGCCGACATCCATCATCCATTCAAGATGTCCGAGCGCGGTCTCGTCTGGATAGACGGCGGGATTGTCGCGCACCTCGATTTTCACCAAGGCCTTCGCTTCTCGATTCGCCGACGCAAACAACAGCCGTTCACTCGTGCGGGCCGCCACCTCGCGATCCAGTAAATAGTTGATGAACTGCATGGCCAACTCTTTATTGCGGGAGGTCTTGGGGATCACCAGACAGTCCGCCCAAATGGTGGCGCCCTCTTTCGGCACCACATATTTGATGGAGGGCTTCAACGCCATCGCCCGGGCAACCGGACCGCCCCAGCCATGCGCCAAGACGACCTCGCCGGATACCAACATCTGATCGAAATGGTCGCTGGTATAGGTCTTGACGAGCGGCTTCTGTTTCAGCAATTTGGCTTTGGCCGCTTCGATGATCGCCGGCTCCCGCGTATTCATGGAGTGCCCCATCGAGCGCAGCACCGCCCCGAAGACTTCCCGCTGATCGTTGAGCATGCTGATCTTGCCTTTATACCGCTCGTCCCAGAGCACGGCCCAGCTGTCCGGCGGCGTCGGAATCACGCTCGAGTCATAGCCGATGCCGACCGTGCCCCACAGGTACGGTACCGAAAACCGGTGTTCGGGATCGACGGGAAGTTTCTCGAGGCCGTCGGCCAGCCGCCGCGCATTGGGAATCCGGGCCGGATCCAACTCCGCCAACAATCCCTGCTTCATCATGACCGACACCATGAAGTCCGACGGCACCGTGACGTCATAACCAGATGCGCCGCTCTGCAACTTGGCCAGCAATTCCTCGTTGCTGCTGAACGTATCGACAACGACCTTCGTGCCGGTCTGCCGTTCAAAGGACTCCAACAGCTCCGGCCCGACGTAATCGGACCAGGTGAAATAGTAGAGCGTTTTCGAGGACGGGTCCGACTGCGGCTGGCAGGCGGAGCCCGCGACGGCCGCGCACAGCGCGGCGCCAAGCAGCATGGCGCCGCGGAATGACCGGCTAGACATGCGACGCTTTCCGCTGAAACAGCAAGGACAGGCCGACCAGGCACATGGAAGCGACCACCAGCATCGCCGACAGCGCGTTGATCTCCGGCGAGATGCCGGTCTTGATCATCGAATATACTTTTAAGGGCAGCGTGGTGGCGCCGGGTCCTGCCGTAAAGAAAGTCACAACAAAGTCATCGAGAGAGACGGTAAAGGCCAGCAGCGCGGCGCCGATAATGGCCGGCCGCAACAACGGCAGCGTCACCCGGCGAAAGGCCTGCCAGGGCGTCGCCCCCAAATCCCGCGCCGCTTCCTCCAGTTGCGGATCGAGTTTGCGCAGGCGGGCGCGGACGATCACCATCACGACCGGCAGATTGAACGCCGCATGACCGATCGTCACGGTCAGCAGGCCGAGCGGCACTTTGATCAGGACAAAAAACAACAGGAGCGCGACCCCCATCATGATTTCTGGAATCACCAGCGGCAACAGCAGCGCGCCGTCCAGCCACGTTCGAAGCCGCCACGGCAGCCGTTCGAGCCCGATGGCGGCGCTGACGCCGAGCAGCGTCGCCACGATGGTCGACACCACGGCGATCAGGACGCTGTTCTGGCACGCCACCATGAGCGCATGGTCTCGTGCCAGCGCGGCATACCACTGAAGAGAGAAGCCCTGCCACGTCGTCGCCAGCTTGGCGGCATTGAACGAATAGATGATCAGAACGGCAATCGGTAAATAGAGAAACAGCACATCGGCGAGACTCGCCGCCAACAGTCCTCTACGACGCCAGGCAGGTCCGTTCATAGCGGCCGCTCCCCGCCCGCACGTTGGTACCCCCACAATCCGACAAGAACCATCGCCATCAAGACAAACGAGGCGGCCGATCCCAGCGGCCAATCGCGAACGACCAGATATTCATGCTGAATAAAATTGCCGATCATCATGGACCGCGCGCCGCCCAGAAGATCCGGCGTGATGTAGGCGCCGAGCGATGGAATGAAGACCAGCAGGCACCCCGCAATGATCCCTGGTTTCGTGAGCGGCACGATCACGCGTGTGAAGACGGTCCAGCCCGACGCATACAGATCCCGCGCGGCTTCGATGAGCGAACGATCCAGCCGTTCGAGGGTCGCATACAGCGGCAACACCATGAATGGCAGGTAGCCATACACGAGACCGATCAGCACGGCCACATCGGTATAGAGAATGTCGAGCGGGCCGGAAGTCAGACCCGAACCCATAAGCATGCTGTTCAACAGCCCGTCGGCTCTCAGCACGTTCATCCAGGCGTAGGTGCGAACCAGAAAGTTGGTCCAGAACGGAACGAGCACCAGCATCAGCCAGAGTCCCTGCCAGCGCGCCGGCGCTCTCGCGATGTAATAGGCGAGAGGAAACCCAAGGCAGAGGCAAAGACCCGTCGTGGCCAGCGCGAATGCGCACGAACGGAGATAGATCCACAGATAGAGCGGATCGACCAGATCGCGATAGTTGACCAGCGTGAAGGTCCATTCCACGCCGCCGTAGGTACCCCGTGAGGCGAAGCTGATCAGCAGCACGATCAGGAGCGGGAGAACAAAGAAGAGGCCCATCCACACGAGCGCCGGCGCAAGCAGCCATCCAGCCTGGCGGACGCCCGCCGGGGATGCGCGAGAACCGGTCACTGAGCGAGCACCACGCTTTCGTTGGCGTTCCATCGGACACTCACCGTGTCGCCCGGCAGAAATCGCTTCTGCCCGCCATCGACGTTCGGCACCCGAACCGTCCAGAGCAGACGCTCGTCGATACGAAGCTGATACTGCATTTCGTGTCCGTTATAGACCGCCTTGGCCACCCGCGCCGGCACGACATTATCGAAGCCGTTCGGCGCGTCCTGCTGCGACAAATGCAGCCGCTCCGGACGCAACACGACGGAGACGGCGCGGCCCGGTCCCGCCCCCGCCGGCACGTCCGCCTGAATCTTCGGCAATCCCGGCGCCTCGATGCGACAGCGCGTCCCCTCCACGGCGGCAATGCGGCCGTCCAGACGATTCGACAGGCCGATGAATTCGGCGACGAACAGGGACGCAGGTGCATTATAGATGTCCTGAGGCGCGCCGACCTGAAGCACAC
>JBGPNZ010000161.1:0-5394 GCA_041487795.1 Nitrospiraceae bacterium
CCGGAGATCCACGCCGGGCTCGTCCCGACCTGTTCCGCCCTGAGAATCAGAAAAACATTGCTGGAATTGCCGAGCGAGAACAAACCGACGATCAGGATAAATTCCCAGAAGCACGCGTCGAAACCTCGGAGCGACCGTATACCCATCGTTTTCCCCGGGCGGGCCGTACCGTCCGCTTCGATGAACCACACGATCAGGGCGACGGCCAACACACCCGGCACGACGGACAGCCAAAAAACCAGGCGATAGTCGGCAGCCCACACGGCCAGTATCGCAAGAGCGACCGCCGGCCCGACGACGGCTCCTGCCTGATCCAGCGCCCGATGGAAACCGAACGCGAGGCCCAATCGCTCCGGTGGAGTGGATCCCGCGATGATCGCATCCCGAGGCGCAGTCCTGATTCCTTTTCCCGTTCGGTCTGTCAGTCGGGCCGTCAAGACCACCCCCCAGCTACTCGCGACGGCAAGGACCGGACGAGAGGCGGCAGAGAGCCCGTAGCCGAACCCCATCAGCAGCTTGTTCTTACCAAGCCGATCGGCAATGGTGCCCGAGAACAAATTGAGCACGCTCGCGGAGGACTCGGCGATCCCCTCGATCAATCCCACGATGGACTTGCTGGCTCCCAGCGAGGAGGTCAGAAACAAGGGCACCAGGGGATAGACCATCTCGGAACTGACATCCATGAAGAAGCTGACCCATCCGGCCACCCAGACCTGGCGGGGAAGACGCCAACCTTCCCTTGATTCGACCAAGAGACTTTTATCGGCCATGTATCAGCTCTTTTCTCCGCTTATCCGTGTTCGATGCACGTCAACGTAGTGCCAAAAACTACGATCCATCGCATCGGTAGAGCTCATGAGATATGGGAAATGGCCGTACAGAACGGACAATTGACGGCTTGCCTCTTCAGCGGATTTCCCTTCAATGGCAAAAAGGTATACTGCTGCAATCAAGGACGTGCGATCTGCGCCAGCCTTGCAGTGAATCAGAATCGGCTTAGGCGCCGTTGCGAGGGTGTTCAGAATTTCATCGAGAGCCGCTTCATCAACATCATAGTTTGCCGAGAGTCCGTAGTCATAATGAGCGGCACCTAGCGCCTTCGCTGCAGCTAGTTCATCCTGATACCAGCCGGACCCGACATTTTGCCCTCTGAGATTTACGATGCTGCGAATGCCGTATTCAGATAGAAGGCGGAGAAGATCGGAATGGCTCAACTGAGCCGACCGGTAGAGCCGCCCTTCGGACACGACGCTGAAGTTGCCCTGTCCCTGCAGATAGCCGAAGTATCCTAGCGGCACTACAACCGGAAGGATGAGGAGAAGGACCACGCGACGAGCAATTAGTCGGACGTTCTTCATTACTCCACGACCAACATGGTGCATGGCGACAGCCTGACCAGAAGGGCCGTGCCGATCCAGATTGCCGCAATCTGCCACGTGAGTTCCATCACGGTCCTTCGATTAGGGATGATAGGGCACGGGCCCGCGAAGCGGAATCCGGGCTTCCGCCTCGATGTGATCCTGGAGATCATCAATTCTGAGATCAAGCAGCAACAAGCGAAAGTTCGTCCGTCCACCCGTTTGGTATCGTGGCGATCGGGCGAGTTCGCAGATGCGGACGATCGTGCGCGGATTGCTTTTGGCCAGCGAAACCAATTTCGTGATGAAGGCTTCGCGGTCCGGAAGGCGGATACGCTCTCTGTCGAGCGTGCGCTCGATGAGCCGCCGGGCTTCGGAAGGGCGCAACTCGGGGACTTTGATCGTGGCGAACGTCGTACCCACGTACCACAACTTTCCAATGTCATGCGGGTATGAGGGGCGGACGGCAGCGATGATCGGAATCCCCCGGTTTTCCACGAGGTGCTCCATCAGCGCGGCGCAGGCAGGCCGTACCGGTTGCACATGGTCGAACAGCACGGCGTGATGTCCGCTCAGCCTGGACATCACGATCCGTCGCAGCCTCCTGACCGTCAGCATGCCGAGGTTCCGAGGAATTGCGACCTGTTCGTCGGATGGGATCGGCCGTTGTCTTTGCATGTCGGGAACAGCACAAACCGCATCCCGTGCAAGCAGTTGCCCAGCCAGGCATTGCAGCGCGATCTTTAACGTGGTCGTTTTCCCGCAGTAGATCAACTCGCGCGCGCTGCCATGCGCACGGGCGTGGCCGGCCACGGCAAGGAGAATGGCGGTCTTCCCGATACCGGCGGCGCCCACCAGAAATGCCGACCTGCCGTCACGGATGTGGTCGAGCACGGTGTTCACAATCCTGTTCCGGCCGACCAGTTCTTCTTTGTGATTTGAAATGGCGACCACGGTCCTCCCGACGAGGGTCCGCTCGTTACACGGCCGTTCCAGCGGCCTTATCGTATTGCTCCTTCAACAGTTTGAGCATGGCCTGCACGCTCTCCTTCATCTCCTGCGCAGTCCACTTCGCATCACCCGGCGCTCCCTCCATCTTCACAATCTCTCGCAGGATATTGTCCCGCGTTTGCATCAAATCCAGCGCGATGGTCTGGGTCGACGGATTGGCTTTCAGCTTTTTGATCAGACTGTCAGCCTTGGTGAGAATTTGACCAACCTGGCTCCGAAATTGCCGGGGATCGCCGGGCAGCCCTTCGATATTCAAACTGTCGGCAGCGAGGGCAACCCCCGAACCACTGTTCGACACGGACATGTCGTCGAATCCCTGAAACAGGCAGCCCCATACCATTGCAACCGATAGGATGATTCTGACAATTGTGCTCTTCATGCCTCCCTCCTTTCTCGCGGCAAAAAGCCTTCGGCGGACCTCGCTGGGCTAGCTACGCGTAGTTAATTCCGCCTCACCCTGGCCTTTTTTCCACACCGTTCAAGGACATCAAGGGGGAACCATCCCGGACGGTGTCGTCCATCTCGACCATCAGCCTCGCCATCGCTTCGATCTTCGAGTCGAGAATGGACGCGAGGGAAGGATCGACCTCTCCATAACGCAGTAACCGTTTGCTTGTGGACTCTTGTAAAACCACCCAGAGCGGCATCAAGCCGGTGAGAACGTCTCTGCTTGCCGACTTGACGTCCAGCGGCAACGCGAGGCGGTCACGGAGCGTTTCGATCAGAGCATAGACCTCGACGATCCTCTCTCTCAGCGCCTGCGCCGTATCTGGAGGGATGTCGTTCTGGACCTCGAAGGTCAGCGCCCGCTCTTCCGGACGGGCCAGCCTGGCTTCGATCGCACGCATTTTCTCTTCGAGCATGCGCATCACGATGCCGAGATTCATTCGTTGCGCATCATTCAGCATGACTGGCGGCAACGTCGATTCCATGGAGCTGCCATACACGGCATTTTTATATTACGACGAGGCCCTGCGAAGCAGGGAAATCCTGCCTCGCGGAGCGAGCCCCACAGCCTCGAACAAATCCAAGCACAGGAGGGAACTTGGCGATCCGATTCTGTGAGGGATTGCTCATCGTTGCATCGAAGCCCGGAGCTACCGTTTTGTTCGCCATGAGTTGGAATTGAAACTAGACCAAAAGAAAAAACTCCTACCGCTATGGGACCGGTAGGAGTTTATGTATAAAAAAACTCCTACCACGACCTATGTGGCAGGAGTTATCAGCCGAGGCGGCTTACCGCCTGCAGCAGTTTTAGGTGAACTCCATCACCTAACAGAACTATATATTCATGCTACCACCGCCAGGCGGCAGCGTCAATCAGGGGTAAACACCAACGCAGAAACCTGTTTTATCCGATATCTCCCTCTTCCCTCGCCTAGCCTTCGTCGCTGAAACTATTCAACGACTTGACCGGTTGACCTGGCTGAGTGGCCTCCTGCAAAAGATGCGATGGGACAAATGCCAGACCGGCGATCGCGGTGGGCACCACGGCACTGGCGATCACGGCTGCGACCAGGAAAGAATATTGTTCCTGCGTGACGATGCCATGGGCGAGTCCATAGAGCGCCGAGATAGTCCCGAAGGTCAACCCGGTCGACATCATCAGCGTGTAGTACCAGCGTTCCTTGCGCTCCTGCCTGAAGAGGCCGATCACGGGATAGAGCCCGAAGATTTTTGCCGCCACTTTTGCCCCCAGGAGCGCGAGGAAAACCGCCGGGGCCGTCAGCAAGGCCGGCACTGAGACGAGCGTGCCGGCGCGAATAAAATAAAACGGCGTGAGAAAGCCGATGGTGAGCGTCCGGAGCCGGTAAATCCACTGGACATCTCTCGCGGCATTGCCGGCCAGCGCCATGCCGACCAGATAGGCCGGCAGCACGGCTTCGCTGCCCGACCACAGGGCCAGCGTGCCCAATCCAAAGAGCACCAGCACCACCCATTTCGTTCTGATGGCGGCCGTGCGGTGGGCATACTTCTGGGTGAGCCAGCCGGTCAGGGTCGGCAACGAGATCAGGACCACGGCGCTGACCGCGACGAATACGACGGTCTTATAGGTGAACGGCGCGAACAGCAGGCCGAGGACGATCACCGTGGCCAGGTCGTTGACGAAGCAGGCCCCGAGAATACCTTTCCCGAACTCCGTCTTATTGAAGCCGGTTTCGAGCATGACGGCGTAGACCACCGCCATGGAGGTGGTCGAGAGCGCCACCCCGCACAGCCAACTTGCATCGGCGCTCCATCCCAGCCCATAAAACGCGAGGGCGGCACACCCGAGAAACGGCGCAAGGAACCCAACGAGCCCCACGGTGTTGACCTCGGCCAATTTGGATCGCAGGACGTCGGGATCCAGTTCGGCGCCGGCCAGGAAAGTCAGGACGACGGCACCGGCAGAGGCGAGAAACCGCACCCACTCAGAATGTGCGACCAGCACATCCCCGAGCTCAAACCACCCCGCGGCGTACGCGCACACGACGCCGGCGCAGATTTCCACCAACGCGATCGAGAGGTCGAGCCGATTGGCGATAAGGGCGGACAGGACGGCAACGGCAAGCCACAGAGACGCGGTCAGAAAGATGTGTTCCATACAGAGTCCTCCGTTTTGTTGAAGGCACAAAAAAACCGCCTGGCAGCGGTTGTCACGTTATAAGTGACAACTCCCTCGCTCCGATTATCGGCAGCTCAGGAGTCATCAGCCTGGCCAGGCGGTTCTCCGGGGGACTCCATCCCCTGTGTGGCCTCACTATACAAGAACCAGTAAGCTCGATTCAAGGACTGGTAGATACCAAAAAACCATGCCCAATTTGTGCTCAAATTTCTTGATTCCGTTGAACCGCCGGCTCATCATCGCGTTACCGTAATTGATGCTGGCGGATAAACACCTAAGGTGATCCTCTCTTGATTTTCGACTCTCTTCACAACGCCGACTCCTACTTCGCCGAAAACTGGTGGCAGGACACGCTGGCGTATATCCGCTCCGCCACGTCGTCGCTGAACGATGGAGTCCATCCCGTGCGCACGGACGCAA
>JBGPNZ010000162.1:0-5386 GCA_041487795.1 Nitrospiraceae bacterium
CGTATCGCCGATCCCCTGCGACAGCAGCCAGCCGAGCCCGATCGCAGACTTGACCGCGCCGGTCATCGCCGTCCCCGCTTCCGTAATCCCGATGTGCAGCGGGTAGTTCGACTGCATTGCGAAGATCCAGTAGGCATCGACCGCGTGTTTTACGTCGGAGGCCTTGAGCGACACCTTCAGATTGGTGAAGCCTTCATCCTCGAGCGCGTGCACCGCGTTCAGCGCGGACTCGGCCAGGGCCTCGGGGCTGGGCCATCCATATTTATCCAGCAACGGCCGCTCGAGCGAACCGCCGTTTACGCCGATCCGGAGTGGGATACCACGCTCGTTGACGGCCTTGATGACCTCCTGCACCTTCCACCAGGCGCCGATGTTACCAGGGTTGATCCGCACGCAATCCACGACCTTGGCGGCTTCCAGGGCAAGGCGATGATCGAAGTGAATATCGGCGATCAGCGGCACGGTCATCTGCGCTTTGATCTTGGGAAGCGCCGCCGCCGAATCCATATCCGGCACCGCCACGCGGATCACTTCGCAACCGACCGCTTCAAGTTGGTGAATCTGCTCGACCGTCGCTTTGACGTTCCGCGTGTCGGTCGAACACATGGATTGGACGGAAATGGGGGCGTCGCCCCCGATCTTGATTTTTCCGACCTTGATTTGGCGTGTCTTGCGACGCGTGATGTGCATGGCTAAACGATGTTCAGCATGACCTTACATGTCGTCGAAAAGTCCGAATGTCATCACGTCATAAAGTCTTCGTAGAGACTTTTGGACTTTCAGACTTTTTGACTTTACGACATTGTTTTAGCTGCCCTGCTCGTCCCCGTCAGCGCCTTTCAAACCAGGGAACGCCGCGCGCTGCCCCTGCCTGGCGCGAGGACGATCGCCGCTTACCGGCTGAGCGTCGAGTCCAGCCGAAACCTTCGTCCACAGCGTCTTGGCCTCCTGATAGATTCCCTCAGCCGTCAGTCCGTACTTCTCGCGGAGGAGATCTTGCGGCCCCTGTTCAATGTACCAATCCGGCAAGCCCATCAGCTTCGTCGGTACGTTCGTGATGCCCTGCTCCGCCAACGACTCCAATACCGCCGAACCGAAGCCGCCCATCTTGGCGCCTTCCTCCACCGTCAGCACGCACCGGACATGCCTGGCCACCTGGCCGATCAATTCATGATCCAGCGGCTTCACGAATCGCGCGTTGATCACCGCAACAGAAACGCCTTCCTGCTCCAGCCGCTCGGCCGCCTTGACCGCATGCCATACCGTGACGCCGATCGCCACGATCGCAATATCGGTCCCGTCCCGCAGCAGTTCGCCCTTGCCGACCGGAAGGACCTTCATCTCCTGATCCATCGGCACGCCGAGGCAGGCGCCGCGCGGATAGCGCACGGAAACCGGCCCGTCGTGGCTCAGCGAGGTCTTCACCATGTGCTGCAATTCGTTTTCGTCCTTCGGCGCCATGACCACCATGTTCGGCACGTGCCGCAGATACGCATAATCGAACGCGCCGTGGTGCGTGGTGCCGTCTTCCGCGACAAGCCCGCCGCGATCGATCAGGAACGCGACCGGCAGGTTCTGCGTCGCCACATCGTGCACGATCTGGTCGTAGGCGCGCTGCAGGAACGTCGCATACATGCAGACCGCCGGCTTCATGCCCTGCGCCGCCAATCCAGCCGCAAACGTGACCGCATGCTGCTCGGCGATGCCCACGTCATAGAGCCGGTCCGGAAATTCCTTCTCGAACCCCGTGAGGCCCGTGCCTTCGCACATGGCTGCGGTGATTGCCACGACCCTCTTGTCCTGACGGGCCATCTTCGTCAACGCGTCGATTGCGTGCGCCGTGTAGCTGGGGCGCGACGGCTTCTTCGCCGGCTCGCCGGTCTCGCGCACAAAAGCCGGACAGGCATGGAACCAGACAGGACTCTTTTCCGCCGGCTCGTAGCCAAGCCCCTTCTTGGTGATCACGTGCAGCAGCGTGGGACCTTTGAGCTTGAGCACGTGGTCAAGAATCGGCAGCAGATGCTCAAAATTGTGTCCGTCGATCGGGCCGACATACTGGAATCCGAGTTCCTCGAAAAGCAGCCCCGGCAGAATCAAACCCTTGGCCAATTCCTCCGCTCGATGGGCCATTTTCTGCACATCCGGGCCGATATGCGGAATCGAGCGCAGCAAATGCCGGGCCTCCTCTTTCATCTTGATAAAGAACTCGCCGGTGAAGGTGCGGTTGAGGTAGGCCGAGATCGCGCCGACGTTTTTCGAAATCGACATCTGGTTGTCGTTCAAGACCACCAGAAAGTCCCGCTTGGTGCCGCCCGCGTGGTGCATGCCTTCAAGCGTCATGCCGGCCGTCATCGCGCCGTCACCGACCACGCAGACCACTTTGTGGTGTTCGCCCTTTTGATCGCGCGCCTCCGCCATCCCGTAGGCGGCTGACACGCCGGTGCCCGCATGGCCGGCATTGAACGTGTCGTAGACGCTCTCTTCCCGTTTGCAGAAGCCGCTCAACCCGCCGGACTGCCGTAGCGTATGAAACTGCTCCCGACGGCCGGTCAGCAGTTTGTGAGCGTACGCCTGATTGCTGGTATCCCAGACAATTTTATCCTTCGGCGTATCGAGCAGATAATGCATCGCCACCGTCAGCTCGATGACGCCCAGGTTGGACGCGAGATGCCCGCCGACGTTGGACACGACGGACACGATCTGCTCTCGAATTTCCTGGCACAGGGCCGGGAACTGCTCCGGCGGCATCCGCTTCAAATCAGCGGGACTATTGATAGTTTTCAGCAATGACATAACCTCTACTCCTTCGGTAATACGCTTCTCTGTTCGAGGTAAAAGCTGGACGCGTACCTGGAACCTTCTGCGCGCAGAAATCTTGCGGAAACTGGCCATAGTTTCCCATAGAATTCCTTGAGCTGTCAAGCACTTGCGATTGCATAAGCTCCTTTTAGAATGGGTAGTCCAGCCCGGCGTACACCGCTCCCCCCTCCTTACTATAACCATAGTCAATGCGGCCGACGGTGCCGGGGCGAACCACGGCCCGGAATCCGATTCCTGGCGTCGCCTCATAGTCCTTGAACTGGCGTTTCTTGAAGGTGTTGAACGTCTTGCCCACATCGATGAACGGCGCCACCTCAAATTCGGCCATGACGTTAGCCACGCGCGTCCGCAGCACGTGGATACGCTGCTCGACGTTGAACGACACCAAGTGATCGTCAATAAACCGGTCCACCCCGTACCCACGCAGATTATTCTGACCCCCCAGGGAACTGCGCTCGTAAAAGGGAACCTCAAAGCCGTGGGTTGTTTGCAGGTTGCCTCGGACCACCAGGATCATCTGCTTCGACTCGCTCGGGAACATTTTTTTGATCTCAAGCTCTGTCCGGCTGTAGACCGGATTGTCCCCGTTACGGAAGTTCTGATTCAGCTCGACATAAGCGGTCACCTGGGTGCCGACGGTCGGTGAAATCAAGTTGTCGCGCGTGTCGTAATGGAACGTGATCCGGTGCCCCAGGATAGCCGCGCCCAGCATACCGTTGGCAACACGGAGAGGCGTTTCCATCGTATAGGGCAGTGCCCTGGCCCCTCCACGCTGAATGCGGACTTCCCGATAGCGTTGGCCGACTGCGATCTGTGTCACTTCGTTGAGATAGGCACCGAGTTTCCAGTTCGCGCGGAATTCGCGCGCGGTGTAATTGGTTTCATCCTCCTCCTTGGTCTTTTGGCTGATTCCGAAGAACCGCGACGTGGCGTTCTTGAAGAACGACGCGCCGACAGTGAACGCATACCGGCCGTCGGCCAACGCCGGATCCAGATAACTGAAGACCAGCTTGCGCTCGATCCGTTCGGTAACAGACGCCTGGAATCGCGTCTGGCGTCCGCCCGGATCGTACTTGAACAAATTGTACGTGCCGCGTACGCCGAGGTAGGAGTTGTGGATGAGCATCGGCGCATGGAGATACTTCAGCTCGCCGTCCTCGTCGGTCACCAGAATCGGGACGATCAGGCCGGCATCATTGCCGTCGTTACGCGTGGTGGAGGCGCTCGGAACGGGGAAGTACGTCGTGTCCGCGCAGACCCGATCGACGGAGATCCACGCCCTCAGCACAAGCAGGGCAGCCAGGATCAGGACGAGGCGGAAAGAAGCCATCTTCATCGCATGAGACGGGAGCGCGCCTTATTCTTTCTCAGGAGAGGTTTTCAGTTTCACGAACTGGTCGGACTTCTCCCGCAGTTGCTTGACAAGATCGTCGTATCCGGACGTCCGGATGATCTTGGCGAACTGCCCCCGGTAATTGCTCACCAGACTCACGCCATCGACCACCACGTCATAGACCCGCCAGTCCCCGCCTTTGCTGAGCAGGCGATAATCCAAGGGGATTTCAGCTTTCCCGGATATTGCCTTCGTCCGAACCTCGGCATAGTCCCCCTCCAGCCGTTCGTTCAGATAGTGCATTTGCTCGCCCGAATACCCTTCGACCTTGTCGGCATACGAATTGGTCAAGAGCTTCATGAACAGATTGACGAATTCGGCACGCTCCTTGTCGTTTAGTTTCTGCCACTGTGCCGCCAGCGTCCGTTTGGCCATCTCCTCGTAATTGAACCGGTCGCCCACGACCTTCTCCAGCAGTTTCCGGCGCTCCTGGGCCCGGTCCGGCTTTTTCATGTTCGGGTCAGAGAGAATGCGAAGGACCTCGTTGATCGTGCCTTTGAGGGCCTCCGTGGGAACTCCTCCGGCCAGCAGCGGCGTCGCGCTCCACACCGTCCAGAGCAGTACGGCCACACTCACTCCGACAGACATCCTGCCGGACTGGGTCTGAAGATATCGTCTGATCGCAGATGGCATAATCGCTCCTATCCTCGTTCTTTGCACGGCTCAACGCGCGACGCGTGGCTCACTTCACCTTGCCGTGCACGTACTGACTGACTAATTCTTCCAGGTCCAACCCCGACTCCGTGTCTCTGATCTTGTTGCCCGGCTTCAGCTCGGCCCCTCCGCCTCCGGGCGACAGCGACACGAATTTTTCGCCGATGATGCCGCGCGTCTTTACCGAGGCAATCGTGTCATCATACAGTTTAATGCTGTCGTTGATGGCGAAGGTCGCCACCGCGCGGTCCTCCTTGAGCCGGATGGCTTTCACCCGTCCGACCTCCACCCCGGCGATTTCGATCGTGGCCCCCGGGCGCAATCCCGACACGGTGTCGAACTCGGCGTCGACGTGATACAGATGTCCGCCGATGACTTCCAGCTTGCCGAGTTTGATCGAGAGATAGCCGAGGCAGACAAGTCCAATGAGCACGAACACGCCTACGGCCAATTCAAGCTTGGTTTTTTCCATATCCATAACCTGGCTCCCGTTATTCGTTAATTGTTACGCGCGTGAAC